>CAZKQR010000366.1:0-4496 GCA_964554965.1 uncultured Cytophagia bacterium | reverse complement strand
CAGATCCGATGACCGGGCATCACGGAAACGCGCTGCCCGAAGAGAACAGGACCAGCGCAGCAGAAAAAAAGGCGTGTTCATCCAGCAACACGCCTTTTTTTCTTAGGAGGATCAATGAAGCTGTTGGAAGGGCAATTTCCAATGTCACTTCATACTTTTTACGCTGAAAGCGGGAACGAGTTCCCGGAAACATTACATCTTTTCGCCGTATTCGGACTTTAAAAACTCGAACGTACGGATCATGTTCTCATATTTGACCCTGCCGTAAGTATAAAAATCGAATGCTTTAGCCGAGATCTGCCTCTGCACCATGCTCCAGAGAAACCAATAGGCGTCTGCAAAGGGTTTGTACAGATCCACTAGATAGAGAGTCTGGTCAAACGCATCCGTGCCGCCGTACGCCTCCAGCATTCGCTTTTCGTTCTGCCGGGGCACGCGCACCTCCTGAAACAGATCGCCCAGATCATAGCACGCCGGCGACATGCCGGCATACTCCCAATCGATGATGTAGACCGGCGTGTGATAATGTGATGCCCATTCCTCATCCACCAGAATAAAATTCTCTGCCACCAGATCGTTATGACAGGCGACATAGCGATCCTCCGGAACGGCGATTCGCTCCGCCAGCCGGTCCAGGCGTTCCAGCGACCGGTCCACTTCAAATTCCTGATAGTGGACGCCCAGTCGCTGCTGCAGCAGATCAGCCATGGCGTGCACTTGTGTCTGCGGATTGAACAGCCGGTTCAACCGGATGCCGCTTTGATGCATGCGGCGGATGGGGGCCATGACTTTGGGATACAGGGTGGGATTTAAAAAATCCGGATTGCTCAGGGTGATGCCGTGGCCGACAAACTCGACGATGGTGACTCCCCGCTCAGGAAGATACTTGATCAGCGCAGGGCCGATGCCCAACTCCGCCATTCGGGCGATGGCCTGCACCTCGTCATCCCGGTTGATGTACAGCTCGGTTTTTTCCCCATGAATGCGTATGGAATAATCGCCCTTGGCGGATTGAACGCGATAGAGGCGGTTGGTGTTGCCGCCGGAGAGCTCTTGAATCATGACAGGAAGGCCCTGCCATTCCGGCAGCAGGTCCCAGCAGATCTCTTGGGTGAAAGTATCGTACAATAGATTAGCCGAACGCATGCCTCTCTCCGTGTCCGATGTTGAGAGTGTGTGGTGCTCTCGTCTAATGAGTGCCGACCCGGTTCCAGAGCGTTGCGATGAGCAGACTGCAGAACAGCGCAATGCCGGTCAACAGATAAAAGACGGATTGCCAGCCCGTGCCGGCTACCACCCAGCCCACGACCACGCCGGAGAGCGCCTGGCCGATAGAGCCCATGCCGTTGACAAAGCCGGCCGCCGTCGCTGCCCCTTTTCGCGACCCGAAATCCATCACCGCCACGGCGGAGATGACAAAATCAGGTCCATAAGTCATAAAGCCCACCAGGCCGATGGCCAGGGGCAAAAGCGCATTGGGGGCGCGCCAGAAAAAAATCAACGACGCCATGAGACCCAGAAGCATGATCGTGCAGATGGGCGCGCGGCGGGAGGCGAACACCTTATCGGACAGATAGCTGGCCACCATGGTGCCGAGCAGTCCCACCAGAGCAAACAGGGTTGAGATATAGCCGGCGATGTCTGTGGCCATGCCGCGTTCCATGGTAAGAAAAGTGACTGCCCAGAACATAAACGTGTAGCGGATGAACTTGATGCCGAAATAGCTGAAGGCCAGCACCCAGATCGGCCCCTGACGCATGATCTCCGCTGTGTTCTGCCAGATGCCGGAGGAGCTCTTTTCCTCAACCGGTACAGCGATTCGGTGATAGACCTCGATGTCCGGCAAGCCGACGTCCTGGGGTTTATCACGAAACATTGTGACCGCCAGCACGCCCACCAGAGTCAGGGCCGCTGCTCCGGCCCAGAAAACCCACTGCCATTCCGAGTAGGTGACGCTCTGGCCGGCCGGATTGGTGACCGCGACCTTGGCCGAATGGCCGATGATGAAAGCGGCCAGGCCGGTTCCCACCACATCGCCGATGGTGTAGCAGGAGCCCCAGGGCGCCATGATCTTGCCGCGTTCACGCAGAGAGAACCAGTTGGACATGCCTTTGATCACCGCAGGCCAGCCGGCGGATTGAGCATAGCCGTTCAACGCCCAAAAAAGTCCCATGAGAAAAACCGAGGTTGAAAAACCAAAGGCCACATTCAGCAGCACGGTGGCAGTCAATCCCAACGCAAGAATTTTCCTCGCCGGCCATTTATCGCTCAAGGGTCCGTTGATGAACTGGCCGGTGGCATAGCCGATATGATAACCGGTCAGCATCACGCCGAACAGCGACGCGCCCCAGCCGAATTCCTTCATCAGTTCCGGTTGAGCGATGGTTAAGGTTTTGCGGCACAGATAAAAGCCCGCATAAGCGAGCCATGTCCCCCAAAACGCGCGGATACGCCATTTGCGATAACGGCGATCCACCTCCGGATTCGCGCCCTCACAGGTAACCGTAGACTCCGTCACATTTGTTCCTTAAGGATGGGTTCGGTGAATTTAAATCGGGTGCGATCGGCGCGATAGACATCCTCGGCATATTCGACGGGGATTCCGTCTTTCAAATACACCAACCGGTTCATGAGCAAAACCGGTTGACCGGCTCCGATCGTCAGCAAACGGCCTTCATTTTTGCCGGCCAGCGCCGCTTCGATGGCATACTCGGTGCGGAGAAATACATAGTGATGTTTTTCTTCCAGCATATTGTAGATCGGTCCAATGAGATCCAGGTCCTGCAGTTTCTCACCGATCTCGAGACGGAAATAAGAGTGCTCCAATAGAATCGGTTCATCGTCGCCGAAACGAAGGCGCTGTACATAGACGATCTCGGCGCCCGGTCTGAGCTGCAGCTTGCTGCGGATATAATCCGGCGCCGGATAACGGCGGAATTCCAGCACTTGCGCTGATGGTTTTTTGCCGGAGGCGTCCATCACCCGGGAAAAGCTCATCACCGTGCCGGCTTCGTGGACAATTTTGGTGGAAGCGACGAACGTGCCCAGTCCTCTTTGCCGTTCGATCAATCCTTCCCGCAGCAGCACCCGCAGCGCCTCGCGCACCGTGCCCCGGCTGATGCCATAGCGCGTACACAGCGTGCTCTCCGAAGGCAGGGCGCGGCCGGCCTTGTAGCGTTGGCCGGTCATCTTTTTGCGTAATTCGTCCGCTAATTGGTGATAGAGCGGTATATAGCTTTTCTTGTCAAGCATACTTTGATCTCCGTCCGGGTCACTGCACAACAGAAAAGTATACCGGGCCGGCGGTGAGGTTCACTTTCGTCAGCCAGTGATCACTGACGGCATAGGATGTGTTGGGCACACAGGCGCGCAGGCGCTGTTCGAACAGCACGTGATCAGCCTGCTCGATCCGTACCAGCGCCGGACGGCAAAAATCTTTAACGCTGAAGCGCACTTTGCCGCAGGGCATCACTGCGTCTTCAGGGGAGGCTAGGTTGGGGGATACCCAGCGGACCGCGCCACCCGGTACGATGGCAATGCCCGGGGAGGCGTTTTCGTTATGACGCAGATAGGCTTCTATGGAACGAGCAACGAGCAGTCCCTCTCTGGCCGCCACATCCGCTGTCTCTGCACCGCGGAGAAGGTTGCCGGCGGCAAACACGCCGGTTTTGCCGGTCCGCAGGCGGCGGTCCACAACCGGGCCAAGAGTGCCTGCGTCCATCGGCACACCGCCGCGCCGGGCCAGTTCATGATCCGGTATCCAGTCGCCGGTAAAAACAACCGTATCGCAGGGGATGGTCGTAAATTCGCCGGTGAGCTGGTTTTTTAATTCAACCGCCTCGACCCGTTCATGGCCGATGATCTGATGAATGGTGCTGTTCACTTTAACCGGCGCCCGGTGCAACAGATCGGCGAGCACGATTTTGGCCGGACGATAAATGCCGTAGAATTGATGGCGAGGAAAAGAGGTCACCATGGCCACCACGCGGCAGCGGGCTTTGGCCAGCGTCATCAACGCCGAGAGACTGACCTTTTCCGTGCCGGCGATCACCGCTCGTTTTCCCACTCGGCAGTTGAGATGATGGACGAAGTCCTGCAATGACCCGGTGGTGAAAATCCCCTGAGACCGGCTGCCGGCCACCAGGCGCGCAGCACGAGGCCGCTCACGGCAGCCGGTGGCGAGCAAGACCGCGCGGGCCTCGATCTCCTGCAGACCGTCCGGGCCTGTGGCTAAACAGGTCAACGGGCCGGTCCAGTCAATGACCGTCGTCTGAGTGAGCAACTCCACCTGCTGCTTTTTCGCGTCCGCCATCCAGGCGGCTGCATAGCCTGGTCCGGTCTTGAGCCTGTGGCGATCCGGTATGCCGAAACCGGTGTGATGACAAAAGCGCGGCATGCCGCCGGCCACAGAGTCGCGCTCCAGGACCAGAAGGTCGGTCACGCCCAACCGTTTCAATTCAACCGCGGCAGCCAGACCAGCCGGTCCGGCGCCGATG
>CAZKQR010000365.1:0-4506 GCA_964554965.1 uncultured Cytophagia bacterium | reverse complement strand
ATGAGTTCGGTCATGGTCCCATGCGCGACACGACCAAGGTTAAGGAGATCGCCGCCGATTATTATGTTCTGCAAGCGGATTCGCTGCACGTCCCCGGTTTGTGGAATGCGGCCGGCGGCGGATATCAAGTCGGTGATACGACGCTCTATGCCGGAGATCTGGTCTGGTGTCCGGCCTCCCGCTGGGATGAGACGCCGAATGGGTGGATGTATCCCGGCGTCAGTCCCACCATGGATCAGGTCGGCAAGGTGAGCCTGGATGGCACGACGAACGATTTCGAGCATTCGCGTGGATCCAACACGCTGATCCGCGGCGACATTACCAGCCAGATCTCGAACCATCACTTGATCAAAGCCGGATTCTACTACAGCGAAAGCATGATCGACCGGAATTATTACCAGATTCGTGATTACGCGGAAAAGTACGGCATGGTCGAAGGCGAGGGGGAGGACGTTGCCATCCGTTTTCGCGAAGTGCCGCGGTACGGGGCTCTCTATGTTCAGGACCGCATCGAAGTCAAGGGATTGACCGGCAATCTCGGCTTTCGCGGGGAGCTGTTTGATGCCAACACCCGGATTCTGGAACCGGACGATCCCTTTTCCAACTTTTTCTTCATTCCCAATTTTTGGGAAAACATCAATCGAATGGAGTATAAAGACAGCAAACCCTATTACCGCTTGAGCCCCCGGTTCGGCGTCTCTTATCCGATGACGGTGAGCAGCAAACTCTATTTCAACTATGGCCACGCGTACACGGCGCCGGATAATGTCTATCGCTACGGCTTTAGCACCCACCCGCGTATGTGGTCCAACATCAAATGGCGCGGCAATCCCGAATTGCAGCCGCCTAAAACAGTCCAGTATTCTCTCGGCTACGAACACGCCCTGTTTGAAAAATATCTGATTCACTCCGAGATCTACTATAAAGACGTCACCGACCAGTTGGGCATCGTCTATTATCAGAATGTGTTTTCCGAAAATCCAACCCAACGCTATTACACTTGGGACAACAAAATGTATGAGGACATCATCGGAGTGGAGTTTC
Source organism: uncultured Cytophagia bacterium (assembly GCA_964554965.1). Taxonomy (GTDB): domain Bacteria; phylum Zhuqueibacterota; class Zhuqueibacteria; order Residuimicrobiales; family Residuimicrobiaceae; genus Anaerohabitans. Next base: position 3,462 of record CAZKQR010000365.1, on the reverse strand, counting down.
GTGTGTACAAACGGCTGGGCCGGTTTTTAAACGGTTGGTTGCAGACCGAGTTCCGCGGACAAAAAGCCGGTGAGATCGGCTACGCAACCCGGTTCGTTGAAGGAGATCCGGAGAATGTCTCGGAATACAGTCAGTATTCCTTTCCAGATGATTATCTGTGGGAATGGACGCCGAGCTTTATGCTGAACTTGGATTTCCGTACGCCGTCTGATTGGGGGCCCAAAGTACTGGGCCTGCCTCTTTTCGCGAATTGGAGTCTCAATAGTATTTTGCGTTGGTCCGAAGGGACCAAGTGGACCTGGAATCCCACCAACAGTCCCTTTGTCCACAACAATTTGCAGAATCCAAATTATTTTTGCAGCGATTTTTATTTCAGCCGCGATGTCCACTTTCCCGTCGGCCTGGCAACGCTTTATTTCGATATCCGCAATCTCTTTTCACGCAAATTGTTGAACTACGGCGTCCTGGCCGGAAAAAGCGATGAACCGGGCCGGGAGCTTTACGAATACTTGAATTCATTGAAACCCGATGACCGCGTCGGCCATCACAAGCCCTCGCACATCGTCCATCCAGCCGAAAAACCGGGTGATAATTACTACTATCGCGTCGGCGGACCTGTCCGATACTATGTTGGTTTGCGTTTTAATTTTTCCCGTTAACTGGGAGTCGAGCTCATGAGCAAACGAACAGCTGTCATTATCCCGGCGTTGATTTTTGGCTGCGCGCTGCTGTCCGCACCGGCGGTGGCGATGAAAAAAGTGGCACAGAGCAAACTGCAATTTCTCAAGCTGGAGATGGGCGCACGCGCCATCGCTCTCGGCGGCGCTTACAGCGCCGTCAGTGGGGATCCTAACTGCATATTTTATAATCCAGCCGGCACGGCGTTCGTCGACGGTCTCGGACTGGCCTTCAACTATTCCAACTGGCTGTCCGGCTCCAGCTACCAATCAGCCGCCGCCGCTTGTACCGCCGGCCGTTGGGGCACCTTTACCGTGAATTACCTCAGCGTAAACTATGGCACATTTGAAAGAACCGTGGTCGATGCCCATGCCTGGGAAGGGTATCAAAGCCTTGGCACTTTTAATGTCGGCGAATACGCGTTCGGCCTGGGATATTCCCGGCAGATCACCGATAGGCTTTTTATCGGTGGACAGGCGAAATACGCGTATCAGAGGTTGGGTTCCAGCCAGATTTGGGAGTATGTGGGTTCTGATTTCGAGGCGACCAAAGAGGTGGACAACGAAACCGACGTGGTGGCCTATGATTTCGGCACACTCTATAACTCCGGATTTAAAAACCTCTGCATCGGCATCGCCGTGCAGAATTTCGCCAACAAGCCCATTCCCCTGAATTTTCGTTTTGGCATGGCCATTGATCTCAATCAGATCTTTCTGCCCAGCCGTTCGAACGACCGTTTGACCTTCTCCTATGAAATCCAACATCCTCGGGATTACACCGAGCGGGCTCAGTTCGGGTTGGAATACGCCTATCGGAAACTGGTTTTCCTGCGTGGCGGATACAAGATCAATTTCGATGAACAGGGATGGTCCGGAGGCGTGGGGTTCATTCTCCATTATCTGAAAACCGGTCTGCAGATCGATTATACCGTTGCGGATTTCAGCGCGTTTGGCTTGATGCAGCGACTCAGCATAGGATTGTCATTATGATCCAGCCGACGATGGGGGCGCTTTCCAGTCAGTGCGTCGCAGTCCTGGTCCTGGTTCTGTTCGGTAGCCTCTCCGCTCAGCAGATCACGGGGCGTAAATTGCTTTGTATCGGCGAGCTGTGGCATGAGGATGAAGACATTCCCTCCGGAGGCTTCCATCGCTCTTTTTGCTGGCCGGGGAATCACTACCGTGCCGTGGGCGCTGCAAAACCCATGGATTTGATGAACGGGTGCGCCCGGGAGTGTGGTCTCGGCTATGGCATGAAAAACTGGACTGATTGGAAGAACAAATTTTACCCCTACATGGTCGGCGGCGTCGGCGAAAGCCTGATGGTGCATCCGAACGGTGCTCGCTACGGCTGCGTCGGCCACGAGTTCAAGCTCGTGCTCCGGCAACCGCCGCCGGCCCTGGTGGTGGATGGTGACCTTCAGCCGGCCAGGCAAGAGTACGATGAACTGGATTCCAGCCTTATCAGCGATGCCGCTTTTGTGATCAAATGGTCTTTTGATGTGGGCCTGACCGTGGAACAAGTGTATTATGCCTATGCGTGCCCCCCGTTTGACAGCTATCTGTTTATCGATTTCAATGTAGTCAACAGCGGAAACGTGAATCAAAATTTGAACACGGCTGAACTGAACATCCAGGTCTTGCATGACCTGTGTTTTACCTATGCCTTTTTGCCCATGGTCAGCCATGAAGGCGCTGAACAAACGCCCAGTTCGGTCATTGAGACTAGCACGGATGATTGGGTGGAATATTATGGGGAGAACTATCTGGATTATCTTGGAAGCGGTTCGCCTCTGCATCCCGCCGGCAATCGCACGGCTGATTCATTAAGAATATTTTACGCCTGGGACGGCAATAACGGCAAATCCGGTTGGGATGATACAGGCGATCAGGACATGAATACGGGCTTTTTCGAGCAATCGACCGGCATGGGCCGGCTGCTTTCTCATCAATATTTGGGCCTGGGCCTTTTACACGCCGATAAAAGTCCCAGCGATACGACCAACGATTTATCGCAGCCTTTTTCCACGGTGTGGAGAGTCGGCACTCAGCAGTTCTTTTCCACCCAGGAGGCCTACGAATACTATTTCGGCGGAAGGCACATGGCCAGTCCGCAGGAGATGGGGTATGAGCGACCGGATGATCCGCTTACCGTTGCTCGGCCCAACCCGTATGTCAGCCTGGGACCTTATGAGATGCCGTTCGGCAGCGATATTCACTTTACCCTTCTGGCAGCGGTCAACGGCATTAATTATGATTTGTGCAATTCCGCCGGGCTTTCTTGGTGGACGCGATGGAAAGGCGGGGAGGGCCACACGGATGAGGAGAAGAACCGTCTGGTGGCCAGCGGCCGTGATTCTCTGTTCAAATATTTTGGCCAGGCCACGCGCCGCTATTTTCAAAACCGTGAGCGCGGGCGGCATCCATTTGATGCGCCGGAGCCGCCTCCGCCGCCCGCTCTGACCGTAACCTCATCGGAAAAGTCGGTGATCCTCACATGGAGCGACGTTTTACAGGCTCCGGACCGCGACACCGGCGTCCGTGATTTCGCCGGCTATCGCGTATATCGTTCCGTTGGACGCAACGATACGATGTTCAGCAAAATCTGGGAGTGCGGCGGGAACTCGGGAATAGCGGCGGTCACCGAGTATGTCGATCGTTCAGTGCAGAGGGGGTTCGCCTACTTTTATTACGTGACCGCTTATGACGACGGCAGCCAAAACTGGGAAGTACCTGGTTGCTCACTTGAATCGGGCAAGTACTGGAACATGATGCTCAAGAACAAACC
>CAZKQR010000364.1:0-4521 GCA_964554965.1 uncultured Cytophagia bacterium | reverse complement strand
GGCGGCTACGGCGTAGAGAGCTATGTCGCCGGCGACCGGGCTTTTCAGCAGGAACGCAGCGATCAATGGGGTTGGGCGCTGGAAAAAAACAGCGATGCAGTCCACTATTTCATCAGTGTTTCTTACAGCAGCGATGGAATGACGCTCTCCAGCCTTCAATCCCAAGCAGCGGCTTTTGCGCAGGACGCGAACCGCTGGGCGATGGACATCGGCGTGGAACAGAGTCTGAACCGCTGTTTTTCTTTTTATGCCAATCTACGACAGACCCAAGAGAACGAGAAGGACCCGCTGCCGCAACCGGCGCAGCAGGCCTGGGGCTGCGTGCAATACGCGAATGTTTTTTTCTCCGGCGATCTGGATGTGCGGTTGCGCGTCGGACTCAACGGTTGGGGAGAGCGGGGTGAGAACAGCCTGGCGGCGAGTACGCGCTTGCCGTCGCCCGCGCTGTCGCCGGTCGTCGTTCCATTCGCCCATCTGGGCGTTAAAATTAAAAGTGCGCGTCTGTTCTTTTTGCTGCAAAATTTTGCCGGCATCGACTATCAACGGCTTCCCGGTTATTCGATGCCGAAACAGCAGCTGCGCTGGGGATTTGTCTGGGATTTTTTTGATTGACCGGCACAATAGCTGTTGCTTTTCGAAGATTTTCTCTTTATATTGGTTCGCTCTTTGAAACGCATGCTTTGGTTCCAAATGGATGAAAAGGGAAGACGGTGCAAATCCGTCGCAGCCCCGCTACTGTAATGAACTACGAAAGTCGCATTGCACAAGCCACTGGGAGACCGGGAAGGCGCGACCGGTAGGATTGATGTTCAAAGCCAGGAGACCTGCCAGAGAGTGTTAGGATTAGCCTTCGCGGGTGAGGTGCTGGTACACAACGATAACGACGCCCCATGTTGCAAGACTGGGGCTTTTTTTTTTCGACCTCCTGCAAACGCTCATTCCTTCCTTTCTCCATGTCTCCTCATCGATGACAAGTCTGATCTATGAATCGTTTCAGTAAAAACATTTTTCCGCGAATGCTGTTGCCGTTCCTGCTGCTGGTCGTGGCCGGGCAGCAGAATGTACCGGCGCAATCCGACGTCAAGATCGAGGGCAAGGTTCTGGACGGGTCCGATCGCCACGCCCTGTTCGGCGTCAACGTGACTGTGCCGGGCACAGCCGTGGGTGCTGTGACCGACCGCAACGGCCGGTTCGTTTTGTACAATCTGCTGGCAGGCGAGTACGTAGTGGAGGCGAGTCTGCTGGGCTATCGGTCGCAGCAGCTGCGCAACGTTCTGGTCAGCCTTGATCAGCCTCAGCAGCTGGTGTTCGAACTGCAGCCGGCGCTCATCGAATTGCCCGGCCTGGAGATCCGCGCCGGCGTCGATAAACCGGCCCAGGGCGCTGACATCGTCATCGACCAGGCCAGGATCCGGCAAAGCCAAGCCGATGATGTGGCTGAGCTGCTGGCTGCGACCTGTGGAGTGGAGATTCAGGAAAACGGCGCCACCAAGTCGATCTCCATTCGCGGCAGTCAGGCCGGCCAGGTGCTGGTGCTGGTGGACGGCGTTCGACTGCAGAACGGACTATCCGGCGACATCGATCTTTCTTCCCTGCCGCTGGCAGCCATCGAACAGATCACAGTCTACAAAGGCCCGCAGTCCAGCCGATTCGGCGCCAATGCCCTGGCCGGAGTGGTGCAGATCATCACCCGGCAAGCGCGGGAAAATCAGCTTTCCATAGAGCTGCGCGCCGCCTCCTTTGCCGCTGCCGATGCGGCGGCCACCCTGGTGCGGAAAAGCGGCTATGGCGACTTGCTGCTGACCATCGAACAGCATCGCAGCCGCAACGATTACCGCTACGAGTATGATCTCGCCGGCCGGCGCCTCTCTGAGGCGCGCTTAAACGCAGATATGCTGCAGCGGCAACTGTTCGGCCGCTGGAACCGGGAGAAGAACGGTTCCCGATGGTCCTTTTCCGCTCAGCACCTCTTCGGCCATCGCGGGTTGCCCGGCGCCGTCTACAGTTGGACGCCCTATGCGCGCAGCGCCACTCGGCGCAGCCTGGCCGTGCTCTCGTTTGAAAAAAAACAGCGCCGGCGTACGCTGAACGTGCGCGCCTCTTTCAATGAGGACTTGACTTCCTTTAAAAATATCTATGAGAATGTGCCGGTGCGCTATCGGTCAACGCCGCGCTACTGGAACGAAAATAAAGTGACCGCAGGCCGGCTGCAGAGCGATCTTGTGCACCAGATCAGCCCGGACCATCAGATCGAGCTGGGGGCTGAAGTGGGAGCGACGCGCTTTTCCGATCGCGATCGCTTGTACCCATCTCTGACGCCAGTGGGCCTTGCCGATGTCCGCAACGCCGGGATCTATCTGCGCCATGGCGGTGAAACCGGACTTGGCTGGAATACGCGTCTGGAAACGCAGGCAGGGCTGCGCTATGATGCAGCAGAGATTGAACACAACCAGGACCAACGCCTGGATCAGGCTCTCAGCCCGTCACTGGGCATAAGTCTGCGCAAACAGCTGCTGCTGGAGTGGCGGCTGCAGGCGGACTGGGGCCATGGATTTCGCCTGCCCACCTTTGCCGATCTGTTCTATCAGCAGTACCGGGTGCGCGGCAACGCCGGGTTGCTCCCGGAGCGGAGCGAAAATTTCGAATGGGCCATCGAAGGTCTGTGGCGCAACAGCCTGTTCCGGTTCAATCGCTTTCACCATCAGCTGCGGGACCTGATCATCTGGCGTCTGGGCTCCTTCGCCACTTTTTCGCCGGTGAACACCGACGCCCGTCTTTCCGGCGAAGAGGTCGAATGGCGCTGGCATCTCAACCGTTGGCGCCTGGAAACGCAGGTTTCCTACAGCCATTTGCGCAGCGAAAACCTCAGCGAGGAACGAACAACGCGGCACAAACAATTGCCGTACCGACCGGAACACAGTTTTAAGGCAGGCCTGCAGTGGGGATGGCGCGATCTGCAGGTGAATTATAATTTCCGGCGCAGCGGCGATCGCTTTGTCACAGAAGCCAATACCGTGCGCTTGCCCGGCTTTTCTCTGCACGAGATCACTCTGCAGTACGCTTTCCGTGTGATCGGCCGGCCGCAAACCGTCAAGCTGTCCTGCCTGAACATCACCGATGTGCGCTATCAAGTTTTGGAAAATGCGCCTCTGCCGGGCCGGGAATGGCGGGCCGGGTGGAGCGCTGCCTTTTAACAACGCCGGCTGGTGCTGCCATGTCCCGAGTCCTGTTTGATTGACCGGAAGGAGGAGGGAGAGCGAGCCTGGTACCGTAGAGACGGGAATCAAAGGACTAGAGAATGAAAAAGATCTGCCTGTTGGTGTGTGTGGGGGTTGTTCGTTTCGTTTTTGCCGGCGATATGCCGCGCACGCTGTTTATTGAAAACAATCTGGCGCGCACGCGGTCCACCGTGAACCTGGAGACCGGCGCTGTTCAGAACGATGTGGCGGCCTTGGGGCAAATCCCCAATCAAATACTCAGCTATCGCGAGCAAGTTCTGGTGTTGAACAGTGTGCCGCCGGAGATCATGATCATCGATGCGAGCTCGCTGCAGGTGGAGAAGCACATAGCGCTGCCGGAGGGCTCCAATCCCTATGGCATGGCGCTGGTGGGCGGCAACCGGGTCTATGTGACCCTGCTGCTCATGGACGCTGTGGCTGTGGTGGAGATCAAAGAGAGCCGCGTCGCCAAATTCATCCCCTGCGGCAGGGCGCCGCAAGGGATCATCGTCGATGGGAATACCGCCCTGGTGGCCAACACCGGCGGCTATCCGGACTATCAGCCATCCACCATCGCCTTTATCGACGTTGCCCGTGATTCTCTGCTTACCAGCGTGGCGGTGCCGGCCAATCCGCAAGTGGTGCGCAAGGGGCCGGACTGGAACTATTATGTGCTCTGCTCCGGCGTCTGGGGCGGTAACAGCGGACAATTGGCAGTGATCAATCCCTATGCCCCGCCGGATTATGCCGGCCCGGCAGTCGTCGATACCTTGGTGGTGGGCGGCTATCCCGGAGATCTGGCGGTGCTGCCCGACGGCATGGCCTATGTCTGCGATTGGGGCGATCATACCGGCGGCTTTTTGTACAAGGTGAACATTTACAGCGGCGAGATCCTGCGCAACGCACAAAACCCGTTGCGCGTCGGCCGCGGCGCCACGCATCTGCTCTGGGATAAGAAAAACGCCGAGCTGTATGTCAGCGCCTTTGATCAGGATGTCGTGCAAAAGTTTGATGTGCAGCAGGACCGGGTGGTGAGCACCTATCCCGCGGGCGACGGCAGTCAGGACATGGCCATTGTGGAAAGGAGCGAGTCCTCGGATCCCTGGGCTGATGAAGTGATCGCTTTTTCACCCGGCCAACCGTGGAGCAAAACCGGCTATGATTTTTTTCCGGACAACGTGCTGGGTCCGCCGGATCCGGATCGCGGGCTCAACAGCACCAGCACCACCAGCGATCCGGCGGAGATTCTGTCTCTGGGCCACGGCGGCGAGATCACTTTGGCGTTCACCGACAACGTCGTCGT
>CAZKQR010000363.1:0-4529 GCA_964554965.1 uncultured Cytophagia bacterium | reverse complement strand
GCTGCGGAAGAACATATCGCCGCCGTGCAGCAGCAGATCGACCTGCTGCTGCAGCGCCGGCTCCAGGGCCTTGAGATAGTTGGTAAAAAAATCCGCGCCGCGCCGCCGTCGCTGCACGCGCGGGCGCAGGGGGGCGTCCAGGCCGAGATGGGTGTCGGCCAAGAACAGCAGCCGGACGGTGCCGCTGAAAGCCTGCGTCATTCAGATTCCCTTAAAACCGGTGAAAAAGCCTCGCAGGACAATTTACAGGACCAACCGCTAAAGCTCAATGGTTTTTTTCAAGGACGGCAATCATGGATGCTTTTTCATCCGCCCGCAACCGTCAAGGGCCTATACCGATCGCCGGGATGGAGGCGCTCTTTTTCTGATTTACGGCATTGTGTTGATGCTCGTTGTTTCGGGAAAATCACTTGTTTTTTACTGCCTCATTGGCTATTTTAGCTACGAAGTGGAGTGGGAGGTTCAGGCCCTCAGGCCTGAGTGCGGCAGTGTGGTTTGAAAGAAGGTGGAGGCCGGTGGTGCTCAGCAGACGGATCTTATCTGCCCAACTGAAAAATCCGCAAGAGAATTCCTGCTTATAAAAATCTCTTTAAACCAAAACACATCCCTGATACCGCTGGATTTCGCTTGCGCATCGAGCAAGATGAAATCTGCACCTCTAAAGCTGCGCGCGGCAAAACAATTCGAAAATGAAAGGAACAGGACATGAAAATCGTTTTCAGCCGTGTCATGGTTATGGTCTTAGGCTTGTTCACGCTGGGATCTATTCTGCAGGCGCAGATTGTTGACCCGAAAGAGACGGCCAAGCGCCAGGCCACAGACAGGACCAATAGCAATATCGAACGAGGCGTGGATGAAGGCCTCAATCAGATCGGCAAGGGGCTCGGCAAGTTTATGAAAAAGAAAAAGGGGACAGCCGACAGCGAAGCGGCGGGAAAAACGGCTACGGAAGCGGCTGACGAAACACAGGAGGGTGAAGGATCGGAAGAATCCCAGCTTCCGTCTTCTGCCGGCCAATCCGGCGCATCAGCCCGGCCAGAGCTGCAGAGCACCACGCAGTACGATTTCGTCGCCGGCGACCGGATTCTCTTTTTCGATGATTTCTCCCAGGATGCCATCGGCGACTTTCCCGCTCTTTGGACCTCCAACGGCAGCGGCGAGGTCAAGACGGTCAACATCGCTTCCGGCAAATGGTTTCATATGAACGGAGAGGATGCCGTTTATTGCTATGGGAAAAAGATCGATTTTCCCGATAACTTTATCATCGAATTCGATATCATCCCTGACGAGGAGTACACACACGGTTCGACGCTTACCGTCTACAGCGACAACCCTGAAGAGCCGATGGAACTGAACAACGATCTCTATCCCGGCACAGCCGGCCTGCACATCACCATGAAAAAAGAGGGCTGGGAGACCAAAGGCTACGCCGGCGCGGATGACGCCTGGCTCGAGGGGCAGGCGGCCAGAAATCCGCTTCGCATCGAGCAGGTTAACCATGTCATCATCTGGGCGCAGAAGAGAAGAGTGCGGATCTATCACCAAGGCGCCAAAGTCCTTGACGTTCCGACCAATATCCATTCGGGGGTGAAATTCGACCGACTGCGTTTCTCCGGCTGGGACGCCGCAAGCTACCCGATGATCACCAACTTGCAGATCACTACAGCTTCGCCCGACACTCGCAGCAAACTGCTTACAGAGGGCAGGCTGATCACCTATGGCATCACCTTTGACGTCAATAAGGCCGAGATCAAGCCCGAGTCCTACGGCACGCTGAAGAGCATCGCCGATGTGCTCAAGGAGAATCCCGGCGTGAACGTCAAGATCGTCGGCCATACGGACAGCGACGGCAATGATAGCGCCAACCTCGCCCTGTCGAAGCGGCGGGCGGAATCGGTCAAGAACGAATTGATCAAAACGTTCGGCATTGAAGCGGCGCGCATGGAAACCGAGGGCGCCGGAGAAAGCCAGCCGGTCGCAGCCAACGACACCCCTGCCAATAAGGCCAAGAATCGCAGGGTGGAGTTCATCAAAAAGTAGAAAAAGGGCGGCCCTGTTTCAAGGGGCCGCCCTTGATTTTTCCTTCGTCAGAGAGCAGAACGTCCCGAGCGATCACCTGAGCAACACGCCGCTTCTGATCGGCGCGGGCATGGGGACGTCGCCTTTGAGCGCCAGCCAGAGGATCTCGTTCAGCTCGTCAAAATCGGCCAGGTCATAATCCGACCAGTCCAGCAAGGCCGACCGGCGTGCGCCTTCGCCTTCGGCCGGATTTTTCGCCATCAGATCGACGCGGCTGGCTTCGTGGGTAAACGGCGTCAGGGTCGGCTTTGTTGTAAAGACGTTGCAGAGCGGTGTGGCCAGTTGATCGTATTGGGTCATGGGCGGCAGCCCGAGGATGAGCTCCATGGTAGCCACCATGGAGACCGTGGTATACATGGTGCTGTCGACGATACCGCCCCGTTTGACCCAGGGGGAATAGACCAATCCCACGGTGCGGCGCGAGTCCACATGGTCCGGACCGTTTTGCGCATCGTCCTCGATGACAAAGATAGCCGTCTCCGGCCAGAATTTAGACTTGCTCACCGCCTCGACGATCATGCCCAGAGCCAGATCGTTGGAGGCGACGCAGGCGATGGGAGTAAACCGGCCGGCGGTGAGTCCATCGGTATGATTCTCGCCGAGGGACATGACCATGTAATTCCACCATTCGCCCCTGTTCTCCGCTTCGTGCAATTCCCGAATAAAAACCTCCGCCAGTTTGGGGTCGCGCTGGCGTCCGCCCGGGACCGTTTTCAGTTTGAGCCACTCTTCACTGTAATGATCGCGCAAGCCTGATGCGCCGATGAATTGCGGTTCAGTGTCGGGCGAAGAGTGAAAGGAAGCGAATTCGCCGTAGCTGCGAAAGCTTTTTCCGTGCTTGCGGCAAAGGTCCCAGAGATAACCGGCGGGGGAAGAGGTCAGCCGTTCGTCCGCATTCGGTTGGCCCCGCCGGCTGTAGCTGTTGACCCAGGCCTTTTGGGTGTAATCGGTCACATAGGCGGCGTTCGACCACTGATGGCCGTCCTGGGAGACCTCGCCGTTGGCGTAGAGATTGTCGAGGATCACGGTCTCCCGCGCCAACTTGTGGCCGTTCGGCGTCACCTCTTCGCCAAAGAGGACCAGACTGGGATCTCCGTTGCCTTTGCCCAGATCGCCAAAGACCTGATCATAGGTCCGATTTTCGCGGATGATGTAAAGCACGTGCTTGATTTTGGGAAACACCTCTCTAATGATCTTTTTACTGTGCGCTTGATCGACTTGCGCGGAGGGGTCGGGAAAATTGGCTTTGACCTGCGCGGTGTAAGCCGCCAGGTGCTCACGATCCGGCACATCGATCACGGAAAATATGCTCTGCAGATGCGACGCGACATAGTCATAAGGCCGGGTCGGATCCGGCGCGGTTCTTTTAAAGGGGGTGACAGCGGGAAAATTAGCGCGCAGGTTCATTCCACCCTTGCCGGTAGCGACGAAGAGCTTTTGGCCGTCGGGAGAAACGGCGACGGCGCTGGGATACCACCCGGTAGGAATGAATCCCAACACCTCCGATTCACCAGGACGGCCGATGTCGATCACGGCGATGCTGTTGTTGTCGGCGTTGGCCGCATACAGCCGCCGGCCGTCGTTGCTGACCGCCAGCGCCACCGGCGTGGCCCCGACCAGATCTCTCGGATGGATACAAGTGCGAATGGTCTCCGTCACTTTATCGTTGCTGATCACGCTGACGCTGTTGGAGCCGCTGTTGGCTACGAACAGGCGGCCATCCGGCGACCAGAGCAGATCGTTGGGATGGTTGCCGACCTTCACTCGACCGGTTTCTTTCATGGATTCGGCGTCGAGCAGGCTCACCGATTCATCCCCCCAGTTCGAAACCGCCAGGGTCTTGCCGTCCGGCGACGGCGCTGCGCCATAGGGACGGTAGCCCACCTGGGTAAAAGTCTGGAGGCTGAAATCCGGGCCGCTCAGGCGATAGACCGTGTCGTTGTTGATGTCGACGACATAGAGCGTCCCATCGTGCCCCAGGGCCACGCCGGAGATGAACCGCTGTTCATCGATCAGCCCCTCGATCGCCGGTGAAGGTACTAGTTCGAGCCGGTCGTCCTTTACGCTGAGCCGCGAAATCGGGTTTTTCAAATACTCCAGCAACGCTTCGCTGATGCCGAACTGGATCGCCGCGCTGGTGAACCGCTCTGTCACCGGACCTCCGCCGGATACGAACAGCTCGCGGCGCGTGGGATCGAAAGCCATTCCGGTCCAGTTTTTCGCGATGGGAAAGCTGGTGATTATTTTTTCTGTGGTCAGATCGATGAGGTTGATGCTGTGATCATGCCACCCGGCTGTGTTGACAAAAGCCCTTTGGCCGTCCGGGCTGATGATGATCCTCATGGCCATGTCCCCAGGAAGCGGCAGAGGCCGGCCGGCTGGAGTTATACGCCAGGTGTTGGGCAGAGTGGCGGATTTGCCGTCCGCCGCCGTGCCGGGCCGCAGGATCC
>CAZKQR010000362.1:0-4547 GCA_964554965.1 uncultured Cytophagia bacterium | reverse complement strand
GTCTGCAATTCAGCCGCAGCGTCCGTCAGGGGGGCGAGCTGCAATTCGATCAGGGAGCCGGTTCCGTACCAGGCCGGCGATTCCCCAGCCTCTGCCAGACGCGAGAAGGCGATGTCGATCCCCCCATGCTGGTCGTCGCGTTCCACCAGCCAGGCGCAAGAGCCGGTCATCAGCTCGCCCGGCTGGATGTCGATGATGCGCCAGGCGGCTGTGGGAACGCGCAGCACGATATGTCCCATGGATAGATGATCCATGTCCTGCGCCATCAGCGAGACCCGCTGCTCCTTTGGGTTGCTGGAGGGCTGCAAGCGCCATTCCATGCGGGCGGCGGCCGTTTTCGCCATCGGGGTTACTGCCGGTGTTTTTTTCAGGCTGGAATGAAACCAATTCCACATGCGGGTAAAGACGAACAGATCTTCAAAATTGACCTGATTGTCGCGCGTCACGGTCAGAAAAGGCGGTGTGCCGTCCGCCGGACCGATGTCCCCGGTTGCCGTGTTGTTCGGTTTCCAATAGGTGGACAGCAGAGCAAAATCGCGCGTGTCGATGTCCAGATCTTTGTCGAAATCGCCCAGAAGATTGGAAGTCCCGCCTGCGCTGATGGGATGAAGCGTGGCGGTGGCGGTGACGACTGGGATCGCCGTGTTGTTCAGTTTTCTAAACACCTGGTCGGTCGCCGAGATCGATAGGGTGCTGCCGCAATCAGGAACGCGCACTTTGAACGATACGGTGCACAACACGCCGCTGCCGCTGGCGCCGACGCCGCTGCTGTTCAGCCGTGTTGCGCTGATGTCGATGCGGGAGTTGGCCGCCTCGACAGCGGAGACAAAGGTGGTCTGCGATCCCCCTTGGTTGAGGAAGTCTCCTTCTTTGACCTGCACGGGCTCGATTTTCGCCGGATTGTATTGCAGATAAAAATGCACCAGGCCCAGGTCGACGATGTTTTTTACCTCCACGGCCAGCTCAAACGTATAGTCTGTTTTGCCGAGCACATTTGCCGGGGTGAGGATGACCTGCGAGGATCCGACGACAAACACCCTTTCGGTGGAGTAGGACTTGTCGCCCACCTTCACAGTCAGATCCAGTGTGCGGACGTCGTCATCCGCTGTGCGGTCGCTGGTCACATAGGTGACGACGGTCTGGCCGGCCAGGAAACGGCCGATGTGACAAAAGTGCTCCCCTAATTTGTCGTCGTTCAGTTCGAGAAACAAACCCTCGGCCTCCTGCGCCAGGGTACGAAAGTCAGGCTGATCAGGTGCAATGATGATGGGAACGATGTCGTCGAAATAAAGCCCATGGGCCGCCATGATGGTTGTAAGCGTTGTGCTGCCGGCGCCGGAAACACCCTGTTGATAATAGGGCTTGTCGGTAAGCAGAACCGCCATATGGAGGGCGTTGGCCCTAAAGTCGAGCTCCAGGAGTTTGGCCAGGCCGTTCAGCGCGTTGGCTTTTCCGTCGCTGCTGGTCCGCGGGGTGATCCCCTCGATCTGGGTTTTCATTTCAGCGAAATCGTTGCTGAAATCGGTTGCCGTTTCCACATCGTCGGCAAAGGTGACCAGGGCATAACGGCTGTCGATGCCCACAGCCGGATCATGAACCCAGTCGTCGATGCAGCGGGCCCATGCGGCCAATTTCTCCCTCCGGTTCGAGGCCAACGTGGCATCCACGACGAAAACGATGTCCACTTTTCCACCCAGCCCTGGTCCCACTTTTTCGACGCGGCCGGCGGTCTGGGTCGATCCACCCTCAGAGAGAGTGATCTGAGCAGCGCTGATGTTTTCGATGGGCGTGTTGTCGCTTAAATCGATGGCCGAGATCCAGCAGGAGAGAGTGGGAAAATTTTCCGTGTCCACAACATTGACGCGCACGCCGATGCCTTCCTTAACATCTGACTCGCTGCGGATGGTTAGGGTGAGGCGGGCGTCAGGAAAACCGCCGGCGGATGCGGTGATCACCGCCGTGCTGCCCTCGACGGCAGCCGGGGCGGCGTTGATCAAGGCAGTTCCGCTGTTCTGTCCGGCTTTGATGGTTAGACTGGCGGCCACGGTAAAGCTGGATGGGTTGGAGCTTGAGAGATGGACGGTCAGATCACTGGACAGCGCCTGGCTTAGCTTCACGGTCACCGGTCCGCTGCCGCCCGGCGCCAGGGTCCAACTGGAGGTGGTCACCAGCAGGCGGTTGACCGGTTCGTTGCTGATCTCGATGGTCCCCCGATAATCAGAAGAGTGATGGTTGGTCTGATAAGCAAAGGTGATGTTCTGTCCGATCAGAGCGGTCCAATCTCCGCTCCAGGATGGCGGTGCGGTCGCATAGTGCCAATCACCCGAAGCCCAGTCGGCCACCTGGATATAGCCGTTGCCGTCCGAACCGCCGGAATCCAACCAACTCAACGTGCCGTCGCCTTCCGCCACCCACTCTTCCTCGCCGCTGCGAAATTCGCTGAAAAAGCGAGTGCCGATGCGCACGGCGTCGAGTTTGCCCACATCCGCACCGTCATACATTTCGGTGCGAAAGCGGATTTTACTCACCGAAGCCAGAACCCCGGCAAATGTGGCGTCGTCAATTCCAAAGGCTGCTGCCGTGAGGGGAACGGTAAAGTTCTGCCAGACCGAGAGCTGAGCCGGGGGTCCCCAGGCGGCTGAGATGGTCTGCGGCGTTACCGTGGTTTTATCCTCGTTGAGCGAGTAGGAATCATGAACGCCATAGGTTATGATCTTTAAATAATATTTGCCCGCTGCAGCGCCGGAGACGTTCATCTCATATCCTGCGCCCTTGGTATCATTTCCGCTATGAACCAGGGTCACACCATCGGCGCCGAACAGCTGCATGCGCAGGTTGGCGGAACCGGCCTGAGTGAGCTTGATCTTCAGGTCTGTGGCCGCCGGCAGGGTGAAATGCCACCAGTCCACAGTGTCCTTAGCCAGGCTATCTCTGAAACCATCGTAGCCCAGATGGCCATCGGTCTTGGCGGTCAAGGACAACGCCACAGCGGCGCCGGCGGTATCGTTCGGCTCTGCATCGGACTTGCCGGGTGCAGGGACAAAGGTGCTCTGCAAAGTATAGGGAGTAAAATTCCAGGCATATCTGTACACACGGGCAAAATAGGTTCCATTGCGCAGGTTGTTGATGGTCAGTCGAGTGGTGTCGCCCCAGGTATCCGCGCGCATGATCTCGGTGCTGCCGTCGGGCCTGTAGAGGGCGAGTTGCAGATTGACCGGCTCGATCTGCGTGATGGTCACGGTTAAAGCGCCATCCTCCATTGTGCTGACCTGCCACCAATCAACCAGGTCCGCCGGGTTGGACAGCCAGCGGCCATCATAACCGACATGGCCGGTTACAGAATGGTTAAGCGGCAATATTTTTGCATCCGCAAAAGTGTCGTTCGGTTCAGAATCGTTCGCAAGAGCGGCGGTGACGTATTGCGTCTGCAAGGAAAAGGCGATGTTGTTGCTTGGGTCATAGTAGCCATATAGAGAGATATAGTAGGTGTCGGGTTTGAGGCCGTTGACGTTCAGAGTGAATGGGTTGCCCCGGCTGTCCCCTCGGACGATCTCTTTTTTTTCAGGCGTGCAGATCATGAGCTGGATGTTGGCGCCGTCGCTCGGGGTCAGGGTGACGGTGAGGTTGCCGTCTGCATCCACCGGAACGGCATAATACACGTTTATTCTGCCGGGCAGAGTTCCGTTGTAGATCGTGTTCGGCGCTATCGTGGTGGTGGGCGCACCGCCGTTGAGTGCAATGGGCAGCAGCACATCGTTCCAGCCGGCCGCCCAGGCCTTCTTGGGAGACAGCATTACCACATCCATAAAGCCCTTGTCCGCGCCCAGACCGTGATCGATGCTTCGCCAGTTCGATCCGCCGTCTTGAGTATGAAAAATATGACCATTGGCGCTGACGAGGATGCCGTTGTGCGCATCGTAAAAATGGATGCCGAGGAAAATATCGTTATCAATTTTTTTGGCGCTCCAGGTTTCTCCGGCATCTGTTGTGGAAAGCACCTCGCCGCCATAGGTGGCCGCCCAGCCGTGATCGATATCGACAAAATGCACGGCCGCGATATCGGAATCCACTCCACTATCCTTGCGCCACCACTCCTTGCCATAGTTGTAGGTCTTGTAGATGATGCCCATCGTACACACCGCCCAACCATAGTTGCCGATCATGTGCACGTCTAAAAATTGGATGCCTGATTCGCTGTGCCCGGACTCCCACACCCGGTTGCTGGATGATGCCGGACCGGTGGAGGTGAGCAGTTTGCCATCGGCCTTGGCGATCACATACACCGGCGTATTGGTGTCGGCATGCTGGGTGACGGAAACCGCTTCAGCCTGAAGCATTCCGCTGCCGCTCACTTCGGTGTTCTGCCAGGTTTTTCCGCCGTCGGTCGTTTCGGCTGTCAGATAATAGGAATCGCCGACATAGGAAGAGCTGCCCACGGCGATGGCGTTCTGTGCGCTGAGGACAAAGAGGTCGTAAAAGGTGTGCTGTGACTTTGTCGATACCTCTTGCCAGGATTTACCGCCGTCTGCACTGCGCTTGATCAGGCC
>CAZKQR010000361.1:0-4550 GCA_964554965.1 uncultured Cytophagia bacterium | reverse complement strand
CCTGAGCTTCCACCACCGCCAGCTTGGCAATATCGAATTCAGAGTTTGAGATCAACCCTTTGTTGAACAGTTCCTGCTTGCGCGTCAGTTCACTCTGTTTCTGCTTCAGGTTCGCGTCCGCCACTTCCTGATTGGCCACCGCCTGGTCATAGTTGTTTTTCGTGTCTTTTTGATCCAGCCGGGCGATGAGATCGCCGATCTTTACCTGATCCGACTCGTTGATCTTGAGCTCTTCAATCAATCCGCTGGCTTTGGATTTGATCTCCACCTTGTTGATCGGCGCGATGGTGCCGGTAGCGGTGACAATGACGGTCAGATCGCCCCTTTGAATGCTCTCTGATTGTGGAACGTACACTTTGGAGGCGGCTTTGGGCCGACTCGGCCGAAAAAGAAAATAGGCCGCTATCGCAAGGGCGACGATCACCGCCACCCCATAATACCATTTTTTCATGAACAGAGCACTCCTGATTGAATGAAAGAGGAATCCGAACGGCGTTACCCTCTGGGTCTGTCCCGTTTGGCTATTTTTTCGAATTTTTCCCGCTGATCCGGATCCAGCACTTTTTTAAACTCTTGCTGAAATTCTTCTTGAATGCGGCGGAACTGTGGACCGGTCGTCTTGCGCAAGGAATCGTGTTTGGCCTTGGTCGCTTCGAGGAGAATGCGCAACTGCTCTTTCTGCGGGTCATTCAGTTGCAGCTCTACGGACAACCGTCCAAAGAAATCGTGCGACCGTCTCCGTTCAAAGGGCGGGCGATTGTGATCATCGAACAGATACCGGTCGATGACGACGCCGAGCAGAACGCCCACCAACAGCACTATGCACAGACTGGCGATCGCCGTACGTTTCGAGTTCATTGAGAGAATCCTCCGAATTGGCTGGAAGGTTGCGCCAGGGCGAACTGCAGCACTTGGTCCATATCGCCGAGAGATTGAATGAGCTCGGGCTGACCGCTTAACAGCTCAGCCTCGGTCACCTGCACAGCGTTTTCCAGCGCCTGATCGTTTCGCGGCCATGCCAGCAGCGCCACGAGGATCATCGCGGTCACGGCCGCCCAACGCAGGAACGGATGCCACAGATGGTCCAGTTCACTCCAAATCGTCTCTGCGGTTGCACGCCGATACCCGGCCAGGACCCGCGAGGCGAAAAAGGGCGAAACCGCATAGGCCGGCTGCTGCTGTGTCATCGCTTTCACCTGCTGTAATTCAGCCAGAAGGTTCTGACAGTGGCGGCACACCTTCAGGTGCTCCTCCACAGCGGCTTTGTCAGCCGGGCCAAGTTCATCATCCAGCCAAGCCGACACGTTCACATCCTCATGAGCCTTTTTCACGGTTTTCCTCCAGATAAGGCTTTAACAGATTTGCTAATTCTTTGCGCGCCCGGAAAAGACGCGATTTAACCGTTCCCATGCGCCAGTGGAGCAATTCCGCGATTTCCTCATAGCTGTATTCCTGCAGATCCCTTAGGACGATCACTCGGCGAAGCGATTCGGGCAATCTCTGCAAAGCGGCATGCAAGGCTCCGTTGCGTTCATCCTGGATCATCTGCTGCAGGGCGTCCCGTCCGGGATCCGCGTATTCGATCTCTGTGTTGTCCGCGGAACGCTTGAAAGGATGAATGATGCTTCGTACTTTTATTTTGCGCAGATGATCGCGGCATTGGTTCAAAGCGATGCGAAAGAGCCAGGACCTGAACGGAGCGCGGAATTCATATTTTCCGATGGCCAGAAAGGCGCGAATAAAAGTCTCCTGGCTGATGTCCTCAGCCGCCGCTCGATCGCTGATCAGCGAGAGAATAAAACCATGGACCGCGCTTGCATGCAAGCTGATCAGCCTGGACATCGCCTGTTGATCGCCCGCCTGGCTGGCTGTGATGATATCCTTGTCGTCTACAGATAGCACGCATTCTTCTCATATTATCATGCAATTAAACGTATGGATTCCGATAATGTTCTGGTCCAGCGTGATTATTTTTAGCCAGTTTGGCCTAAATAAATCTTGACAAATACGCCTTTGTTGGCTAATTTAATGTAAATTAGAAATTAGGCGCAATAATTATTCTCTTTGTCCGGAAAGTGGAATTTTCCAGGGCTGGCGCTGTTTTATCGGTTGCCGGTCTTTTGTGCTTTGAATCACGCTCATTGTCGTATCAAGCTCGTAATCTTCTTGGTTGTGTGCCAGTTGAATGTTCACTCATTTAAAGGAGGGCACTTTTATGAAGTCCCACCGTATAGGGATACTGGGCTTGTCGATGGTTCTGCTAATGGCCGGATGGATCTTTGCGCAGAATGTGCAGCAGGCGGTTGGCAGCAACGGCCTGGTGGACTGGTCTAAGCAAATGCTCAGAGCGACGGGGATCGGTTCGCCCAATCCCAATATGCCGGAGACCGCTCAACGCGCGGGCGCCATCGATGCGGCCAAAAAAGCGGCATTGCGTAATCTGCTGGAAACGGTCAAAGGGATGACTCTTGATTCTGAAACCACGGTGCGCAATTTTATGGTTGAGAACGATGTGATCAACACGCGTGTTTCCGGCATTGTCAGAAATTTTACCGTAGTGGACACCAAATACATGTCGACCGGCGACATCGAAGTGACCATCGAGATGCCTTTGTCCGGCGCGCTGAGCGACGCGTTGCTGCCGCCGCAGATGGGCGGCGCCACGCTGGGACCGGCCGGCGGTGCGGTCTGTCCTTATTGCGGTCAGCCCTGGCCTGCCGGCAAGCCTCTGCCCGCCGGAATGAGTGTGAACCAGCCGGCGCCGGCTCCTTCCTCCGGCGGCGCTGTGACCGGACTGGTGATCGATACCAAAGGATTGGGGATCCGGCCGGCCATGGCGCCCAAAGTACTTGACGAGAACGGCCAGGAACTCTATGGCTCCAAATACGTCAGCCGTGAATGGGCGATTCAGATCGGCATGGTTGGTTACGATAAAGATGTAAACCGTGCGCGCAGCAACGACCGCGTGGCCGCCAATCCCCTGGTGGTCAAGGCCATCAAAGCCTCAGGGCCGAACAAATCGGATGTCGTTGTTTCAGCCGCTTCCGCAGAAGCCATTCGCGCGGCCGCAAACACACATAATTTTCTTGATCAATGCAAGGTGATGTTCATCGTGGATTAATTTTCTCAGGAGAGGGAATCATGAAACGTTGTTTTGCCATCGTCCTTCTGACCGGGCTGGTGATCGGTTTTGCGGTGGGGTGCGGCCCCAGAGCCGTCAAGGAGGAATCGGTGCTGGATACAGCGGACCATCATTACAGCCAGGGCATGCGCGAATATGAGCGTGGGCAGTACGCCACGGCGGTGGAAGAATTCCAGCGGGCCCTGTCTCTGAATCCTGATTATGCAGAAGGATACGCCGGTCTGGCCCTGGTCTGGGCAGCCAAGGGTTCGTTCGATAAAGCCCACGAGTACGCCGCCAAGGCGCTGGATAAAAACGGCAAATCATTGGACAGCCGGGTGGCGAAAGGCCGTATCCTGGTGATGGAACGAAAAGGCCAGGATTGGCTCGAAAACGCGGTCAAGGAATATGATCAGGCTGCTAAGATCAATCCGTATTCGCCCAAGCCGCTCTATTTCAAGGGCGAGGCGTACAAGGCCGGTTACCAGTTTGCGGAGGCGGCCGCCGCATACAGCCGGGTGATCGCATTAAAGGGCGAGTACGCGGCCGAAGCGGATCAGGCCTGGGCTACAGTGCAAAAAGTTCAACGGGCCGCGCCGGGCACTAAGCTCGGCGCACGAATCGTCATGATCGATGAAATCGATCGGGCGGATGTGGCGGTGCTGTTCGTCGAGGAACTGAAACTGCTCGAGCTGATCGAAAAGAAAGCGGGCAAACCCTTTGACACCGGTTTCAAAGCGCCCGGAGATCCGTCCAGCCTGCAGACCTCGCAAGTCCTGCAGAACGGGGCGGCTTTGGACGTGGCGACGCACTGGGCGAAAAATTGGATCATCGATATTGTCCGGGCGCATGGCATGGAGGTGTTTCCGGATCAAACGTTTCGTCCGGATGAAAAGATCACTCGCGCGGATTACGCCATGCTGCTGCAGAACATTCTGATCCTGGCTACGGGCGATGAAAATCTGGCCACCAAGTACATCGGTTCCGCATCGCGGTTTCCGGACGTGAACGCCAGCCACTATGCGTATAATGCCGTCTGCCTGATGGTGGATCGCGGCATCATGCAGGCCGACAAATTGAGCGGCGCTTTTCATCTCAACGATCCAATCTCAGGTGCTGATGCGCTGCTGATTATCAGTGATCTGCAAAATGCTCTGAAAATGGCTTTTTAGCCGGGCCGGCCGGCGCCGTGCCCCGATCCAGCCGCAATGGGGGTTCTAACAACGGAGCGCATTTTGAGAAATCCAATTTTAACAGGCCTGAGGGCCGTCCGGCTGATGCTGTTGGCCGGAACGTGTGTGTTGGCACAGGTGCAGGTGACCGGCATGGGCGCCATCACCTACAACGATATTCCGGCTGCTCGGGATCGTGCGTTGCAGGACGCGTTGCGCAAGGCTGTGGAGCAGACGCTGGGCACTATGATCGATTC
>CAZKQR010000360.1:0-4565 GCA_964554965.1 uncultured Cytophagia bacterium | reverse complement strand
GTGGCGCGCAAGCGGTTCAAGGCGGCCATGACGTCGTAGATGGCGCGGCGCTGCGGATCCTGAAAATAATCCCAGCGGATCGGTTTGCGGCCCAGCCGGCCATTGTATTCGATCGTATAGTCATAACCCAGTTCACCGAATTGCCAGATCATCTTGGGTCCGGGAATGGTCAGAAAAAACGCCGCAGCCAGCTGAATGCGCTGAAGGGCTGTGCCCAGGTCCGTGATGCGGTAATCGCCCTGACTGTTGCCATACTGCAAATTTTTATACGTCAGGCGTTCTTCATCATGGCTCTCCATATAACCGACCACATGCGGTCGGGACCAGCCACGGGTTTTGTGCGCAATCCAGGAAAAATCCGATTTGCCCTGGTCATGATAGCCCATGGTGGCTTCGTTGTAATTGTAATTGCAATTGCCCCACAGCAGCATGCCATAATCCGCCAGCTCTTTTTCTTCCTGATTGGGTGCAAAGTGTTCGAGTATGACATAAGCGGACGAATCCACGGACCAGATTTTATCGGCGATGCGTTTAAGAATGCGAATGCGGGCGGGATCGTAGCCGGAGCCATCGCCGGGCGTATTGGTAAAGCCTTTGGTGAAATCCAGCCTAAAGCCATCCACATGAAATTCACGCAGCCAATACTCGAGCACGCGATCGACAAAGGTTTCGGTGGCGGGACTGAGATGGTTAAAATCATAGCCCCAGCTGTAAACCGGATTGGGTGACTTTTTGTTGAACCATGGATTGAGCTCCATCTGGTCCGCGTACAACCGCACCAGCGGGCATTGACCGTACGCATGGTTCAGCACGATGTCCTGGATCACGGCCAGACCGCCACGGTGCGCCGCATCGATAAAGCCTTTGAGCTGCGCTTCATCGCCATAGTATTTGTCCGGCGCAAAGTAAAAGGAAGGGTTATACCCCCAGCTATCGTTACCTTCGAATTCGTTGAACGGCATGATCTCCAGAGCGTTTATGCCCAGGCGGTGAAAATAAGCCAGGGAATCGGTCAGGCCGGCAAAGGTGTGCTCGTCGAGAAAATCGCGCAGCAGGAGTTCATAGATGACCAGCTCCTGCTTGGCAGGACGAACGAACGTCGCATCGTTCCAATCAAACGACGGCGGATTCGTCATCAAGGTGGAAACGATTTCCCGCGTTTTATCTTTGGGATAGGGCTTCAGGTTTTTAAAGACGCGGCCGGAAATTGCCGCATCATTCCAGGGATCGAGCACAAGCCGGGTATAGGGATCGGCGATGCGCAATTGGCCGTCGACAAGATATTGAAAGGCATACTGCTTTCCCGCCTCGAGGCCTTGGAGCGGCAGCCAGAAGCGCGAGCTGTCCGGCGTTCGATGCATGAAATAGGCCGGCAACAAGCGCCAGTCATTGAATTCGCCGATGACATAACAAAAAGACTTGTGCGGCGCCATGAGACTCAGAACGACGCTGTGATCATCGATGCGGGTGATGCCATCCTGCACGCCCGACGGCAGGTCCAGAAAAGTCACCGGGGGATTGACGATGATTTCAAAGGCCAGTGTTTTCCGGTCGCCCGCGGAATTCCGGACCTGGGCGGTGAGCCGCTGGGCGCCGATATCCTGGACGGAATATTTCCACACCAAAGTATCAGCCATGGTGACTGCCAGGCGCTGATCTTCGCGCCAGAGCGTCAGGCTGTCGCCGTTCTGTTTGATGATGCGGATTTTTACCGAGTCGCCCTGGTCGGCAAAGCTCAGAGAGTCCGGCGGTTCGATGCGCACCAGGTTCAGCCCCGGCAAGTAGACCGGCGTAAAGATGTCGCCGTTGTCTGCCGTTTTGCCCCAGCGCGTTGCGGCGGCATTGCGAAAGACAAAGGCCAGCTGCAGAATGGTCTCTGACAGCGGTACGTTATAGTAGGATTGGATGTGAAAGCGCATTTTCCACAAGTCCGTTCCGGCTTTTTCCATCCTGGTCTTGGCCGTATTTTCAATCCGGGCGGGATAATAACGCCAATCGGTTGGAGGGCTGCTGAGATTGGTGATCACACCGGTGTGAACATAGACTTCGCTGGCATTGACCAGTTCCCGGTTGCCTTGCTGGGCATTGAACCAGATGGTGACGGTGTCGAATCGCGTGGGAAAAAGCGGCGCCCAGGTCACCACCTGGCCGAAGGACGCCGCTGCGAGAAAGAGGCTAAAGGTGAACGTTTTTATCATACACTACCTCAGTACGATCGATTCGCCGCAGTAGTTTTCAATTTCACCAAGGGGATCAAAAGATAGGCAGGCTGATAGGACATTTGACTGTGTATACGGTGAAAAATTCAGCTGGCCAAGGACGAGGAAAAGGGCGCCGAGACCGAGCCCCACATGTTTTTTCGGGCCATCGACCCTATCGGACGATCCTCTCGCTCCCCTGTTACCGGCAAATTAGCCAATCAAAAGTTGAAATTCAAGCAATATAACCCTTCGGCAGGCAATGATACGACAGTGCTGTGCTCCTTTTCTTCTGGCTCATTAAAGATGCTCAGGGCGTGCCAAGCAAAAAATCTTTCATGGATGCCAAGGCACAGAGCGAATTCTTTCTCTGCTTCTCCATGTTTTGGTGAGAAATTGCTTTTTGCTGCCAAAGCGGTACTATTGCCCGTTGAAGCGTAGAGTATTCACACCTCTCTGCACTACGGCGTGAGGCGGTCAATCTTCTGTGATATAAAGTTGCGACATGATCAACGTTTTACGCAACCGACTCTTATGGATGGTCACGCAACACATAGACGGGCGAGAGGTTTTGGTTGCCCGTATACGTCACGGGGAACCCGGATCATTGCAGCAAAGGCATGAGTCCAAAGTTCCAGGAACCTGCGATCAATTAAAAAACACAGACAGCCCAAGGAACAGATGATGATAGACTATAGCATCATTTCCCATAAAATCCTGAAAGCGGTATTCCAAGCGAAGAGCAACATCCCTTGATAGCAACTGCTTCATCCCTATTCCCAAATTTAAAACCGTAAAATGATCGCCGTGGCGCTCGGGATAGAGGGTATCATGTAAAAAAAGAAACGAATTGGAGACGCCGAGACCGCCAAAAACATACGGTACCGTTTTTTGTTGCGGGTGGCTGGAATTAAAGTGATAGGCCAGGTTCGCCGAAAGAACATATCCTGTATCCTCTTCCTTAAATTTGCTGAACAGCAGCTCCGGCTCAAATTCAATCGTCTTGGTGGCAAAAATTCCAAAACGAATCGGGACGTTGAAAACGGTCGCAAACTCTTCCTGATTTTCAGCCTTCCTGGCCATAAAAGAAGCGGCTACAGAAAATTCCTGATCTCCTTTTTGGATTTGAGCATAAAGCGCTTCAGCTGCAAAAACGAAGATACAACACACGGATAAAACGATGGCGGCTTCTTTTCTATTCATGATCTTCTCCTTTATATCAGACTAAACGGCCTCAAAGCCCACCAGCAAACCGGGAGTAACCCGATAGCCGGTCTGCAAACCGAACGGGTAGGTCCCTGTAGCGTTTCTTTGGTCTTTAAATGCGCTGTTAGCATAACCTGAATAAGCATCGACACCAGCTTTTTCCTTGCCGAAGCCCTTTGCGATACCGGCCATCCACATCAGCGGGAACCAGCATATATTACAAAATCAAAGCAAATAGGTCAAGGGTCAAAATCGCCAGTATGGTTACAAATAACTTGATCTCGAATTCGCAAAAAGTTATATTTACGCAAAGACAGAATAATAAAACCGATGTATTTCATTTAAGCCTTTATTAAGGAGATGCAACGATGAAAAACAAAAACGTCTTGTTGGGAGTGCTTATTGCCGGCGGATTGTTGAGCACGGACGTATCGAGTCAGCAGGCTTTTAACGGGCTGAACATGAACCTGGGCAATCTGTCGCGCTTGTCCCATGCGCAGACCCGTTCCATCAGCGCGGAGAATTTTAGCGGAGAAAAAGGCAAAGGCGGCATGGCCATGGACGGCACCGGCGCCAAGGCAGCCCGGGAACTGGGCCAGACCTGGAAAGTATCTCCGTCGATCAAAATTGAAGCGAAAAAGCTGGTTACGCTGGCGGAGGTTCAGGGACCCGGCGCCATCCAGCACATCTGGATGACGCCATCGGGCAACTGGCGCTATTCCATCGTTCGTTGCTACTGGGACGGCGAGACCGAACCCTCCATCGAAGCGCCGGTGGGCGATTTCTTTGCCTGCGGCTGGGGCCAGTACAGTCAAATCAACTCATTGCCGATTTGCGTCAACCCCGGCAGCGCGTTCAATTCCTATTGGGAAATGCCTTTCCGCAAATCATGCCGCATCACTTTTGAAAACATCGACGAAGAACCCATGGTTTTGTATTATCAGATCGACTACACCCTGACCGAGGTGCCGCGCGACGCCGCCTACTTGCACTGCCAGTTTCGCCGCAGCAATCCCCTGCCCTATAAAACCGATTATGTGATCCTTGACGGCGTCAAAGGGTGGGGCCAGTATGTAGGCGTTTATATGGCCTGGGGCGTGAACAACAACGGCTGGTGGGGCGAAGGCGAAATCAAGTTCTTCATCGACGGGGATCAGAAAT
>CAZKQR010000359.1:0-4573 GCA_964554965.1 uncultured Cytophagia bacterium | reverse complement strand
ACGCCATGTGCGGCGGCGGCCGCTACGACGGCCTCATCGAACAGCTGGGCGGCGAACCCACTCCGGGCATCGGCTTCGGCTCAGGCATCGAACGTATCATCCTGAGCATGAAGGAACAGGGTCTGCAGCCTGAACCCCTGCCGGAGCCGCGCGTGCTGGTGATTCATTTCGGCGCCAAGGCCAAAGCCCGGGCAGTGGAACTGGTCTTTGCCCTGCGAAACGAAAAAATTCCAGCCCTCATGAGCTTTGGCGAAAAAAGCTTTAAAGCGCAGATGCGCGACGCCAACCGCATGAATGCGGCCTGCGTTCTCATCCTCGGCGACAGCGAGGTGGAACAGGGCCTCATCTCGATCAAGGATCTGCGCCAGGGGGAACAGATTCAGGTGACGGAAGCGGAGATGGTGGCCAAAGTAAAAAGCCTGCTCTCCTGATCCGGTACATTTTTCCGCAGCGGATATGCCATGACGCTTTCCAAACAAAAACTGCAGAGCCTTCGCTCCCTGCGCCAAAAAAAATATCGCGACCAGAGCGGACACTACCTCATCGAAGGGCTGCGCTTGTGTGAGGAGGCGGTCGACGGGCCGGCAACGGTGCTGGAGCTCCTCGTAGCCGATGGGGAAGAGACGCCGCGTCTGCTGCAGCTTGTGCAGCGCGCCGGCCGGCGCGCCATTCCCATCCTGCGCACCACTCAGGCGAACATGGACAAGCTGTGCGATACCGATACGCCGCAGGCCGTGGCCGCGTTGGTCGCCAAAGCCGGCCCTTGCCAAGCGGATGATGCGTTGACGAACGAACGGCTGATCCTGGCCGTCGACCAGCTGCAGGACCCGGGGAACCTCGGCACGCTTTTGCGCACAGCGGATTGGTTCGGCGTTAAAACCGTTCTGATCAGCCGCCATTCGGTGGACCTGTACAATCCCAAAGTGGTCCGCGCCAGCATGGGCGCCCTCTTTCATCTCAGCTGCTGTACAGAGGTGGAGATGAGGCCCACGCTCGCCCGGCTGCGGCAACGCGGGTATCGCCTTTTGGCCGCAGTGACCGATGCCGCAACGCCACTGGTCCGTAAGGCTGAAAAGACCATTTTGCTCGTCGGCAGCGAAGCCAACGGAATCTCCGCCGGCCTGGTCGAACTGGCCGATCACCGTTTTACCATCCCCCGCCTCGGCGGCGGGGAATCCCTGAACGCGGCCATTGCGGCCGGCATTGCCCTCTACGAACTGACAAAGCGATAACGCCATGGATACGAACTCGCAAACGCCTCCCCCGCTTTTGACGCCCCGTGATCTGGGACGGCTGTTTCTCTTTACGGTGCTGGCGATTCTGCTGGCGCAGATGTTCTCCCTGCTCTTGCCCATGCCCTATGCGCTAGCGTTGCAGGAACTGTGCATCGTTGTCCCCGCCATCCTGTATGTAGTGAAAAGAAAACTGCCGCTGGTCCGGACCTTTCGCCTCGGCCTGCCGACGCCGGCGATCTTTTTCTACAGTCTATTGGCGACCATCGGGGTGGTGGTATTGGCTGACGAACTGGATCGTCTGATCAACCATTTTTTTCCCATGCCCGAAGAGCTGGCGAAAGGATTGGAACAGCTGATGCGCGCCGATTCGCTCCAGGAGATGCTGCTGATCATCGGAGGCGCGGTCATCGTGGCAGCGGTCGCCGAAGAGATGCTCTTTCGCGGCATGATCCTGACCGCGCTGGAACAGTTCAAGGACGCCGCCTCGGCCATCGTGCTCAGTGCCATCTTTTTCGCCCTGATCCATTTCAATCCCTGGGGAGCGGTTCAAATAGCCCTGTTAGGCTTTGCCCTGGGCTATCTGGCCTGGAGATCACAGAGCATCTGGCCCGGCGTGATCCTGCATGCGCTCAATAATCTGCTGGCCTTTTTATGGCTCAACCTGCCGAAAGAATTTTGGAACTGGTATTGTGGAGAAATCCATGTGCACCCCTACTGGCTGATCGCCGCCGTGCTGCTGGTGTGGTTCGGCGTGGACCGGTTCAATAGAGCCTGCGACGCCCGAACGATCGATCAAGAATCTGTTAGTGGCGGCTGAACAGCTGTTCAGCTTCAGCGTAGACCCTTCACTCATTTTTTTGAAGAAAAGAATATGCCTCGACAGAAACCTACTGTGCGCATCGCCATGATTCAAGCCGCGGAAGAGATACGTTTTCGCTGCGACAAGCCCTTCCGCCTGATGACCCTGGATGGTCTGGAGGAGGGGAAAGGCCAGGCGGAGGTCGAATACCGCGTGGAAAAAATCGAATCCATTCCGGCGGAAATCCGCTGGGCGGTGCGGCTGGCCATCCGGGAGACCGAGGAGGAGGCTCGCCAGTTCCAGGCGGAAGCAGAGCAGGAGACCACGCTATGGCGACAGGGACTGACCCTTCCCCTCAACCATCAACTGCTCGATAACCGCGAATACTGGGTTGTGACCGGGCCGTTTGCAACGTTGGATCAGGCTCAGGCCTTTTGCCGTTCCTATGAACCGGCCGGCGAAGCGGTGGTGGTCAAAGAGATCGTCAGCCCAGCGGCCGGCGTGCTGCTCTGCGGCGATCAAAAGTTTGCCGCCGGCCTGCGCATCGAGCCGCAGGATCCCACGGCGATCATCTTCCTGGCCGATGTCACCGTGGGCATCGAGTTTCACTGGCAGCACAAAAGGACCCAGCAGCTCCCCGGCTGCCTGGAGATACAGTTCAACACCAGCGGCGCGCTGCTGGCGATCAATGAGCTCGATATTGAATCCTACCTCATCAGCGTCAACTCCTCCGAAATGACGGCGGAGAATCCCCCGGAGCTGCTCAAGGCGCAGACCGTGGCCGCGCGCAGCACCATCCTGGCGACCATGGGCAAACATCATTACGACGAGCCCTTCCACCTCTGTTCCGATGACCACTGCCAGTGTTATCACGGCATCGCCAACGTCTCCTCCGCTTCGCAGCAGGCGGCGGCCGCCACCGAGGGCGAGACCCTGTTATTTAACAACCGGGTCTGCGATGCCCGGTATGCAAAAATTTGCGGCGGCGTCATGGAGGATTATGAGCACGTCTGGGACCAGCGCCGTATCCCCTATCTGGTCAGCGGCGTGGACGGCACGGCGCCGCACACGGCGGATCTGCGCGAGGAGAGCGACGCTCAGGCCTATATCGACAGCACGCCGGACGTCTACTGCAACACCCTGAAATACGAGATCTCGTCCAGCTTGCCCTACAACACCCGGGAGTTGTTCCGCTGGCGCGTGACCTTTACCCGGGAAGAGCTGGAGGCTTTGATCAAAAACAAGCTGAGCGAGGATTTCGGCAAACTGGTCGACCTGGAACCCGGCGAACGCGGCTGCTCCGGCAGGTTGAAATGGCTGGACGTGATCGGCAGCCGTAAAACCATCCGGGTGGGCAAGGAACTGGCGATCCGCCGCATCCTCTCGGAAAGCCACCTCTATTCCGCCTGTTTCTACATCGAACGGGACCACGCTGAAAGCGGATCCGTCCTGCGCTTTCATCTGATCGGCGCCGGCTGGGGCCATGGCGTCGGCCTGTGCCAGGTGGGCGCCACGGTCATGGCCCAGCAGGGCTTTACCTATCACCAAATCCTGCAGCACTATTATCGCAACAGCACCCTGCGAAAATTGTACTGATCCCCTTCCGCAAACGGGCTGTTTTGCCGCTATTTAAGCACAAAGCAGAGCAGACCCATTAACAGCGCGGAATATGAAAATCGTAATTTTCAACGATGAACTTCGCTCCGAGATGCAAATGTATCTTATGCTCAGCAATCTGCATGATGTGATTGTGGCGCGAGACATGCAAGATCTCCTGCAGGTGCTGGATCAGACGGAGGCGGATTTGACGTTTTTGGACCTGACGGTTCGCAAACAGAACGAAGACGATCCATGGGACAGCCTTTCCGTGGCCCATCAGATCCGCCATCGTTATCCCAAGCTGAGGTTGATCGGCATCTATGACCAAGGAGATTCGACCATGCCGCGCCAGGCGCAGGATTACGGCATTACGCACTTTATCACCCGTCCCATTAAAAACCGGGAGCTGCTGCAGGTGATCGAATCCTGAACCGCACTCAGCCTCCTTCCTCTTCTCACCCCTTGGTACATTTTATTCTTGCAGCAGAGCGGTAAAAATCCTTACATTCTATTTAATGGTGTTCATAGCCAGTATTAAGATAATTCGGCCGTTCTACCCCCTTCGGATGCGCCGAACAGCGGGATCGCCATCCCTTGAGCGATCCCTTTACATGAAAAGGAGTAACCGGAAGCCGACCCCGACCCAGTCTTGGCGGCTCGTTGTGCTGATCCCTGCGACGCTGTTCGGCGCTGTGTCGGACTTTAGCGGATCATGGGATCTGGTGCCGCAGAAAAGCACCCCCATTTCGTTCTACCAGATCCTTTCCCTGGAAATGCAGTGCCAGGGCGATCAGCTCACCCTGATTCAAAAATGGGGCAGCCGCACCAGAGACCGATTTCAGGATACGGTGCGGCTGGTCACCAACGGTAAAAAGCACACCGTCGCTCTGCAGCATCAGGTGGCGCCGGGCACCATCTTTCTCGGCCTGGCCAACATCCC
>CAZKQR010000358.1:0-4575 GCA_964554965.1 uncultured Cytophagia bacterium | reverse complement strand
GGCGCATCGGCAAAAAGTTCAAATTTTTCAAAAAAGGTTTCCAGGGTCATCGCCGGCGAGCCTCCTCAGCACGGGTCCATTCGAGGAGTTTTTGCTTCAGCAACTCTTTTGACGGCAGGTAGAGCTGGTATTCTCTGGCGTGGATGTTGGCATCCCTGGGCAGGGTGAGTTCGACGACCGCATTTTTCTTTTCCTTGCACAGGAGCAAGCCGATGGTAGAGTTTTCATCCGGCAATTTTACATGGCGGTCATAATAGTTGACGTACATCTGCATCTGTCCGAGATCCTGATGGGTCAGTTTATCGAGTTTTAGATCAATGATCACATAGCAGCGCAGGAGTCGATTGTAAAAGACCAGATCCACAAAATAGTGATCCTCGTCAAAGGTAAAACGCTTCTGCCGGGCCTCGAAAAGAAAACCTTTGCCCAGCTCGAGGAGGAATCGCTCCAGGTTAGAAATTATCGCCGATTCAAGATCGGACTCTGAATAGCCTGCTTGTTCATCAAGGCCGAGGAATTCCAGTACATACGGCTCCTTCAGCATGTCTTCCGGCTTTGTGACCATTTGGCCCTTTTCAGCAAGCTGTTTTACCCCATTTTTATCGCGGCTCAAAGCCAGACGCTCGTAAAGCGCCGAGGCTTTCTGGCGCTTCAACTCGGAGAGCGACCAATTTCCAGATGTCGCCTCTATCTCATAAAAGCTGCGTTCCTCCTGATCTTTTATAGCCATGAGCAAAACATAGTGGGACCAACTCAACGTAAATGGGCTTTTAAATTTAACAGACAGTGTCTGGGAAATTTCCTGCGGTGATCGCATGGCGCTCGGGGGCTGTGATCCGCACCCCTGTGCAGATTTTTCAGACAGTGTCTGAAAAATTGGGACCCGAGCCTGCCAAAGCATGTAGAACCGCTTCATGTATGATAGATTCACTGGAGAGAAACCATTGCCAAACTCCACCGTCAGCCGTTCAGACAGTTCCTTCAACAGTTCCGCCCCATATTCCGCCCGCTTCCGACCTTGCTGTTCGTGCTCGACGATACGTCGGCCGATTTCAAAATTGGTCATCACCTGCAGGGTATTGACAGCGGCAACAGCCCCGCGGCGGGCCGACAGAATGAGATCGCGTACCTCGGTGATGAGCGAGGCGAAAGGATCGGGCTTGACCCTAGATTTCTTTTTCATCTTGTGAGCGCCTCCTGCAGTTGCGCTTTCAGTTTGCTGCGGGTTTCCGCAATCTGGGCGAGAAGCTTTTCGTATTCCGGCAATAAATGGTCCACATCGCCCGGGCCCTCATCTGGATTGTGCGGATTCTTGAGGTCGAGGTTATAATTGCCGGCCTTGATCTGATCGATGGAGACGCGCCAGGCGTATTCGTTTTCCACGCGGGCCTTAAATCCTTTGGTCTCACGGCCCCACCAAGCTCTCTCCGGCTCGAACTCTTCGATGCGGATCGGCTTGGTTTTGTTATAGCTCTTGGCTCCGGCCGGATAGGGATGCTCGTAATACCAGACTTCCGTAGTAGGCACACCCTTGGTAAAAAAGAGAAGATTGGTGCGGATCCCGGTGTAAGGGTTAAATACGCCGTTAGGAAGGCGCACGATGGTGTGCAGGTTGCACTCGCTGAGCAATGCTTCCTTGATGCGCGTTTTTACGCCTTCACCAAACAGCGTGCCGTCGGGCAACACCAGGCCGGCGCGGCCACCCGGCTTGAGTATCTTCATCAGCAAAACGAGAAAGAGGTCGGCGGTCTCGCGAGTGCGGAACTCGGCGGGAAAATTGGATTCGATGCCGTCCTCTTCCATGCCGCCGAACGGCGGATTGGTGACGATGACATCCACTCGCTCCTTCGGCCCCCAGTCACGCAGAGGACGGGCCAGGGTGTTGTCGTGGCGCACGTTGGAGGGAACGTCGATACCGTGCAGGAGCAAATTGGTCATGCAGAGGACGTGCGGGAGATGCTTCTTTTCAATGCCGGAAAAACACTCCTGAATGGCGCGTTCGTCGGCCTCGGTTTTGGCCTGCTTGCGCAAATGTTCGATGGCGCAGACGAGAAAGCCGCCGGTGCCGCAGGCCGGGTCGAGAACCGTCTCGCCGAGGCGGGGATTGACCTGTTCGACGATGAACTGGGTGACAGCGCGGGGCGTATAAAACTCGCCGGCATTGCCGGCGGACTGGAGGTCCTTGAGAATTTTTTCATAGATGTCGCCAAAGAGATGGCGGTCGTCAGAGGCGTTGAAATCGATGCCGTTGATCTTGTTGATGACCTGCCGCATGAGGGTGCCGTTCTTCATATAGTTGTTGGCATCCTCAAAAGTGGTGCGGATGAGGGTGTGCATACGGTCGCCACCGGTAAGAACTTTCAGCTTGGGAAGCAAGGTATTGTTGACAAAGTCGAGCAATGCGTCGCCGGTAATGCCTTCCTCGTCCTTGGCCCAGGCAGACCAGCGCAGGTTTTTGGGTAACGGTGATTTATACCTTTCGCGCAAGAGCTCCATCTCTTGCTCGCGGTCGTCAAAGATTTTAAGAAAGAACATCCAGCCGAGCTGTTCCAGGCGCTGGGCGTCACCATAGGTGCCGGCGTCCTTGCGCATGATGTCCTGAATGGTCTTGATGATGTTGGAGACGTTGGCCATGTCTTAGGCTGCTTTCTGATAAATGGCGGTTTCGAGTTCATGGATGGCGGCTAAGTAGCACTCTTTGCCGCCAAAGAGTTTGACGATTTCCACAGGCGTGCCAAAACCGGTAAGCGGATCCACTTTGAGGATTTCCATAGATTCTACGCTGGCGATGCCGCTGTCGGCATATTTTTGCAGCAGCGCTTCGAGAACGGCTCTGGCCTTGTCACCGTATTTGCCAAAGACATTGCGCTTTCTGACTCTGTCTGCGCGTTCCTGACGCGTAAGCGGCCGCTGATCATACGCTATATGGCAAATGAGATCAAAAGGATCGTAATCGCGACCGATCTGTTCGGCAAGTTCATCGAGGAAAACACCCTGGTTGGCAAGTTCTTCAATGATGGCCTGCTTTCTCTCGGCATCGTTCCAGGTGGTCAGGAAAGCGTCCAGGGACGCATAGCTCTCGCGCACCGCTTTGCGGGTATAGTCGATGAATGATTCAGTGATGAGTTTGCCGTATTGGTCCAGGTACTGGACGCGCTCCATGACCACGCTCACCTGGACGTTGTTCACATAGTAGCGTTTGCGCGGTGCGATGTCGTCACCGCCGGGGTTTGTATCCGGCGGCAGCGGTGGCTCTGGCCTCTCGCTGCCCGGCGGTTCCACATCCGTCGGCGGGTCCTCCGGCGGCAAAGGCGGCTCATCGGGACCGGGCTCATAAATTTGCACCGGATCGCCGTCAAATGCGGGATCGGCAAACAAAGCGGTGGCGCGGCGGAAATCCATTATGGTAAAATAAAATTTGTTATAGTCCTCATTGATGCGGGTGCCGCGGCCGATGATCTGCTTGAACTCGGTCATGGAGTTGATGTGCCGGTCGAGGACGATCAGGTGGCAGGTCTGGGCGTCTACGCCGGTGCTCATGAGCCGGGAGGTGCAGGCAATCACCGGATAAGTGGATTCGGGATCGATAAAGTTGTCAAGCTGAGCCTTGCCATCGTCGTTGTCGCCGGTGATGCGCATGATATATTTAGAATTGGCAGCGGCCAGATCGGGGTTGGCATTGACCAGTGCCTGGCGCATTCGTTCGGCATGGTCGATGTTTTCGCAAAAGATGATGGTCTTGGCAAAACGGTTGGTGGCGCGCAGAAAATCCGTCACCTTGGCGGCCACCACTTCGGTGCGCTTTTCGAGCACGAGATCCCGGTCGTAATCGCGGTCGTTGTATTCCCGGTCCTCGATGACTTGTCCATATTTATCGAGTTGCCCATATTGCGGGCGCCAGCCGTCCAGGTCCTTATCCAGACCGATACGCACGACCTTGTAGGGCGCCAGAAAACCGTCTGCGATGCCCTGACGGAGCGAATAGGTATAGATGGGCTCGCCAAAGTACTCGATGTTGGAAATATCGCGGGTTTCTTTTGGCGTGGCCGTGAGACCGATCTGGGTGGCCGAGCTGAAATATTCCAGAACCTGCCGCCAGCGGGCATCGTCCGCCGCGCTGCCGCGATGACACTCATCCACGATGACAAGATCGAAAAAGTCGGGCGAGAACTGTTTGTAGATGTTCATGTCCTCTTCCGTGCCGGTCACGGCCTGGTAGAGGCTCAGATAAATTTCAAAGGCTTTATCAACCGTACGGTTGGTAATCTTGGTCATAGCTTTGCCGAACGGTTTGAAATCGTTGGTCTTGGTCTGGTCAACGAGAATGTTGCGGTCTACAAGGAAGAGAATGCGTTTCTTCACTCCGGCCTTCCAGAGGCGCCAGATAATCTGAAAGGCGGTGTACGTCTTGCCGGTGCCGGTGGCCATGACCAGCAACACCCGCTTTTCGCCTCTGGCGATGGCGTCTACTGTTCTGTTGATGGCGATGTGCTGATAATAGCGTGGCGATTTCCCCGAACCGTCGTCGTAATAGTCCTGGATGTTGACCTGTTGTTGTCTGTCGGTCCAGCCTTT
>CAZKQR010000357.1:0-4585 GCA_964554965.1 uncultured Cytophagia bacterium | reverse complement strand
GTTGCGGTCGCCCTCCAGGGTTGATTTGGACCAGGCTCTGCTGCAAGGGGATGTGTTTGCAGTGATCAGTCATCGCGATCCGGTGGCCGGGGAGTTGCTGGAAAAACTGCCGGAAGAGCTTGCCTTCCGCCGCAACAAGGCCTTTGTGCTGCACAAGGAAAACCGGCTGCTTTTTGTTTCAGCCGGTTATACCCCGGCGGAGACAGAACGGCTGTACGGCTATCTGCGGGCGGCCGTAGATGTGATCCAGCGCTATACCCTCTATAAAGGTTGGATGGGCGTTCATACAAACGACTATCTGATCACGCCGGCGGTGCGCACCAATCCCTATGAGTTGATCAACAAGGCGCTTCAGGTGGGCTGTTCCTGGATCGCGGTCAGCGGGTATAATGATTTCATGCTGCCGAATGGTGTGAACCAGGCTCTGGCCGAACTCCATTTTCCGTTCATTTTCATGCCGGGTCAGTATGGCAGCGGTGGGGTGATGTACGGTATGGAGCACTATCCCGAGGTCCAGGATAACACCGTGGCTACCTGCCTGGATTGGTGCAAAAAAAACCAAGGTTATTATTTCAGCAGCCTTCCCGGCGATGAGGCGTTTGCGGCCGAATACCATGGCTATGTGGTCAAAAGCGCGGCGGATCAAGAGGCCATTGAAAAGCTGGCCAAGCCCTTTATCACCAATGCAGAGACCATCGAAAGAGCCACGCCACCGGCCCTGCTGCTGTTTTTAGAAAAAAATGAGCCGTTGGATTCCGCTTCCATCCTGCGCGCCATTTTGTCGCGGCGGAACGCAGCGGTGTTTGAAAACGGCGTTGTGCTGGCGTCAAAAGAGTTGCTTAATCCACTACGAATTCTTATTTTGGAGCAAGAGCACCTGAGCCGGACTTTTATGGATTTTGTCTCCCTTGACGTTAAGATGGAAGAAAATCGCCTGCTGGTCACCCTGCACAACTCTAGCGAAAGCGCTTTGCAGGGCAGGATACGTTTGCATCTTCCGCCAGGCGTCACAGTCGCCGATCAAGTGCATGAAACCCCCATTTCGCTGAATTCCCAGGAATCGCGACTGTTGACTTTTACCCTGAATAGTTCTGCCGCTGCTTGCAACAAGGACAATCCGGTCGCAGTGCGATACTTTGGCGATTTCGGCGCCGTCGCTGCAATGACGCACTGGGATCTTCCCCATCGGGCTGAGCTGCATCCGCTGATTCTGGATCTACCCGGCCCGGTGGACTATCCGATTACTCTGTGGAACAGCTCATCTGTGAATCCGTTCACCGCTGATCTGACCGTGACCGAGGTGAAAAC
Source organism: uncultured Cytophagia bacterium (assembly GCA_964554965.1). Lineage (GTDB taxonomy): Bacteria > Zhuqueibacterota > Zhuqueibacteria > Residuimicrobiales > Residuimicrobiaceae > Anaerohabitans. Next base: position 3,277 of record CAZKQR010000357.1, on the reverse strand, counting down.
CGGTAGAAGGGTTCACGCTGAAACCCTGGTTGAAGATCTGGCCCCATGGCAGAAAAAAATCATCAGGCGGAAAATAGTGCTTCCACAGGGTGATTATGCAGCGGTGGTGGCCGCTTCGGGCGACACGGTCCGCGGACAGATAGCGGTGCGGCGTTTTAAAGGCAAAGCCACAGTGCATGAGGAGGACCTGGATCAGGATGGCGTGCCGGAGATCGTGCTGGAAAATCAAAAAGTGAAGGCCACGATTCTGCTGACCGGGGGACGGATCATCGAGTATATCATCAAGAGCCGCAACGAAAACCTGCTGTTTAAATTGTGGCCGCAGACTCCGCCCTGGCATGGCGAACCGAGAGGTGCGCTTGCTTTTTATCCCTACGGCGGACTGGAGGAGTTTATCGGCTATCCCTATATCGCAGGTCAGATTATCTATAAATACAAGATTGTTCAGGCGAGCGGAAATTTCGTCCGCGTGGACCTCTGGGCCAACATTCACGGCAGCAAAATCGCTAAAACGATTACGCTTCCGGCTGAAGGGCAGGTGCTCGAGGTGCGCTATAGCCTAGACGAGATGGATCCCAGCCTTCATGTCATCGGCATCAATCCGTTGATCGAGATCGGTCCTTCCACCGGCCCGGAAGATGTTTATATCTTTCCGGAAAAAACGCTGGTCAGCCGAAGCCCGGTGCTTGATCGCTATTACGGCGCCGCCTGTTTTCTCGAGGAAGGGTGGGCGGCCGGCTACGACACTCAAATGGATGTGAGTCTGCTCATCGGCTATCCGGTCAACGATGCGATCTATCTGCATATGTGGAACAATCATCCGGACAACACCCCCACGCCGTATTATTATACCGAACTGCAGCCCTGGCTGGCGATCAAGCCGCTGACGACCACGTATTTTTCATATTATCTTCTGGGTTGCGACGGCCCCTGGCCGGCTGCTCTCGAGGCGTTCAAGAGACTGGGGTTGTTGACGAAAAGAAAAAGCAGCCAATAACGAACGGCTGGAAAAGCCTGAGCGCTTGGCGGCATGCCTCATAGTATGGCACATCCGATCGGCGTTCACTCGGACATCAGTTTTTTTATCTTACCTGGCGTGGTGCGATGTATTTATCCTGGAGGATTATATGAAAAGAGCATGGTATGCGATGATCGTTTTTCTGCTCCTCATGGCGATGCCTCATGAGGGATGGACGAAAAAAATCCGTGTGCTGTATGTCGGTGATGCCGGGGTTATGCTGGGTCCCAATGTCATCGCTTCACCGTTTTATTATGAACAAAAAGGCTATAGCGTACAGATCTGGTGCCAGCCTGTTCTCGACGCGCTCAATGCCGAGCCGGATATTACCGTGGAGCATATGGCGAATTGGGACGCGCTGGCCAAGTTTCCCGAGACACCGGAGGCTATTGCCGCCCGCTGTGATGTGGTGGTCCTCTCGGATTGTGAGCAGGAGGTTCTGGTGCTCTATCCGTGGGAGCGTTTCATGGACTCGCCGATGGGGCCGAATCGTCTGGAATCCATCCGCGAGTTCGTCCGCAACGGCGGCGGTTTGATCATGATCGGCGGATGGGAGTCCTTTACCGGCCGCAGAGGCGTGGGCAATTGGGGCGACACTCCGGTTGAAGAGGCTTTGCCGGTGGAGTGTTTGGACGTCAACGATGATCGCCGCGAGTCTCCCCAGGGGGTGCACATTCAGACGCTGGTATCGGATCATCCGGTGACCGCCGGCCTGGATTGGGAGAGCTGTCCGGTGTTCACCGGCTATAATCGCATTATGGCCAAACCCGAAGCGACCGTGCTGGCCAAGGTGAAGGAATATAACGATCCCTTTATTGTCGTACAGCGCTTCGGCAAAGGCAGAAGCATGGCCTTTGCCTCGGACATCTCCCCGCATTGGGGCGCCGGCTTTCAACGCTGGAAAAACTATGGTAAATCTTTTGTCCAGGCCATCCGTTGGCTTGGCGGTTCAGAACAAAATGAAGGAAAAAAAGATGAGTGATCGATGCAACGTAGTGGGGGTCATACCCGCCCGGTACGGGTCTACGCGGTTACCCGGCAAGATACTGGCGCCGATCGCCGGCAAGCCGATGATTCAATGGGTGTATGAGCGGGCCAAAGAATCTAAACTGCTGCGGGAACTTTTTGTCGCAGCTGATGATGAGCGAATTATTGCCTGTGTGGAGGGCTTTGGCGGCAAAGCGGTGATGACCGGTCAACACCATCAATCGGGGACGGATCGTATTGCCGAGGCGGTTGGCAAGCTGCAAGCCGACATTGTCGTCAATATTCAGGGCGATCAGCCCATGCTCGATCCCCGCATGATCGACGAAGCGGTGCAGCCCATGCTCGATCATGCGGAAATCCATATGGCCACTCTGATGACTCTCATCCAACCGGAGGATTATCATGATCCCGGCGTAGTCAAGGTGGTGGTGGATGAGAACGGTTATGCGCTCTATTTTTCCCGTTCATTGATCCCCTATCCCCGCAAGACCGAGAACCTGCGGGTTTTTGAGCATGTGGGCCTTTATGTCTATCGCAAGGACTTTTTGCTGATGATCTCGCAGCTGCCCCAGGGATACCTGGAAAAGATCGAGCTTTTGGAACAGTTGCGGGTGCTGGAGAAAGGCTACAAGATTTATGTTTCGGAAACCCGTTGTGCCTCCGCCTCAGGCGTGAGCGTGGATACCGCGGAGGATCTTGTCAAAGTAGAAAAGTTGATTAGGACCCAACAACAAAAAGGCTGAGTGCTATGCGAATAGACACTGATTTCATCAACGCCCTTTACCAAAGCCTGGAGGCTTCGGTGCGCCAGGCAGTGGACCAGGCGGTTTCCGCCGTAGTAGCCGCCAAGGAGAAGGGCGGAAAGGTCGTTGTGGTGACCGGAAGCGGTCCGAATCTGCATGAAGGGGTCACCACGCTGATCGCTGAACTGATCCACAAGGACATCATCGACGGCGTCACCACCAGTTCAGCAGTGGTGGCTCACGAGATGGCGGGTGTGTTGGATCAGGTTAAACGCGTGGACGGCAAATTGCTCGGTTTTCCCGTCGAGGTGTTGCCCCGGGGCGATTGTTTCGAGATATCCGTCCTTTCCGACGCCCTGTTGAGCCGGCTCAAAGAAGAGATGGTGATCGATACCGCTCTGATGCAGAAAGGCCTTCAGCTGAACGGCAATGTGATTATTAAGGCAGCAGGCAATATGGGCTATCCGATGGGTTTGCGCACTGAGAACCTGGCCAAAGAGATCATGCTGGTCGCCCGCAGCAAGGGCTT
>CAZKQR010000356.1:0-4594 GCA_964554965.1 uncultured Cytophagia bacterium | reverse complement strand
CTGCATGCGGCTGACTTTCTCTACAAAATTTATACCCGTCAACTGGTCTCTCCCTGGGTCAGCCAGCAGATGCTGACGCTTTTAGGCAGACAGCTGGACAAATCCAAGCTGGCCGGCGGACTGCCGACGGATGCCATGTTCTATCACAAGACCGGATGGTACGCCGAATGGACCCATGACGTGGGCATTGTCGACACCGGCCGGGTGCGCTACGTGGTTGCCTGTTTTCTGCCCCTGCCGGCTAAAGAGGCTTTGCCCACCTACCGCGCATTATCGAGAAAAATATTTGAACTGATGAGCGGCAGCGGTCGGTGACGTTCATCGCCATTGGATCTGGATTCTTTCAAGGAGTGAAGAGATGAGCCCGAAAACCTATGATGTGGTCGTGATCGGCGGAGGCATCGTCGGATTAGCCACGGCCATGGCCTTGAGTAAAAAATTCACGGCCTCCGTGCTGGTCATCGAAGCGGAGAAAAAGCTGTGCGCTCACCAGACCGGCAACAACAGCGGGGTTATCCATTCCGGGCTGTACTACAAACCGGGCTCTCTCAAAGCGCTCAACTGCGTAGCCGGCCGTGAGGCCATGTACCGCTTTTGCGACGAGCACCAAATCCCTGTGGACCGGTGCGGCAAAGTGGTGGTCGCCACGCAGGAGAGCGAACTGCCGGCTTTGCAAGAGCTCGAGCGCCGGGGTCTTGCCAACGGACTGAGGAACCTGCGGCGTTTGAACCGGGAAGAGCTGCTCGAGTACGAGCCCCATGTCGCCGGCATCGCCGGGCTGCATGTGGAGGAGACCGGCATCGTCGATTACCTGGTGGTCAGCGAGACCTTTAGCCGCATCATTCAGGAGTATGGCGAGGTCAGGACCGACACCCGTTTTCTATCCCTGAAACGGGAGCAATACCAGCTGATCCTCAACACCAGCCAGGGAGATATCGTCTGCCGGAATCTGATCAACTGCGGCGGTCTGCAATCCGACCGTATCGCCCGGCGCTGCGGCGTCAAACCCGGGCTGCAGATCATTCCGTTCCGCGGCGAGTATTATGAAGTGATTGAGGAAAAGCACTATCTGGTCAACCATCTCATCTACCCGGTTCCGGATCCGCGCTTTCCCTTTCTCGGGGTTCATTTCACGCGCATGATCAAAGGCGGCAGGGAGGCCGGTCCCAATGCGGTGCTGTCTTTCAAGCGAGAGGGCTATCACAAGACCAGCTTTTCCCTGGTGGACACGATGCAGTTCGGCTTGTACGGCGGCTTTTGGCTGATGGCGCTTAAATTCTGGAAAATGGGGCTGGGAGAATTTTACCGCTCTTTCAATAAAAAGGCTTTTGTGCAGGCGTTGCAACGACTGGTGCCGGCGATCGGCTATGACGACGTGAAACCAGGCGGCGCCGGCGTGCGCGCGCAGGCGCTGGAACCCAACGGCGCGCTGGTGGACGATTTTCGCATTGTCGAGGCAGAACATCAGGTCCACGTGTTGAACGCGCCCTCGCCCGCCGCCACGGCGTCAATCTCGATCGGCGAAAGCATTGCCGACATGGCTGCTAAAAATTTCGGACTGAGCCTGAAAAAATAACGCCCTGCAGTTCTCGAGCGCGTGCCGTTGGGTATGGTCCATTCCCCTTCAACCGGGCCGGTTAGGCCCTGCGCGATACAGCGGCCGCGCTAACAACGCTGCCGCTGATCCTACTTCCACAAAGACGGCAATTTGAAACGGGAGCCGATGAACAAAAACGTCGGATTGCTCTTGTGGCCGTTAAAATCCACGCCCAATCCCATCTGCAGGTAATTCCAGAATATCACACTCGCGCCCAGGCCGGTCTGCAGAGAGTAATCCTCGTCGTTGCCCGAATTCACATTGCCCAGGATGAAGGAAAAGTCCACGCTCATGAACTTTTGCATCCACAACGGTTGATAGGACATGCCGATGCCGATGGAACTCAGGATCGTCGTGGTCGCCTCTCCCTCGAACGGTATCTTGAACAGGATGAACGAAGTGGACGGTTGAAAGGCCTCGTACCACCGCCGCTTGACGGTGAAGGATTGCATCAGCCGGTTCTGATCGCCGGGATTGCGTACGATCAGCTCTATGCTTTCTCCGGATCGCGCACGAATCCGCGGCCGCCATTGCCAGATCGTTCTCTCCTGGCCCGGCTCCAGGCTGAAGAATCGCTTATCCATGGATTCCGAACGGACGATGTTGGCTGAATCCAGCAGCACCGCAACGATCTCCACCTTCTGCACGCCGGAACTGGCCGGCAAAGAATCCGGCATCAAGGTTACCCGGATCCCGTCATCTGTGTTCACCGGCCGCACCGTGCTGGTCCAGCCGGTGTGAATCTGATCGCCGCGATGGGTAAAGACTTCCAGGCGGGCATAGGAGGCAAAGGGTTGCCAGGGCTGGACGGTCAAGCTGAACTCCTCAAAGCGGAAAGGAATGCCGGATATGCGTGCCTCGATCGGATACACCCCTGGGGTTACCAGCCGGCTGCTGATGGCCTGCGCCCGAATGAGATCGTCGCGTTTCTCCATCACTTTGAACACGACCTCTGCTTCATCCAGATTCAAATCAGCTTGAGCCAAGCGGCTGCCTTTGATCACCAGATTCAACGTGTCCAACGGATGCAGCACCCTCTGTGGAGAGACAAAATTGATCACCGGCGGCTGCTGCACCTGCAGCACTCCTTTCCAGGATGGAGTGCTGCCGGCTTCACTGAGGGTGAAGGTCCGGCGGTCAAGGAAAGCATTTTCCGGCTTGTCGTGCAAAAGCAGTTCCACCTCACAGGTGCTGTCATCGATAACCTGGGTCACCGGGAAGCGGTTGGATTCAATGTTCAACTCGTAGGAGCGCCGGCGCTGTAAACGCCGGCTGCCGGCGGCATCCACCGTGATCACCAACCGGGTCTTGCGATCGAGAAACAACAGTCCGTCATCGATGCGCTGAACCCGCGCCGAGGATAGAGGCATGGCCTGACCGATAAAGAAATTGGAGGTGTCCGCCTGGCCATCAGCATTGACGACGACCAGACGATAGGGTTGGTTTTTATCCAGGGCCGGCAGAGAGACCGAAAGATCGAGATAATTGACAGTGATGGCTTCGACCGACACATTGCCTTCATCCGGGGTCAGCCCGGCGCGCAGTCCTTTATAAAAATTCTGCCCATTGAGTCGCACCTTGCGCTCACGGCTGTCCGCATTGATCGTCGGCATCACGCCGGTTATTTTGGGGCCCTGATCGCTGGTGAACACCAGAGCGCCGAATCCGTCCGGACCATAGGGGCTCTGCAGCCGAAGTGTATGGGATCCCAGATCGACGTTGCGGCCCTCCACCTCCACGGCGAAGCGCAGACTGTCTGGGCTGTAGCTCGCCCGCCGGGCCGGATCGTTCATCACTTTGATCGCCGAATCATCAAAATCTATGGTGCTGGACGACAGCAGAGCGTTTCCGCAGACCGTCATGGAGGCCATGGTGCGGCCGCTGGACGCCAGCCGCAGGGTATCGCGTCGTATCTGGCCGCTCTGATAGACTGTGACGTAATCAACGGTCGGCATCTGCGACAGCCGGATCTCCAGCTGCAGCGCCAGCTTTTTCTCACCGATAGGGTCCACCACCAGCAGTTCATGCACGCCATAGTCGCCAAAGGTCGAGTCGATGGCTATGCGGCAGGCCAGTTCAGCGGGTCCCAGAGAATCCACCGCCACGATGCTCAGACCGCGGCTTTTTCTGCTGAACAGCACGGTATCGCGGCTGAAGAACCGGCAATCCAGATTGTAGATCGTGCGAACGTGATCCACCCGGTCGTGCCAGGCCGGCACGGTAAGAACTGGAAGCGTCATGGTTGGCACGGATTGCGCTGCAAGCAGGCCGGCGGCCAGCAACCCTATCCCCATCCCCACCTTGGCCAGTCTGTTAATCATCCCTTATCCTCTAATTTGCGTATGACCCGAGCAGGATTGCCGGCCACCACCGAGTTGGCCGGAACATCTTTGGTGACCACACTGCCGGCGCCGACGATGGCGTTTTCACCGATGGTCAGACCGCAAAGGATCGTGACGCTGGAGCCGATGGAAGCGCCCTTTTTGACAAAAGTTTGCTCACACTTCCAATCCGCCTCTGTCTGCAGTGAGCCGTCGCCGGTTGTGGCGCGCGGGTATTTATCGTTAATGAAGGTGACGTTGTGACCGATGAAACAATGGTCTTCGATGTGCACGCCTTCACAGATAAACGTGTGGCTGGAAATTTTGCAGTTCTTGCCGACGGTGGCGCCCTTTTGAATCTCGACAAAAGTGCCGATCTTGGTGCCGTCGCCGATCTCGCAGCCGTATAAATTGACAAAGTTGAAAATCTTGACGTCTTTGCCCAATTTCACCGAATCGGCAATGCTGACGAATTGCATACTCGTTCTCCTGGGTTAAATAGGCCGGGTTCAGAATGGGACGCAGGGCTGCGGTGAAACGCAGGATTCACTCTCGCGACCTCCAGCGTCCCTATTTCACACCGTTCATCTGCCGCCCGGAAAGGGGGTCGTTTTTTCTTTAGCCAGGCTGGAGAGATATTGACCGTACTCGTTTTTGCGGTTGAGCCGCGCCTGTT
>CAZKQR010000355.1:0-4611 GCA_964554965.1 uncultured Cytophagia bacterium | reverse complement strand
CGATCATGATGGCGATGCTCAACAGCACCTGATAGAGCGGGGCGGCGCCCACGGTGTAGCGCAGGAACATCAGCAGAGGCGCAAAAAAAGGAATTAGCGACAGCACCACGGCCAGGGTGCTGTTGGGATTATTAATGATGAAAAACATGGCGAGAAAACCCATCAAAATCAAAATCGTCACCGGCCATTGCAGACTCTGAGCGTCCGCCTCATCGTTCACCATACTGCCGAGTGCGGCGTACAGCGTTGCATAAATAAAATAGCCAAAGATGAAAAAAATAAAAAAGAACAGATAGATGGAAAAAGAGATGGTGGGCAGCGCAAGGCTCCCCGCACCCAAAGCCATTTGCTTGACCATCATCATGCCATAGGTGGATCCCAAAGCGATGAACAGCGCCCAGACGAGAAACTGAGTGAGCCCGGCGCCGCCGATGCCGATGATCTTGCCCGCCATAAACTGATCCGGCCGCACGGACGACAGCAACACCTCGACGACGCGCGAGTTCTTATCCTCATACACTCCGCGCATGACGAATTGCCCGTACATGAGCAGCGCGGTGTACAGAATCAGGATCATCGCATAGCTGATGCCGAACATCACCATTCCACTCTCCTCCTTGGCGCCCTCCTCACTGACCTTGAACGTCTTGAGCTCCAGGCGCTGGGTCAGCCGGCGCACCAGCGCCTGATCGAGGCCGCTCTGCTCCAGACGCAATCCGGAAACCACATACGACACCGCCCGTTCCAGATTGGAATTGAACTCCATGTTGCTGATGTTCCTGGCGTACACCTCAAACGCGTTCTGGGCAAAGACGTCCTGGGGCAGCACGATCAGCGCGCTCACCTTTTCGCTCTGCACCAGCTGGTTGTAGCGCGCTTTCAACGACGCCAGGCTTTCCGGCGTCACGGCGACGTGGTCGAATTGATACAAAGGCTCGTTCTGGGAGTTTTTGTAGGTCTCTGACATGTGTTTTTGTAAAACCGGCGCGATCCGGCCGGTCAGATCCATGACCGCCAGGGTCTTCTTTTCCCTGGCGCCCATCTGCGCCGTCAGCATCTGAATGCCGATCAGAATGAAAACCAGAAACGGCATCGCCAAGGTGCCGATGATAAAGCCCTTGGTTCTGACGCGAGTGAGGTATTCTCTTTTTATAAGCGTAAGCGTTTTTTTCACGACGACTCTCCTTCGAGATCATGAACCCTTGACGGCGGTGATGAAAATTTCGTTGAGCGAAGGTTCGGTGACATCAAAGCCGGACACCGTCACCTGCTCCATGGCCTTGGCCAGGAGCGCTTGCGGTTTGACGCCGTCGCAGGGTTGAATTTCCACATATTGGCCGTAATCATCATACCGGCTCACCAGCGAACGGTCCTGCAGAAAACGGGCCTCGCCGTCATAGCGGAGCCGGCACCGGTTGTTGCCAAAGCGCGCCTTGATGTCCGTCAGCTTACCCTGGAGTATGCTCTGGCCGCGATGGATCAAACACAGGCTATCGCACAGTTTTTCCGCCTGATCCATCAGGTGGGTGGAAAAAATGATCGTGCTGCCGTTCTGCACCAGCTCCAGCATGATGTCCTTGATCAGGCCGGTGTTGACCGGATCCAGGCCGGCAAAGGGTTCGTCGAGGATCACCAGCTTGGGCTGATGCAGGATGGTGCTGATGAATTGTACTTTTTGCTGCATGCCTTTGGAAAGCTCTTCCACCCTTTTGTTGCGCCACTCCTGCAGATCCACCCGCTCCAGCCATTTTTCCGCCAGCGGCCCTGCCGTCTTTGCGGAGAGCCCTTTCAGTTCGGCGAAGAATTTGATGGTGTCGATCACCCGCATCTTTTTAAACAGACCGCGCTCCTCCGGCAGATAGCCCACCTGGTCGGTGATCTCGCGAGAGCCCGAGTCGCCGAGAATTTCGATGACTCCGGAATCCGGCATCAGAATGTGCAACAGCATACGGATGGTGGTGGTCTTGCCGGCTCCGTTGGGACCCAACAGGCCGAAAATCTCGCCCGCTGGAATGTCCATGGACAGATTCTGCACGGCCCGGACCTCATCAAAGCTCTTTTGGACGTTTTTCAAACTAACCGCATTGGCCACGACATGAGCCTCCTTGGTTGAATGCAAAGATGCTGCTATGAGAAAAGACCCGAACAGGGACGATCAGGTCTCATAGATCAGATCCAATATACGTGAAACCTCTCTGGCTTGTTTCCCGGAAAAAGCCGGCTCCCGGTCTTCCCGGATCGACCGGCTGAAATCATCGATCAGGGGCGCATGCAGGTTGGCGTGCGGTGGATGCTGTTCGACACGCCGATCCCGCCCGGTGGTGATGATCAACGAGCCCTTGTTGAGGGGATCCGCCAGCATGGTTCCATGCTCGCCGAACACCTCCAGGCTGTCGCGGGCACACGAAGACGCGTGGGTGACCGACAGCACGGCGACGGCGCCGCTCTGCATTTCCAGCACAGCCACCGCGGTGTCCTCCACATCCCGATCCTGGTACGCAGCACGCGTGGTCATGGCCTTTACTTTAGCCACGGGGCCCAGCAAGTGAAGAAGGACTTCGATGCGGTGACAGCCGATATCCATCATCGGTCCGCCGCCGGACAGGGCTTTTTGCAGCAGCCAGTGGCGCGGCCCTCCGGGTTGGGCATGGAACGGGGAGAAGGCGTTGATCTGGATCAGTGAGATAGCGCCCAGGCGGCCCGTTTCGATGAGCTCTTTCATCCTGTGAATCAGCGGATAAAAATGACGATAATAGGCGACGCTGAATTGAACCGGTTGCCGGCTGCAGGCGTCGAGCATGCGGTCGCATTCAGCAACGCACAGGGCCATGGGTTTTTCGCAGAGCACGTGTTTGCCGGCCTGGGCGGCGGCGATGGTTTGCTCCTCATGGAGATGGACCGGCGTGGCAACATACACCGCCTCGACCTTCGGGTCCTGCAGCAGGGTTTGCCAGTGATCATAGTGCTTGGCGACGCCAAAGGCCTGGGCAAAAGCGGCCGCAGCCTCAGGCCGGCGGCTGCTCACCGCCACCAGCTCGCTGGTGGGCAGAGCTTGCAGCGCCGGCGCGACCCGTTTGTGGGCGATATCGCCGCAGCCGATCAAGCCCCATTTCACGGCCGAAATAGTCATTTTCTCTTTCCCCGCTTGGCGGAAGGGTTCCGAAGGGTTCAGGGTTGTCCCCACGGCCCCATTTTAGCGATATTTCAAAAACTAATCAAGCCGAAAAATATCACTTGAAATATTTGGATATTAAAAGTAAGTTATATTCGAATTTAAAAGAGGGTGTCGTGAGACTATTAGATTATCTGGCTCCCAATCTTGTCTTTCTGGATCTCACCGGCAAAGACAAAAACGACGTCATCACCAAAGTCGTACACCTGATGAAACAGCAAAAGGCCATTGACGACGAAAAGAATTTTCTCCAGGAGGTTTTCCAGCGCGAAAAGCTGGGCTGCACGGCCATCGGCGGCAATGTGGCGATCCCGCATGCGCGCACGCGCACGGTGAAGAACATCGTCATCGCCTTTGCCCGCCTGACGCCGGGTGTGGATTTTTGCGCCATGGACCAGGAGCCGATCCGGCTGTTGTTTCTCCTGGGCACGCCCATGGAGGCGGTGGGGGACTATCTCAAGGTTCTGGCCAAGCTCTCCAAGCTGCTCAAGGATGGGGCTAACCGGGACAGGCTGATTCAGGCGGGGACGGCGGAAGAGGTCTATGCCATCCTGAAGGAGCTGGAGCTGCACGCCGATTGAGGGGCTGGCGCTGGAATGAAAAGGGTTGACTTTTTCGCACCCTATTAGTATATTAATAGGCTAGAATCGTACTTTTGGCGCGTTCGTCTAGGGGTCTAGGACACCGGCCTCTCACGTCGGTAACACGGGTTCGAATCCCGTACGCGCTACGCTGCACCATCGCACTGGTTTGTCCGCGCCCGTAGCTCAACTGGATAGAGCATCTGACTACGGATCAGAAGGTTGGGGATTCGAACTCCTCCGGGCGCGCCAAGAGGAAAGGCTCTTGCCGTGCAGGATCACGCCGATTGGATGGCCTTGGCCCTCCGCGAAGCGGAAAAAGCGTTTCACAAAGGGGAGGTGCCGATCGGTGCGGTGGTGATTCATGAAGGCCGCATCGTCGGCCGGGGTCACAACATGATGGAGACCCTGCAGGATCCTACGGCGCACGCCGAAATGCTGGCCATCACCTCGGCCGCCAACACGCTGGCGTCTTGGCGGCTGGATGGATGCGTCTTGTATGTCACCCTCGAGCCTTGTATCATGTGCACGGGCGCCATTCTCTTATCACGCATTCCCACCATCGTTTTTGGAGCTCAGGATCCCCGCTACGGCGCTTGCGGCAGTGCGGTTCAACTTGCGCAGAACGAGCGGATCGACGTGCGCGCCAACGTGATCAACGGCGTGGCCGAGGCCGAGTGCAGCGAGCTGATCAAACGTTTTTTCCAGCAGGTTCGCAGGGAAAAGACGGGCCGGCTCGATGCAGGTCAAAGCGGACAGTAAAACGAGCAGGAGAGGTGCCGGAGCGGCTGATCGGGGCGGTCTCGAAAACCGTTGTGCCCTTTTGGGTACCCAGGGTTCGAATCCCTGCCTCTCCGC
>CAZKQR010000354.1:3125-4642 GCA_964554965.1 uncultured Cytophagia bacterium | reverse complement strand
GCGCTCCCCGCCTTGCAGGCCCTGTTGGCGCCGGCGGCGCCCCACTCCGGTCCCGGGTCTTTTTACATTCATCGCCAGCGAATCCTGGCGCCTGCGGGCGTCCGCCTGCCCGCCTCGCTGGACACCACCAGCGGACGGCTCATCACCCCGGATCAAATACGCAACAACCTGACCGCCCTTTATGAACAGGGCCAGTTGGACAGCTGTTTCGCCGACATTCACGTGGAACAGACCGACACCGTTTTGTGCTATCATCTGTTTCCCCGGCCCAGGCTGCATCAGGTCCGCTTTTCCGGCAACACCGCACTGCCTGATTCGGTCCTGCGGCCGCTGTTCGACAGCCAGTTGCACCAGCCGCTGAACCTTTCTGGCTGGCAACAGGCCTGCACCGCCCTGTTGCAGAAATACCGGCGCAGGGGATATTCCCTGGCAGCCATCCAAAAGGTGCGCTACGACGCGGCCGCGCAAACCGCCCATGTGACGATCGGAGAGGGGATGATCTCCAAGCTGTTTTTTACCGGCCATCGGACCACGCGGCACATGGTCATCGCCCGCGAGTTCACCCTGAAACCGGGGGAATACTTTCAACTGGAGCAAGCCAAACGGGGGTTGGCCAATCTCTACGGCTCCGGGTTGTTTAATTCCGTCGTGTTGCGAACCCATCGCGTCGACTCGAGCTGGAACCTGGCCCTCCACTTTAATGAAAAAAAGTATAATCTGCTCCGCCTCGGCGCCCGCTACGACGACGAACGGCTGGGCCGCGGCTTTATCGAATTCGCGCACGAAAATCTTTTCGGCAGCGGAAACGAAATAACCCTGCATGGCGGATACGGGAGAAAAGATCAGGCGGCGATGCTGACGTTCAACGCCAACCGTATTTTCAAAACCTACCTGACCAGCCAGATGCAGCTTTATCACCGGGAGAGCAAGAACTATTACTATGAGCAGTTTGTCGAACGCGGCCAATATAAACGGCGTTCCGATGGCGGCCACTTCCGTCTCGGCAGTCAACTGGGACGATTCGGCACGCTGTGGGCGGTCGCCCGCTCAGAGCACATCACCATCCACAGTCTTCAGGGCGGCGGGTATGATACCGGCGATCTGCACATCAACACGTTGGGGCTGAACTCCATCGTCGACACGCGCGACCGGGTGCCGTTCCCTTTCTCGGGAAAGTACCATGAATTCATGTACGAGGTCTCCAGCGGCAAATTTCTCGGTGCAGGCCTTTCCTATTTCAAGGTGGAAAACTACTTGGCGGGATATTGGACATTCAAACGGAGAAATACGCTCTGTCAAAAATTATACTGGGGCACTTCGGATCTCACCACGCCTTTTTCTGAACAATTCCGGCTGGGCGGAGAAACGACCTTTTATGGATTACGCGAAGGAGAGATGCAGGGACGGCATGCGATTCTGTTAAGCGGCGAGTATCGCTACTTTATTCCCTACAAACCGCTGTGGGAGATGTTTCTTTCGCTGCGGTATGATTTCGGTGGGACCTGGAAAAATGCCGT
>CAZKQR010000354.1:0-3025 GCA_964554965.1 uncultured Cytophagia bacterium | reverse complement strand
AGATAGCCGCTGTTGTTGAAATACTTGGCGAACACGATGTCGCCGAGTTTGACCGCCTCTTTGCAATAGGGATCCAGCCGGCGTTTGTTCAGCTCCCAATCGATCAGCTGTTTGGCGTCGCGCCATTTGTCGACCTGATCCACCTTGTCGATGAACGAGCGAAAAGCCCGTTCATCGCGCTCAAATATTTTGTGCACAAGCACTTTATAGTCTTTAGAATCGATGAGCGACTGGATGGATGGATAGGGGCCCGGCGGTTGATGCTCCCGCTGGGATTGATAGACCGGTCCTTTTTCCTCCTCCTGAAAGACGATCCGCGGCAGCAAGCGTTCCTCTTCTTCGATGAGATCCGCCATCGCATAGGCGGGCCGCCCAGCGGCTTTTGCGAAATCGAACAGGTCCTGAAAGTCTTGCTTTTGCCAGAAGGCCTTGCCCTGTTGAATTTTCTTTTCCACCTGGCTGAGGAGTTCGCGGAGGCCGCGCGACTGTAAAAAATCCGGCAGCAGGCCGGCGTCCACGCCCTTTGGCTTCAACTCCTCTTTTAATCGAAACAGATCTTCCAGCAGCTCGAAATCCCTCACCGCCGCGGCCTTGTTCCGGTAAGTGTACAAAGCGTCGGAGATCTCTTTAGCCATCAGAGCGAACACCAGTTTAGTCAGATGGCTCTCGGGGCTGGCGGTGATTTTTTCTTTCAAGCGCAGAATAAAGGGCAGGTCGCCGCCGAGGAGTTCCAGCTTGTACAGCGCGCTTTTTTTGTCCAGCCGCTCCACCGGACGAAACAGCAGACCCTCGATGGTGCTTTGCGGCTTCAACAACACATCAAAGCGCAAACACACCGCCTCGCGCAGACAGTTTTCCAGCTCGGCATGTGAAAGACGCATGCTGCGCACCAGGGCGGCGACCAGTTTTTCAAAACTGGTGCGCACTTCGACATCGTTGACATCAAAATCAGCGGTCGGATTCCACGAAAATGGTTTTTCCTGTTTGAGCCGCCGCTGCGCCAGGGCGATGATATTCTCTTTCACGAATTCCGGCATGGGCTCTTGCAAAATCTGCCGGCAGGTCCGATGTTCCTTGCCGTTCGCCACACGTTCAACCAGCGCCGTCGCCAGTCTCCGCTTCCCCTCCTCAAAACCCGTCACGCGGTTACTACCTTTCTTTACAGAGTCTCTCTCGGATTTTAAGAAATGATGCTGAGCATCATCACCACCCAGGCGATGACCTATAGGTTCTTATTTGCGATCATTTTCTTGCATCAGAACAAACAACTCGGCGATTTCATCCCCCTGCTTGAGCACCGCCACCGCCGCACCCTGCGTCGCCCGTCCCATCATTTTGATCTCTTTGGCCTTGAGCCGTTTCTGTTTGCCCTTTTTCGAAAGCCAGACGATCACATCGCTCTCTTTCACTTCGACGATGCCGATGACGCGGCCGACTTTGGGGGAGATCTTGTAATTGACCACCCCTTTGCCGCCGCGATGAAAACTGCTGTACTCGCTCAGTTCGCTGCGTTTTCCATAGCCCAGATGGGTCAGTGTGCACAGACTGGTTTTCGCCTTGCCGGACGAGAGCGCGATCATCGAGACCACGGTGTCTTTCTTCTCCAGGTCAAAGCCGCGAATGCCGCCCGCCGACAAGCCCATGTCACGGACCTCCTCTTCGCTGAAGCGGATGCACTTGCCTTGGGCCGAGGCCATAAGGATCTCCTGATGGCCGCCGGTCACCTGCGCCGCCACCACATGATCCTCCTCCTTCAGGTTGATCACCGGCGTTCCCGTGGGCTTGACTTTGGCGAACTCGGACAGGGCGATCCGCTTCACCAGGCCGTTCGCCGTGGCCAAAAAGACAAATTGATCTTCGACAAACTTGGCCACCTCGATGCATTCGATGAAGGATTCCTCCCGGGACAACTGCACCAGGCGGCTCAACGGCGTGAACGATTCGATCGAATTGGACAGGGGGATATAGCTGGTGCGCAGGACGAACGCGTGCCCGCTGCGTCCCACCACCAGCACATAATGGCTGCTGACGGAACGGAACACCGTTCGTATGCAGTCTTTGCCCAACTCATTCTTGATTTTCTCTTTCAGTGCTTCGTATTCGGAGAGCGGAAAGCGCATGATGTGTCCGTTGGCGGTCATGGCGAGGATAAACGTCTCCTCGGACACCATCTCTTTCAGCGTGTCGCCGCCGCCCTGGGCGAGAATGTGGGTGCGCCGGCCGTCGCTGAATTTCTCTTTGAGTTCGAGCAGTTCCTGCTTGACCAGCTGCAACCGCAGCGCCTTGCTGTTCAACAAAGATTTCAGTTTTTGGATCAGCTTGATCAGGGCGAGATATTCTTCTTCGATCTTTTTCCGTTCCAGGCCGGTCAGCCGTTGCAAGCGCATTTCCAGAATGGCATTGGCCTGTATCTCGGAGAGGCGGAATTTTTTCATCAGTCCGGTGCGGGCGGTGGCTACATCCCGCGACTTTTTGATCAACTGGATGATTGCATCGATATGATCCAGCGCGATTTTCAGCCCTTCGAGGATATGGGCGCGCTTCTCCGCCTGATCCAATTCAAAGCGCGTGCGCCGGAGAACGACCTCATGACGGAACTTGATGAACTCGGCGAGCAGCTGTTTGATGGTGAGCACCTGCGGCTGGCCGTCGACCAGCGCCAGCATGATGGCGCCGAAGGTGGTCTGCAGCTGAGAGTGTTTAAACAGCTCTTTGAGGGTGGATTCGGCGTCGGTCTCTTTGCGCAATTCAAAAACGATCCGCATGCCCTCGCGGTCCGACTCGTCGCGGATGTCATAGATGCCCTCGATCTTTTTATCACGCACCAGTTCAGCCACGCGCTCGATGAGCGCGGTCTTGTTGACCTGGTAGGGTATCTCGTTCACCACAATGCGCTGCCGGCCGCCGCTGACATCCTCGGTGTGCACCCGGGCGCGCACCGTCAGCTTGCCGCGTCCGGTCTTGAAATAATTATCGATCTCTTCATCACCGACGATAAGCGCGCCGGTGGGCAAATCCGGCCCTT
>CAZKQR010000353.1:0-4643 GCA_964554965.1 uncultured Cytophagia bacterium | reverse complement strand
TGGCCTGGGTGGGGTGCTGATATGGACGGCCTTTCGCATGTATGAAAAGGGCTGTCTTCCATATCTCTCCGATGAGTACCTGGATTTGCTCAAGCATGCCGTGGCCACGGCCCATGAGTTGGGCATGAAGGTCTCTATCACCCCAGGTCCCGGTTTCAGTATGGGAGGGTACTGGGTGCCGCCGGCAGAGCGCAGCAAGAGCCTCGTTGCCTCGCACACGGATATGATCGGTCCACAAAATTATTCAGGCCCCTTGCCTGCATGGAAAAAAGCCGGCGATCACCGCGGCGAAATCAGGGTGGAGGATATTCCTGATGCGGAAACCGTGGTCGCTGTGCAGGCTGCGAAGATCGTTGGGGGAAAACTGGATCCTGATTCCTGGATCGACCTCAGCGTACAGGTGCGCGATTCCACTCTCACCTGGCAAGTGCCCGGCGGCGTCTGGCGGCTTGTGGTCTTTAGGCTCAAACCGACCGGGTATCGCGTCACTGCGCGGGAAAACGATCCGGATTATGATTTCTGGGGCATTGACTATTTCAGCGAACAGGCTGTTCAGCACTATTGCCAATATTTATTGACCGACCGGTTTGCCAAAACCTTTGGCAGCCCTTTCGGCAAAACCCTGGAATCGATTTTCATCGACAGCTTTGAACTGCCAAGTCTGCCGCATGGGATCTATTGGAGCGACAGCCTGCTGATAAAATTCAAAAACCATAAAGGCTATGATCTGACGCCCTATCTGCCGGCGATCTGGTACGATATGGGAGAACCGACGCCCAAGATTCGCTACGATGTGAATGAATTTCTTCATCATCAGGGGATGGAGTCGTTTTTTAAACCGTTTCTCCGCTGGTGCAGCGATCACGGCGTTCAGGGCGCCATAGAGCCCTATGGTTTTACCACAGACGTTTTGCAGGGCGCCGGGATCAGCCATACGCCGATCATGGAGATCACGCCGGGAGAAAAGGATGCGGTTCCCTGGTTCGATACGCGCATCGGCCCAAAGCGCTATGTAGCCTCCGGAGCCCATCTGTACGGAAAAAAAGTGGTGGGCGTCGAAGCCTACACCTACATCCATTGGGAGCTGTACCGCTCCACTCTGGCAGAGCTCAAAATCGCCGGCGACGGCTTTTTCACCGCCGGGGCGAACAAGTTTTATCATCTCGGCTACAGCTATTCCCCTGAACGCCGGGTCACTCCCTCGCGCATCGTGCCGTGGGAAGCGGTGATCAACCATCTCAATATCTGGTGGCCGTACTATCCTTTGTTGTCGGACTATATCACCCGCTGCTGCTATTTGTTGCGACAGGGCGATCCGGTCGCCGATGTGGCGGTTTATTCTCCTTTAGCCAACCAATGGACGCTGGATGTTTTTAATGCCAGAAAATGGACCCGGGAATTTGACTGGGGCGATCTGGGCAAATTACTGATCGCCAACGGCTATAATTTTGACCTGATCAATGATGATGTGCTGCTCCATCATGCGAGCATTCAAGATGGAAAAATTCTCGCCAGATCTTCCGCGTATTCCATTCTGATTCTGCCCAATATTCACTCTCTGCCGGTGGAAAGTCTCGAATGGATTAAAGAGTTTGCCGAACAGGGAGGAGTGGTTATTGCCCTGGAGCGCATTCCGGAATGTTCCGTGGGGTTGGCCGAATACCGGCAAAAGGATAAACGGGTCAAAGAGCTGGCTGCCGAGATGTTCAGCCGGCCTTCGCAGCGAAATGATGCGGCCGTACGAGCGTACGGCAAGGGCTGGACCTATTTCATCCAGCAGGTGATGTACCGTCCGGATGCGCTGGACCGGAGCAGCAGCGCCCTCGATCCGTTTGTCAATACACTGCGCCATCACCTGCACCCGGATATGAGCATCGATTTCTGCCATGAAGGATGGCGCGAGAACGATGGTCTGAGTTTCGTCCACCGGAAGATCAATGATGAAGACCTCTATTTTGTCAGCAACATTCGAATGCAGCCGCTCACGCTACCGGTCACTTTTCGCGTACAGGATAAAATCCCCCAGCGATGGAATCCCTATAGCGGCGAAATTTCCCCTGTTTTCGTTTACTCGCAATCAGCAGCGGGCACAACCGTGCCGCTTGCCCTGGCGCCCTACGAGTCTTTGTTTCTGGTTTTTTCGCCCGGCTCCAATAGCCTTCATGTGCTGCAAACCGACCTAGCTGCGGTCACCGATGTTCGAGCCGGCCGGATTCAAGGTT
This sequence comes from uncultured Cytophagia bacterium, assembly GCA_964554965.1. Taxonomy (GTDB): domain Bacteria; phylum Zhuqueibacterota; class Zhuqueibacteria; order Residuimicrobiales; family Residuimicrobiaceae; genus Anaerohabitans. Next base: position 2,421 of record CAZKQR010000353.1, on the reverse strand, counting down.
TGGCGGACCATAACGGAGTGCATCAGCTCCTGATCCAGCAGAATGGCCTAACCAAGAATCACCAAGTGGAGATAGGGGATTTGCCCTCTCGCCTGACCCTCAGTGGTCCCTGGAACATGGTCCTGCAGGCAGATGATTTTGGCCGCTTGGATACAACCCTTTCAGCACTGGCCTCCTGGACAGTAAATGCGGCCACTCGCCATTTCAGTGGAACCGGACACTATGAGATTGAATTCGCTCTCACCGCCGATTATACGGCGTCAGATGTGCGCCTTTTGCTTGATGTCGGCCGAGTGGGGAATATCGCAGAAATTAGTGTGAACGGCCGGGCAGCCGGTGTGATCTGGATGCAGGGGCAACAGCTCGATATCACCGGTTTGGTTCATGAGGGCGAAAACCGGCTTGCACTGCGAGTCACCAATACCCAGATCAATCAGGTTGCCGGTATGAAAGAGCCGCCTCCGGTGCCGGAGAACCTCGTCGAGCATTATGGGCAAAAGGGCAGCTGGTACTCTGCTCATGCCCGGGGTCCCATCGGATTCAAGCCCTTGCCGGCCTCTGGACTGCTTGGACCGGTGATGATTTTACCACAAAAGACAGCTGTCTTAGTTTACAAGTAATTATAAGCCAGAGTGTCGGCGTGGCTGGCCTTTGTGCGGCTCATATATACCATCACTTGAAGGCATGGAAACGGATTTGGCATAGAAAGGACCCTTATGGACATGCAATTCAGTTTATTTGATAATGCCGTGTTGGTTCTGTACCTGGCAGGCATGGTGTTTTTAGGGACTCGTTTTCGTCAAAAGAGCAGCACGCCCGATGGCTTTATGATCGCCCAGGGAAAGCTTCCCAGCTGGGCAGTTGGATTGTCCATCCTTGGCGCATTTGTCAGCAGCATTACGTTTATTGCCTATCCAGGTATCGCCTATAATACCAACTGGGATGCCTTTATGTTTTCAGTGACCTTGCCGTTTGCCGCCCTGATCGCCACGCTCTATTTTATCCCGCTCTACCGCAAGCGGATCAAGGTGTCGGCTTTTGAGTATATGGAACAGCGGTTCGGCGGCTGGGCGCGCGTCTACAGCAGCGTCAGCTTTATGTTCGGTGAAGCGACGCGCATCGGCATGATCCTGTTTTTGGTCTCATTGCCTTTGCACAATGTCACCGGATGGTCCTACAGCTCGATCATTATTATCGGCGGCATTACTGTTATGTTTTATACCATGATCGGCGGCATCGAGGCGGTGGTCTGGACCGATGTGGTTCAGGTGATCATTCTTTTCGGCGGCGCTCTGGCGACAATCCTCTACATCTTTCTCGGCATGCCGGAAGGGCCTGGACAGGTGTTCCGCATCGGTATGGAACACAACAAATTTTCACTCGGCAGTTGGGATTTTGATCTGATCAAACCCACGGCCTGGGTTGTCGTGCTCTACGGCATCATGGAAAACCTGCGCAATTTCGGCACGGACCAGAACAACGTACAGCGCTATCAGACCACTCGGACGATTAAGGATGCTTCGCGTTCTCTCTGGACCGCGGTCATCGGCTATATACCCATCTCCATTCTTTTTTTGTTCATCGGCACGTCTTTGTTTGCTTTCTATTCGGTCCATGCGAATCAGCTGCCGGCGGAACTGCAGACGGGAGTGGTCGGTGATAAAATTTTCCCCTATTTCATCGCCACGCAACTGCCCATGGGCCTGCGCGGGCTGGTCATCGCCGCCATTTTTGCCGCTGCGCAGAGCACGGTGGCGAGTTCGTTGAATTGTTTATCCACTCTGACTTATTATGATTTTTATAAAAGATATTTCAATCCAACGGCTGATGATAAGCAGAGCATGAAAATGCTGCATCGTTACACGCTGGTGTGGGGCATCGTCGGCATCATCGCCGGGCTGGCGCTGATCAATATCCGGGTGGCCCTGGAGACAGGCTGGCAGTTGGGCGGCATTGCGGGTGGCGGCGTGATCGGCCTTTTTCTTCTCGGCATCACCTTTCAGCATATTAAACGATGGCCCGCTGTCATCGCTGTCATCGCCAGTGTGCTGAGCATCGCCTGGGCGACCTTTGCCCGGAATTTGCCCGCTGCGTGGAAATGGCTGGAATGCGACTGGAACACACGCATGATCGGCGTCATTGGAACGGTCACCCTGCTGGCCGTGGGGATTTCTCTCAGCCTGCTGTCAACCCTTGCTGGATCACGCAAGCAGCGATCGTCCTGATGGCCGGCAGACCCTGTCCCTGGCTGATCAATGAGCAGTCGACTGACTTGGTTTCTGTGAAGGAGCATCATGAAAATTTTTCAATGCGGCAAAAGATTCGCTTTGCTGATTCTGCTCGCTTCCGCACACGCGGGTCACGCGGAGGATTTCTCTGTTCCGGCTGCAACCTCTGTTCCCTTTACCTATTGCATCTGGT
>CAZKQR010000352.1:0-4644 GCA_964554965.1 uncultured Cytophagia bacterium | reverse complement strand
AAATCCCACACAGTTGATGAGCAGAATCCAAAAACTGACACCGAGGACCGAAGTGTATTCCACATACTGGATGAGCGGCAGGAAATAGGACTGAGTGTAGCCGATATAATTCCACGGAAAAGCCAACTCGCTCAACGATTGCAGGAATTCAATGGCAACCCAGACAAAAGGAAGGAACAGCCAGGCCGCGAAGGCAAAAATGCGCCGCAAACGGACATGGAGGACTCCATACAGCACGATATAGAACGGCCAGACCAGGAGAGTTCCGATCATGCCCGGAAAAGTGACCCAACCTATCCAATAGAGCGTGCCAAGGGCATAGCAGAAACCGGTAAAATAGCTCCAGCGTATGGTCTCGCTTCGGCCTCTGGACGATTCCAGCAGAAAAAAAAAGGGGATCAGTCCAACATAGGCAAAAAAACCGGTTCGCAGTGGAGCATAGGCCAGAGACAACAGGATGGCGGTCGAAAACGCTAACAGCAGCTGTTTCTTCATTGCGCCGTTTCACTCATTCATCATTTGCGGGTGCGCAACAATTGCAGCCGCTGTAAAAAAGCTTCAAGGATAAACGCACCGGCAATGGCATCGACGCGACCCCGGTTCCTGGACGGCGAAAGTCCCTGCTCCATCAGGACGCGATGAGCGCTTACAGTGGTCCATCGTTCATCCCAAAGGTAGATCGGCAGGTTCAGGGTTGGCTGGATGTAGCGGACAAATTTTTCCACAGCATCCGCTTTTTCGCCCGCAGCCCCGCTCATGTTGATGGGCCATCCTATCACCACGGCGACCACCTCATGCTCGGATATCAACTGACCAAGTTGCTGCAACAGCGCGCCATCATTGCGGAAAACCAGAGTCGTCAACGGCGAGGCAATGGTCTGCGTGGGATCAGAAATACTGATGCCTATTCGCCGTGAGCCGTAATCGATTCCCATAATGCGCCCCAGAGGCAACTGCTGCAACGGAACATCGGTGGAGCCGCCCCCCTGCCCCGGGACAGGTGTTTCAGTCATGCTTATTGATTCTGTGGTTCGATAGGTTGCTTGAGCACTTCTTTTAAAAGTTTACCGGCTTTGAAATGGGTTTTACGCCGGGCAGGCACATAGATGATCTCGCCGGTTTTCGGATTACGCGCTTTGGGTTTTGGCTTGGTCTTTTTAACTTCAAATACACCAAAATCACGTATTTCTATACGGACTTCCGGATTCGCTTCAGACATGAATTCTCGCAACGCCTGGAAAACGCCATCCACCACCTTTTCAGTCAAATAGATTTTCTCTCCGACTATTTTCGCTGTGCGCTTGGCAACATCCTTTTTGGTGACCGTGGATTTAGGATTTTCGAGGATTTCGCTGTTCATGTCAGGCTCCTTCAGAATAGTTAATGTATTGTTTTTTAACAATTTTATAACATTTTCATAACATCAATATTTATAATAATAAATACAACAAATAATTCTAAAACACAACAAAAATTTTCATTTTTATCAAAATTTTAAAATCAGTGGAGTTATTCATTTAAACGGCCGACGGAAATCACCCCGTTCATTTTACGTAGCTTAGCCATGACGCGATTCAGATGATCGAGGTCATAGACTTCGACGGACAACACACAGTTCATCAGCGACACTTCAGAGTTCATGCTGACGCCGACAATGTTGCAGTCTAGAGCGGCGGCGGCCTCGGTGACGTCGGCGATGAATTTATTGCGCCGTTCTCCGAGAATATAGATGCCGGCGAGAAAACGGGATCCCTTTTCCACATCCCAGGTGACGTCGATGATGCGGTCTGGATCCTGCATCAGCTTGAGCAAATTCTTGCAGTCATTGGTGTGGATGACAATGCCGCGGCCGCGCGAGACGATGCCGGTGATGGGTTCGCCGGGAACCGGACTGCAGCATTTGCCGAAGGTGATCATGATGTTATCCATGCCGGCAACGCGGACGCCTCGGGTGGATTTTCTCGCTTTTTCGATAAAGCGGGTGATAAAGCTGGGGTCCTGCAGTTGCGGCTTATCCTCGGGCAGGATCTTGCGCAACAGCGACTCTAATTTCAGATCGCCGCGGCCCAGGGCGACGAAAAGCGATTGACTGTCCTTCTGATTGAACTTGGCAGCCAACTCTTGTAAATCAATGTCCTTGATCTTGATGGAAAATTTCTGCAGCGCTCGAGTGAGCATCTCTTCGCCCAACGCAGAGCTGTTCTGATCCTCCTTATCGCGTAGATATTTTTTAATCCGGGAGCGCGCGCGGCTGGAGACGACAAAGCGAAGCCAATCGTTGTTCGGCTCCTGGTTGCCGGAGGTCAATATTTCCACGGTATCGCCGCTGTGCAGCTCATGGCTGAGCGGGACGATGCGGCCGTTGATTTTCGCCGCCAGACAATGAATGCCGACGCTGGTGTGCACGGAGAAAGCGAAATCCACCGGCGTCGAGTGGGCCGGCAGACGGTGCAGATCTCCTTTCGGGGTAAAGACAAAAACCTCGTCCTGAAACAGGCTGATCTTCAGATGCTCCATAAAATTGGGAGAATCCGATTCATTGTCCTCATATTCCAGCAGTTGTCTCAGCCAGACCGAGTGTTTGTCCAGATCATCCTCACGCAGCCGGCCCTCTTTGTAGCGCCAGTGTGCGGCGATGCCGTCCTCAGCGGTACGATGCATCTGTTCCGTGCGTATTTGAATTTCGACCCGTTTCCCGCCTGGACCGATCACCGTGGTGTGCAGGGATTGGTAGCCGTTGGCCTTGGGCATGGCGATGTAGTCTTTGAATCGTTCGTGGATGGGAGTGTAGAGCGCGTGAATCAGTCCGAGGGTGTGATAACACTCTTCGATTTTGTCCACGATGACGCGCACGGCGAGCAGATCATAGATCTCTTCGAAAGGGATGTTGCGTTTATTGATCTTGTTGTAAATGCTGTAAAAATGCTTTGGTCGGCCTTCAAAGCGGGCCTGGATATGCGCCTTGACCAGCGCCTCACGCACGGGTTTGGTGACCTCGAGAATATAGTTCTCCCGGCTGGCGCGGGTGTCGGAGATGCGCTGGTTGAGCTCTGCATAGGCCTCAGGCTCCAAGTATTTGAGCGCCAGGTCCTCCAACTCCCATTTGATCTTGGCCAGCCCGAGCCGGTGCGCCAGCGGTGCATAGACTTCACGGGTTTCCAGCGCGATGCGCCGCCGTTTTTTCTCCGCCAGGAACTCTAGGGTGCGCATGTTGTGCAAACGGTCGGCGAATTTGATCAGGATCACCCTGATATCACGGACCATGGAGAGCAGCATTTTGCGAAAGTTCTCCGCCTGCCGCTCTTCAAACTCCATCAATTTGATCTCAGAGATTTTGGTGACCCCATCCACCAGTTGGGCGATATTGTTGCCGAACTCTTTTTGCACCTGTTCGATGGATATATCCGTATCCTCGGCGACATCGTGGAGCACACCGCCGGCGATAGTCTCATAGTCCATGCGCAGGCTGATGAGAATTTTAGCCACCTCCAGCGGATGATCGAAATAGGGCCGGCCGGATTTACGCAGCTGATTCCGATGGGCATTGTAGCTGAACTCGAACGCCTTGCGCAGCAATTTGACGTCCATGTTCTGATTGTACCGCGAGATGCGGTGCATCAGCCCTTCGAAAAGTTGTTCGGATTTTTTATCCATAGCCTAAGTGCCGTTCGAGTTCGGCGAAATTCAACCAAAAGCGTTGCAGCATACCTGCTGCTGGGTCCTTGGTCGGGATCTACTGCTAAAACGCGTCCATGGACATGGCTGTATCTTTACGAGTGGCCTCTTTATTGGCGAACATGACGTATTCGCCGACGAATACCAATTCAATAGTGTCGGTGGGGCCGTTGCGATGCTTGGCCACAATGATCTCGGCGATGTTCTCCTTGCCGGGATCCACCTGTTGACCTTGGGCGCCGGGCCGATGGATGAAAATGACCACATCGGCGTCCTGCTCGATGGCGCCGGACTCACGCAGATCGCTCAACACCGGTCGGCTGCCGGTGGTGCGGCTTTCCACTGCACGCGAAAGTTGCGATAAAGACAGCACCGGGATGCTGAGTTCTTTGGCCAGTGCTTTCAGAGATTGGGAGATGGAGGCGATTTCGATCTGCCGGCTCTCGATGCGTCCCACGCCGTGCACCAACTGCAAGTAATCGACCACCAGCAGACCGATGTTGTGTTCGACTTTGAGCCTTCGCGCTTTAGTACGTATCTCCATGATGTTCATGGCAGGCGTGTCATCGATGAAAATGGGCGTCTGGGCGAGATAGCCGGCCGCTTTGGCAAGGATCTCCCACTGTCCCGAGTTTAATCGTCCGGTGCGAATGATCTGGGAATCCAGCCGCGCCTCAGTGCTCAATAGGCGCATGGCGATCTGATGCGACGCCATTTCAAGGCTGAATATGCCCACCGGCACGCCCTTTTTCGCCGCATGATAGGCCATGTTCAAAGCCAGCGCGGTCTTGCCCACCGAAGGCCGGGCAGCCAGAATGATCAGTTCGGATTTCTGCAAGCCGGACAAGATCTTGTCCAACTCGATGAAACCGGTGGTCACGCCGGTGATCCCGTCCACCTTGTCGTGAAACGATTCGATGGTCTCAAAGGTCTGGTGCAGAATCGGGCTGATGTGGGTGAAATCCCTGC
>CAZKQR010000351.1:0-4654 GCA_964554965.1 uncultured Cytophagia bacterium | reverse complement strand
TCGATCATGCCGCCGACTGGCTTGACTGCATTCGCACCCGCAACCGGCCGGTGACCGATGCCGAAACCGGCTGCCGTTCCGTGACCGTCTGCCATCTCGGCAATATGGCGATTCAGCTGAACCATCGACTGCATTGGGATCCGGTGGCTGAACGGTTTGCTGAAGAGGATGCCAACCGGCTGATCGTACGCGCCATGCGCAGCCCCTGGGACATCTGATTAGAGATATTTTTTCAGGAGAGCCTTATGACGAAATGGTTCATAGAAAGAAGCGAAATGAAGCAAACAATCGGTCGGAGAACTTTTTTCAAGCAGTTGGCCGGCGCCGCCACGGCTCTGGCTGCGCCCTATATCGTTCCTGATGCCGCGCTCGGCCGCTCAGGCCGCATGGCCGCGAGTGAGCGCATCACCATGGCGTTTATCGGCATGGGGGGCATGGGGACCGGCGATCTGCGCGCTTTTTTACAGAAACAGCGTGCCCAGGTGATCGCAGTTTGCGATGTGGATGACGCGAACCTGTATCAGGCGCGCGATCTGGTCAACGCCCATTACGGCACGAACGATTGTCTTGTGTTCAAGGATTTCCGCGCCGTGCTGCTTCGACCGGATATCGATGCCGTCTGCCTGGCGCTGCCGGATCACTGGCATGCGCTGGCCGCTGTGGCCGCTTGCCGCAGCCGCAAGGACATCTATGGGGAAAAACCGCTGGCCTATACCATTTCCGAAGGGCGCGCGATCGTCGACGCGGTTGAAAAACACGGTACGGTCTGGCAGACCGGCAGCCAGCAGCGGTCAGAGCAGAATTTCCGTTTCGCCTGCGAGTTAGTGCGCAACGGCTATCTCGGCAAAGTGTCTACGGTGCGCGTGGGCCTGCCCTACGGCAGCAGCATTCGTCCCGGCAACTTTAAGCCGACGCCGCCGCCGGCTGGGTTTGATTATGATATGTGGCTGGGGCCTGCGCCCGAGGCGCCATATTGCGAAGGCCGCTGCCATTGGAACTTTCGCTGGATCAGTGATTATGCCGGCGGCCAGTTGACCGATTGGGCAGGCCATCATATCGACATCGCCCAATGGGGTATGAATACCGAAAGCTCGGCGCCTATAGAGATCGAAGGCGTGGGTGAGTGGTCGGACGGGCGTGAAGGGCTTTTCGACGTGATGAACGGCTATGAATTCAGCGGCAAATACGCCGAAGGTTTCACCATGATTGTTGCCGACAGCCACAAACACAGGATGGGCGTCCGTTTCGAGGGGGAAGAAGGGTGGATCCATGTTGACCGCGGCTCGATCGAAGCAAATCCATCCTCTCTGTTGCGCACCCGGATCAGGCCTGAAGAGATCCATCTCTGCGTCAGCACCGATCATCATCAGAATTTTTTGGATTGCGTTCTCAGCCGTAAAAAGACCGTAGCGCCGGTTCAAGCCGCGCATCACTCGATCATGGTCGCTCATCTCGGGCTGGCGGCCATCAAGATGGGGCGAAAACTGAAATGGGACAACGTCCGGGAACGATTCATCGATGACGCCCAGGCCGATCGCCTGTTGTCGCGCGCCATGCGCACTCCCTGGCAGCTGTCGTGAATCTCGTTCCGCGGATCGCATGAAAGGAGCTTTGTTTCCCACTATGCTGATAATGAACAGAAGACAGTTTATCAAGCGCACCACCGTTTCTCTCGCCGCGATTGGAGCGCCCGCCATCGTGCCGGCCACGGTGTTGTCCAGAGCCGGTCGTGTGGCGCCCAGCGATAGAATCGTCATGGGCTGCATCGGCGTGGGCTGGCAGGGTACGGACAACATGCAGAATTTTTTGTCCGAGCCGGATGCGCGCATCGTTGCCGTCTGCGACCTCGACCGCAACCATGCGGAGAACGCACGCGCTCTGGTCAACAAAAAGTACGAGAACGACGGCTGCGCCGTATACCATGATTTTCGTGAATTGCTGGCCCGGCCTGACATTGATGCGGTTTCGCTGGGATTGCCGGATCACTGGCATGCCATTCCTGTCATCGAAGCGGCCAAGGCGGGTAAAGACTGTTATGGCGAAAAGCCCTTTGCCCACAGTTTGCGCGAAGGCCGCGCCATGGTGGATGCTCTGCAGCGACATGGCCGGGTGTGGCAAACCGGCAGCTGGCAGCGCTCCGTGGAGCGCTTTCGCTTTGCCTGTGAGCTGGTTTACAACGGCTGCATCGGCAAAGTGCATCATGTGCAGGTGGGACTGCCGGCCGGCTACAGCGATTTCGCCGGCACCTTTGGCAGGGACCGCGTGACGCCGCCGCCCGCGGAACTGGACTATGAGTTTTGGGTGGGCCCGGCGCCCTATTCGCCCTATGTTGAATCCCGCACGCATAAAAATTGGCGCTGGCATCTGGATTTCGGCGGCGGACAGCTTACCGACTGGATCGGACATCACGGCGATATCGCCCATTGGGGTCTCGGTTTGGACTACAGCAGTCCCATCGAAATCGAAGCCTTTGGTGAATATCCTGAGCACAAAGTCTACAACACCGCCACCCGCTACCGGATCTCCACACGCTACGCCAACGGCGTACGCATGACCATCGCCGGCGGCCACAAGGATATTCGCAGCGGCACCAAATGGATCGGCGAGGACGGCTGGGTGTGGGTGGACCGCGGCGGCATCGATGCCCATCCCAAATCCCTGCTCAGCGATCATTTCGGTTCCAATGACCGGCGCCTGTACCACTCGCCCGGACATTGCCGTAATTTTTTAGATTGTGTGCGCAGCCGAGGTTTAACCATCGCGCCGGCCGAGGTCGCGCATCGTTCAGCCACGCCCGGCCATCTGGGACAGATCGCCATGCTGTTGCGGCGTAAACTTTATTTCGATCCGGAAAGGGAAGTGATTCTCAATGATCCTACGGCCAACGCCATGCTCGGCAACAGCCTGCGTTCGCCCTGGAGCCTGTGAGGTGGTTTTCCGTTGATAATGAGTTCTTATTCATAACTTGTACAGAGAGGTTTCTATGAACAATCTGCGCTGTTTGCCGGCTGCCTGCCTGGTTCTTTTCCTTCTGCTCGCATTTGGATCAGGCGTGGCGCAAACGTTGGACCTTCAAAAGCTGGATGCTCTGCTGACCCAAATCCAGGTCTATGACTGGGGCGCCAGTCGCGAACCGCTCATGCAGTATACCGAGCTGGAGCGCGCCGCCTACCAGGACCCGGCCATGGTCAAGCTGGTGGAGAAAAAGTTGTTGACCCTGCTCAAAAACAACGCGCCCCTGGCGGCCAAGCAGTTCATCTGCCAGCGTTTGAGCATCATCGGTTCCGAAGCTTCCGCTTCGACCCTGAGCAAAATGCTCAAGGATGAAAAGACCGCGGACATGGCCCGCTATGCGCTGGAACGCATTCCGGGCAAAAAGATCACCGAGGCTTTGCAAAAAGCGCTCGGCCCATCTAAAGGTCTGACGCGCATCGGCATTATCAACACCCTGGGACAGCGCGCTGACGCCGGTTCTGCCGCGGCCTTGATTAAAACGCTGAATCACAGTGATCCCGCGGTGATCGCCGCGTCCGCCGCTGCCTTGGGCAAAATAGGCACTCCGGTCGCTGTGGCCGCCTTGGAGCAGGCTTTGCCGAAAATGAAGAACGATCTATTGCCCACCGCCCTGCAGGCCATGCTTCAGGCTGCGGATAAACTGGCGCAGACCGGCAACAGTTCCGCTGCTCTCACGTTGTACAAAAAACTTCAGGCGCCCGAGGTTGCGGCGCCTATTCGTGCGGCGGCGTTGAGCGGCCAGGTTTTGGCCGACCAGTCTCAGGGTTCAAAAATTCTTCTCAATACCCTGGAGAACGCCGATGAGGACCAAAAGTCCATGGCCATCGCTCTGCTGTCTCGCTTGCCCGCTGAGGTGAAAATGGCCCCCTTTGCCGCGCTGTTGAACAGGCTTCCGGCTGAACTCAAGGTGCAGTTGCTGACCGCTCTGGCTCTCCGCGGCGATCGTTCGGTTTTTTCCTCCGCGGTCACTGCGGTCGGGGATGAGAACCAGGCGGTGCGGATTGCTGCGCTGAAATCACTGTCCGCTCTCGGCGACGCGTCAACGGTCTCTTTGCTGGCCAAGACGGCTGCGGAAAAAAGCGATGACGAGAAAAAAGCGGCTCAGGAGAGTTTGTATCTGCTGAATGCGCCGAATGTGGATGAGGCGATCACGCAGGCGATCCGCAACGCCGACGGTGCGGTCAAGGGGGAACTGATCGCCGCCGTGGGGGAGCGTAACCTCATTGGAGCCACGCCTTTGCTTTTTGCAGCGGCCCGGGATGAAAACGCCGGCGTACGCTTGGCTTCCATCAAGGTGCTCGGCCAAACCGCTACGGCCGGCGATCTGCCGGCCATGATCGATCTGCTGCTACAGACCAAGAGTGAGAAAGAGCAGAACGAAGCGGTGACCGCTTTGACCGCGGTTTCATTGAAGATCGCAGAACCGGACAAACGTGCGGAATTGGTGCTGGCCAGGCTGACGCAGGTGAAAGAAGAGTCCGGACGAATTGCGCTGCTGCGGGTGCTGGGCCGTATCGGCGCTGCGCCTGGATTGCCGGTTCTTCGTTCCGCACTCAACGACAAGAGCGGCGAAATTCAGGTGGCGGCCATCCGCGCGCTCTCTGATTGGCCGGACAGCGAGCCCATCGACGACCTGAGA
>CAZKQR010000350.1:0-4668 GCA_964554965.1 uncultured Cytophagia bacterium | reverse complement strand
AAGACTAGACCAATCCACGCCCGTCTCGGCAAGATCCTTGCGATTGCCTTCAAAAAATATAGTCTCGATCTTGATCTCCCGATTGCCCAGGTTGAACTGTATGCCATCACTGACGCCGTTGTCCGGACCGTTCTTTTGATCCTCAGGCGTCATGATCTGGATAAAATGTTCCCGCTCAGCGTACCAGAGTCCGCGCCGGCTCAGAATCGCCTGCAACGCCTTTTCCCACGGCAGGGTGCTGATATCGATGCCGATGGTCCCAGTCTGACGGGTGGGATCGTACAGCGGCTTGCCCTCCAGCCGAATGGCGTATTCGCTGAGCAGGTCCAGCGCCTGGCTGAAATCCAGACTGCTGTTCAGACTGATAAGCTCTTCGGCCGGAACGTATTCCGGCGGCAGCTCTCGTTGACCGTGGGCAGCCGCCCCGATCAGCAGGATAAAGAAAAGACACAATAGTTTTCTTGCCATGGTCGTTTCTCAATTTTTATGGGTTGATAACGTAAGCCGGGTAGGCTGGCCTGATTCAGCCAGATCAAAAACAACCTGTCCCGTCTTGGCGTTGATTTCACTGACCTGTCCCAGATGAACCCGGTCGCCAGTGCGCACGCGTACGATCTTGCCGCGGCTGTCCTTGATCAAGGCGCTGTTGGCCGTGACCGCCAACACGGTGGAGCCTGAGGCAATGTCCGGCAAGCCCGCGGTGTTGGCAGGGGTTGTCGAAGCGCTGCTGGGGGCACGTTCCCGGCCGGATTTCTCTGCCGTCTGGTACTCATCCTGACGCATCGGTTCGGACTTGGCCGGTTCTGCCGCAACGCGGACGATCCGGTTGGTCACCAGCTCTGCTACTGGTTGCAGCCCTCCGTCCTCCCGGCTGATACCGATGATCTCCGGCCCGTCGGGCCGATTGTAGCCGCAAACCCGCAGGGAAAATTGCACCTCCCCTTTCAGAGCGCGCTGATCCTGCGAGGCCTGATCCTGCCGTTGAATTTTTAGAGATTGAATATTGTAAAACAGCGGACCATTTTCAAAAAACCAGATAAGATGATAGAGCTCATGAAACCGGCCTGTGCCGAACACTTCATACTGACGACGCTGCATGGAGGAAAATTCATCGGTTTTATCCAAAGTCAAATTCACCTCCAAAGAAGAACCAATGCGGCTCAACTCCCGGTTGATATAGTCATAGGTTTCGCCGGGCGTTTCGTGAGAGGCCAGTACGCCTTTTTTACCTGAGTGAAGCTCCTCCAGCCGCGCATATTCCTGCTCCAGACGGGTCTTGTCGGACTGCAGGGCCTGCAGATCGTTCACACGATCTTGCTTGATCTCCACCTCTGCAGCCAGTTTCTTCTCAGCCGTTTTTTGCACGCCAAAGACATAATAATAGCCAAGGCCGAGAAAAAAGGCCCAGATGGCGGCGATGATCAACGTATTTCTTACCGGATAGGACATATCAATTGCTTCCCTTCACGTCGCAGGTGAACTGCGCCTTGATCCAGCGATCCTTTTGGTCCTGACCTTTGACGACGCTGGTCAGTGTGCTCTGCGGGATCATGCGTTCCAGCAGGGCAACCTGTTTCTCCTGGGCCAATTCGGCCTCCACCGTGATGCGATGGTCGTCCGCGGCGGTCAGAGTGACAAAGGAGAACGGACCGATGCTCTCATAAGCCTGGGAAAAAGATTCGATCAGCGGCGACCAGCGGGTGCTGACTTTGTTCAGAGAATCGATCAGAGCGGTTCCCTTTTCCATCACTTGAATTTTGCAGCGCAGGCTGTCCACCTCCACCGCGATTTTGGCCAGATCCTCCATCTGCCGCTGGAGCATGCGTTCCTCCGCGTGAAGATCGCGGACCTGCTGCATGGATCGAACCGATTGAACGGTCAAGAACATGACCGAACAGAACAGCACCACCAGCAGCAGTATGCTGTGCCAGGCCAGGCGATAAACGCTCTGCTTGTCCAGTATGCGCCGGGGAACGAAATTATGCGCATAGGCCGGTTTGGGTTTGTCATCCAGACTTTTAAGCGCCAGAGCGATGGGCATTGCATAGGAACAGGTGCGGCCGTGCATGACGTCCAGCTTCTCCGCCAGTTGGGCGCGGACGATCTCCAGACGCGTCACCTGGGCGCTCGGCCATTTCTCGCGAAAGAATTTTTCCCCCTGCACACGGTCCACATCGCCGGCCAGGATGATATTGTTCAAGGCCGACAGCTTGCCCGAATCAAATTCGAACAGGATCTTGGCGAAAGCGGTCTCACAGATGTTTTCCGACTCGGCGCCTTCATAGATGGTCGGCAGCACACTGTGAATGGTGCGGCCGCGCATGAAATATATTTTAGTGATGGTGCTGGAGAACAGCACCACCGCAGTCTGATCCTGATCGCCAAGCTGGTACTGATGAATGATCTCATGGCTAAGACCGAATTCCAGAGAATCGATCAAACCGATGGCCGGCGGATGATTGCGTATCAGGCGAAAGCTCTCCAGCAGCAGAGAGGAAAACACCAGCGGATCATCGTGATAGAGAGCAAAGATCGACTTGTCCGGCAGCTGCACAAATCCGATATGTTCGTTCTTGGCCTCCGCATGGGGATCGGCATGGAAGGATTGCCAGATGATCCGTTTGATCCTTGCTGCGGACTCGGTGCCTGGATCGGGCAGCAGCTTGTAAAACGTAAAGAAATCCGACAGGTTAAAAGCGATGGTGGTCTGCCGCGGGCAGAGTTGATTGATCATTTTAAGGATAACATCGATGTTGTTGCTGGAATCGGTGACAGCGGTGTTATCCTCCGTGCGCTTGAACAGGGTGTCCAAGCCGAACGGATTCTGCCTTTTGGCCTGCTTATCTTCGGTGTTCAGCCCTTTTTTATTCTGTTCGATCACCTCCCGCCGCTCAAGGGGTTCGAACAGGGTGAACGTCTCCAAGGCTTCGATGACCGGATGGCCGGAGCGTTTACTCACCAGAGCGGTCCGCAGAGTGACGCCGTCTATAAAAACACCCAATGCGTATTTCATACGCTTTACATCCTTTGATAGATCAGTTCCTGCATGCGCCGTTTATTGTTGGCATAGTCGAACGCATCCCCTTCAGTGATGACGCGGGCCGATAACAGCCGCTGAAGATCCTGCTCCAGAGTGATCATCCCCTGTTTGCCGCCCTCGCTGATCATCTGATAGATCTCGTGCGTGTTTTTGTTGCGGATCGCGGCCTTGACCGCCGAGGTGACCAACAGGATCTCTTTGGCTAACACCAGCTTGCCGTCCGTGCCCGGGATCAGTTTTTGCGACATAATGATCCGCAACACGTCCGCCAGACGATTGCGGATACGGTCCTGCTCCTCGACCTGACATTCGGCGACAATGCGGTCGATGGTCTCCACCGCGGAACCAGTGTGCAGAGTGGAAAAGACCTTGTGGCCGGTATCGACAATTTCAAGACAGGTTGTGATGGTTTCCGGATCGCGCATTTCCCCGACCACGATGATATCCGGATCCTGGCGCAGCGCCTGTACCGCGCCATCCTTGAAGGACAGCACATCGCGGCCGACTTCACGGTGGCGGATGATGCACTTTTTCGAAGTGTGAATATATTCGATGGGATCACCGATAATGACAATGTGGCCGTCCACCGTCTGGTTGTTGGCATCGATGATGCTGTCCATGGTAGTGCTTTTTCCGGATCCGGTGATGCCGGTCAACAGAATCAAGCCCTGCTTCTCATGGGCCAGCGATAAGCTTCTGGAGATCGGCGCAGGAATTCCCAGCTTGTTATAGGGATAAATCGTGGCAGAGATGGCGCGCATGTTCAGAGCCAGATGCGCCATGTCATAGTACGCGGAGGCTCGCCAGCGTACGCTCCGGCCCTCCAGGACTTTTTCATGGGAGAAATCCATCACCCGATGTTCGACCAGCCGCTCGATCTGCTGAGCAGAGAGCAGGGAGAGCACCAGGATGTCGGACTGATCGCAGGACCACCGTCCCATCTCCGGCCTGGCCATTTTATGCCCCTGAATGCGCAACCAGATGGATTGCTGGCAATTGCTGCCGCCGATCTCTATATCCGAGGCGTCCAATTCGCGCATGTGGATGAGAAATCCGTCGATCAGCTTTTGCAGAAACCGCTTCTCCTCCGGCGCCAGCCGCAGGACTAGTTCGGCCATGCGCCGTTGCCGGGCGACGGTGTCCGATTCCGGCCCGATGCGGCTGAGGAGTTTGTCGAACAGATCCACCGCCTCGGGCGCATAGCGCAGGCTGGTGTTTCGCTTTTCAGCCAGTTCGATCAATTGGTTTCTATCTCCAAACGTATGGGCGCCAGTCTTTCCGACAAGCTGCCGGCCGCCGGCCCCTCCGGCCGGCTGGTCAGGCCGTGCTCCAGGTTCTGCACCAGTTGCTCTGAAAGCAGCGTGACCATGTTGGCCACAAACTGCATGCGGATGTTTTCGTTCTGCGAGGAAAAATAGTGTTTGAGCGCCGTCTTTTCGAATTTAAACAACCGGCTGGCGGTCTGTGCTTCACAGACAAAGGTGAACGGCTTGCTCTTGGCCAGAAAAAAAGAGTAATTGCCGATGCAATCGCCCGGCTGCGCCGAGTCGATCGTCAGTTCATTGAAATAGAGCACAGCGGCGCCGGACAGCAGCACAGCCATCTCCTGCTCCTCACTCACTACGCAC
>CAZKQR010000349.1:0-4672 GCA_964554965.1 uncultured Cytophagia bacterium | reverse complement strand
TAAGGCCGCGCGCATCGACGAAAAGCGCAGCAAAGCTCCGGTCAACGCGAAATAGACGGCGCCGACCATCAGCGGATGGGCTGTCCGGTTCTGCCTGCTTACATGGATGCCTGCCGGCGTCTTTGGAGCGATCCGGCCGACAGCCTGAGTACCATTCCTTCAGGTCCACTGTCCATCCGACCGCCAGGTTCATCCGGCGGTTTTTTATTTATAGCCAGGTCCTGCCCACAGGGGCGGCCAAGACCGCGAGCGTTGCGCCGAAGGGGGCTTCTCATGCAGACGTTGCCAAGAGAACAAGGAACCTTCCATGGTTGAACCTGCACTGGCCAAACGGACGATTCAGAATCTTTATTTGCACAGCGTTGAAACCTTTTGCGATGAAGTGGCCTTCTCTTATGTGGATGAGGGCGCCTACACCTTTGCCGAGGTCGACCGGCAATCCACCGCTTTAGCCAGGGCGCTGCGCCGTATGGGACTGGCCAAGGGCGACCGGGTCGCTCTGTTGGCGGAGAACGGACCGGCGTGGAGCATCGTGTATCTGACCGTCGCCGGACTGGGCGCTGTGGTGGTCCCCATTCTGCCGGATTTTCACAAGTCTGAAACGCATCATATCATCCGCAACGCGGGCTGCCGCATTCTTTTCATCTCCAGTCGACTGGCGCACAAAGTGTCGGATATTCGTCCCAAGGAGATGGATTGGGTGGTGGCCATGGACAACCGGCCTCTGCCGCTGGATCAACTGAACGTGGTGAACCTACGGGATCTGATCGAAGGCACTGTTCCGCAAAAGAAAAAAGAGCCCAGCCCTCTGCGCTTTCCCGTCGATGAGGATGATCTGGCGGAGCTGCTCTACACCTCCGGCACCACCGGCCACGCCAAAGGGGTGATGTTGACCCATAAGAACATCGTCTCCAACGCCCTCTCGGCCGTGCAAATGATCAGCCTGACGCATGAGGATCGCTTGGTCTCCATCCTGCCGCAATCGCACGCCTACGAATGCACCTGCGGCTTTCTGGCGCCGTTCATGCAGGGCGCCAAAGTCTATTACATCAAGGGCCTGCCCACGGCGCAGACGCTGCTGCCTGCGGTGCAAAAGGTCAAGCCCACCCACATCCTTTCCGTTCCTCTGATCATGGAGAAAATATACAAGAAAAAGGTGCTGGCTGAAATCAATTCCCGCTCTTTTTCCAAAATGGCTTACAAGATCACGCCCAAACTGGTCTACATGGTCGCCGGCAAGAAATTGTATCAGGCCTTTGGCGGCAAATTAAAGATCATGATTTTCGGCGGTGCGGCCATGCCGCTCGATGTGGAGGAGTTTTTGAGCGAAGCCGGTTTTCCCTACATCGCCGGCTATGGGCTGACCGAGGCCTCCCCTTTGCTCACCGTGAATCCGGTGGGCCAAGTTAAAAAACAGTCCGCCGGCAAGGCGGTGCCGTCGGTGAACATCCGGATCGTGGAGATTGATCCGGAGACCGGCATCGGCGAGATTCAGGCCAAAGGCCCCAATATCATGAGTGGCTATTATAAGAATGAGGAGGCCACGCAAAAGGCGATCACCAAGGACGGCTGGTTGATCACCGGCGACCGCGGCTCTATGGATGAAGACGGCTATCTGTTCATCAAAGGACGATCCAAGAATCTGATCGTCGGCCCGTCCGGCGAGAACATCTATCCCGAGGAGATCGAGTTTCATCTGTCGCAGTCGCCCTATGTCCTGGAGTCGCTGGTCTTTGAAAAGGAGGGGCGCATTGTCGCCCGGGTGCACCCGGACTATGACGCACTGGAGCAGCACTTTCATATTTCAACCCTGGATGGCTCGCAGGCGGTCAAGACCATCGAAAACCTGCTCGAGGAGATCCGTGCTGAGGTAAACGCCAAGGTGGCGGGTTATTCGCGCATCCACAAGATCATTGAGCAATCGGAAGAGTTCGAAAAGACGCCGACGAAAAAGATCAAGCGGTATTTGTATACAGATTGAGCTCTGTCTCTTTAGCCGCGCCGACCGGCCGGAAGGTTCGAAATAAAAAAAAAGGCCGCAAGCGTTCGCTCACGGCCTTTTTTACAGGGATCCTGGTCTCAGCGGGTTTTAAAATTCTGCACCATGTTCCGTAAACCATCTTGAAAAATCACGGTAATTTTTCCGTGATCCAATATCTTGACGACCACGCCAACGCCGAATTTGGTGTGATCGATCACATCGTTTTCCGTAAAGGATGAATTCATGCTGTAAGAAACCGCTTTTTCCCTGTCCGCATGCTCGAGCATCCGGTTCCATTTTCGCTCTTCTCTGGTCTGGGGATCGAGTTTGGGCTTTTTCGCCTTTGGGGCTTTTAAAGATTTTGCCGCGCCTCCCTTGGGCGGACGGAAGCGATGCGAACTCAAGCAGGTTTTGCACATCACCTTCATGAGTTCGGGAGTTTTGATCACCTCGATGACATGAACGGTCGCCCCCTTGCATTTGGGACACAGCGCTTCAATTTCTGCGCCGATTTCTGGTTTTCTGGCTTGAGGCATCGGTTTTCCTTTATGATTAGCTTTTTAATACATTAAATTACGAAAAATAATGGAAACAATCAAGCTTTACTTGCTCGGCAGGCGATGGACGACGGCAGAGTCTTGTCCGTCCGCCACGTCACCGCGCGCTGCCACGCGGGTTGAATGGTTTCCTGCGGCTCGTTTGGATTAAATCTATTTTTTGGCATAGAATGGAGCTTTTTATGAAAAAAACAGTCCTTCTGCTGGCAGGATGCTGGGCCGCCGGCCTGGCGGTTGCCGCGTCCGGCCGACCACTCGCGCCGGGACAGCCATCCGCTGCGGTGTTGCCGGCGGCCCGCGCCGGCGTCACGGATATCGGCTTTATCATCGGCAAGGTGATGGACGCAGGCCGGGGAACGCCGATAGCCAATGTGGAGATTCATGTGTTGGACAGCGAATGGTATACGATGAGCGACGACAGCGGCTCCTTTGCTTTTGTGGATGTGCCGCCTGGTGAATACCAACTGAGCGCCACGGCCCTGGGTTATTTCAGCCAGACCCAGACGGTGATCCTCGGAGAGGGACAGGTGGGCCAGGTCACCTTTCTGCTGCAGCGGCGGGAGTATCTGGCAATGGCTTTGTCCGCTCACCCGGTGGGTCCGAACGTTCAGCTCTCCTGGAGCCTGCAGCGCCCGCAAACCCGTATCGCTCATCACAACACCAAACCGGTCAGCGGCTGGTTTCAAAAACTGCGCAGCGGCTATGGGGTCCTTTTTGACCTGAGTGGATATCAAGGCGCCTCTTTGGAGCAGGTGGATTTCAACCATTACGGCTGGCAGGTGATGCATGGTCCGTATCTCTATCGGGTCCATGTCTATAATATGGTGGATTCCACAGAGGTTGCACGGGTCGACGGGATCACGTCGCAGGATTCCTATGCATCCCCACAGTGGGAGACCGCGGTGGATCTCGGCGGCCTCACCGGTCTGAACCGGGTGGGCATTTTTATCGAGCCCCTGAGCGGCAGCGCGGAGGACGCTCATCCGGTCATTTCCACGGATGACCATTTACCGGTCTTCTCCGGCATCAATTATCTGATCGAGGACCTGAACCACCCGTTCGCCACGCTGATCGATGTGCGGGCCAAGAACAGTGGTTATGGAAATTTTCTGATCGATCTGTGGATCAACCACAACGGCATCGTGCAGCGCATCGCTGGATCTACCGCCAACACGCCGCCGGTCACTGCCTCCGCCTCAGGCCCGATCCGGGGCAGGATTCCGGCGGTAGTGGAAGAGCGCCGGCCGGCCGGCGTGCAGTCGCTGCACGGCTTCATGATCTATCGCAGTTCTGTGGATCAGCCGATGCGCCTGGCGCAGCTGGCTCGGGTGGATGCGGATCAGACCTCTTTTCTCGATACCAGTGTCGCGCAGGACTCTTCTTATCTTTACGGCGTGAGTGCGCTGTATGATACGCTGGAATCCTCGATCACCTTGCTTCGTTATTATCATCCGCCGGTTCTCTCCATCGCACAGGCCCGCGAGGATGACAACGCCGACGGTGTGCCCGACCGTCTGGGGCAATCGGTGACGGTGGAGGGCGTGGTCAGCACGCAGAATTACGGACGTCGCGGTCTGACGGATTTTTATCTGCAGGATGATTACAGCGGGTTGCATGCCTCCAGCCGTGCGCTGGCTGTTTCGTTGCAGCCGGGACAACGCGTCTTTATCAGCGGCCATATCGACACGCTGAGTGGATTGACCGATCTGGTCCTCATGCCCGGAAGCGTGCAAATCATCGCAACCGATGCGCCTCTGGTCAAGACGGCGTTGAGAAAAGACGAGTGGACGGAGGAGAAGGAGTCCCTGCTGATTCAGATCAGCGGCGTGACGCTGATCGATCCCTCCAGCTGGCCTGCAGCGGGTCAGGCTGGTCTGGTGAAAATGACCGACGGACAGGATACGGTGCAGGTTTTCATCGACGCCGAAACGGACATCGCCGGTTCCCCAGCGCCCTCGGGCTTTTATACGGTGACCGGTGTTCTGGATTACACCGCTGTCAGCGGCTGGCAGATCAGGCCCCGCCGGCTGGATGATTTTGTCCTCACCGTTGGTGTGGCGCACAGCCGGGCTCAATCCGTCGACGGCTATGGGCTGGAGCAGAACCATCCCAATCCCTTTAACGCCTCGACAAT
>CAZKQR010000348.1:0-4680 GCA_964554965.1 uncultured Cytophagia bacterium | reverse complement strand
GAAGCGGTGAAAAAGCAGCTGGCCGATCTGCTCGGCCGCGTGCCCTACGACGATGTGGTCCAGGTGGAACAGGAACTGATCTCCGAAGGCCTTCCCCAGGAGGAGGTTCTCAAACTCTGCGATCTCCACTCCGCAGTGCTGAAAGGGCAGATCGATCATCAGGGAGCGCGGCAGGCGGAAGAGGGCCATCCGGTGCACACGTTCATCCAGGAGAACCGCAGCCTGCAGCAGGAATGCGCCGCTTTGGCAAGCGTGGCGAAACAACTGGATCAAGCCGCAGAGACCGATCCGGCCACGGAATCGCTCCATGTTCTGCAAACCCATTTCAACCAACTCCAGGAGGTGGATAAGCACTATCGGCGTAAAGAATATCTCCTGTTCCCTTTTCTGGAAAAGCACGGCATCACCGGTCCTCCGGCTGTGATGTGGGGCAAGCACGACGAAGTGCGCCGCATGCTCAAAGCCGGACAGGAGGCGTTTCAGCAGGCCGCCGGACTCACGGCCGGTGAAGTGAAAACCCTGTGGCAGCTGGCATTCAAGCCCGCAGCCGACGCCATCGAGGAGATGATCTACAAAGAAGAACAGATCCTCTTCCCCATGTGTCTGGACACGCTGAGCCTGGAAGAGTGGCAGGAGATCTTTCAGCAGAGCGCAGAGATCGGTTTTTGTTTATACGATGCGCCGATGAGCTGGCAGGCGCAACCGGCTCGGGTGGTCACAGAGCAGACCACTGCTGCAGACGGTCGCATCACTTTACCCAGCGGCTCCTTTACCGTGGAGGAACTAACCGCTCTGCTCAACACCCTGCCGGTGGACATGACCTTTGTGGATGCACAGGATACGGTGCGTTGGTTTTCCCAGGGCAAAGAGCGCATCTTTGACCGCAACCGTTCCATTCTCGGCCGCAAAGTGCAGATGTGCCATCCCCCCTCCAGCGTGCACGTGGTTGAAAAAATACTTGACGACTTTCGCTCCGGGAAAGAGAGCCGGGCGCCGTTCTGGATCACCATGAAGGACAAGTTCATCCACATCGAATATTTTGCCCTGCGCGATTCTTCCGGCCGCTATCTCGGCACCCTGGAAGTCACCCAGGATCTGAGCGAAAAAAGAGCGCTGCAGGGTGAACAGCGATTGCTCTCCTATGATAAGGAGTGACCGATGAACGAAGCGTTGACGATCACGCCTGAAACCAAGTTGGGCGAGCTGCTGGAGCGCTATCCGCAACTGGAGCAGACATTGCTGGATCACTCTCCGGCCTTTGCCAAGTTGAAAAATCCGCTGCTGCGCCGGACCGTGGCCAAGGTGGCGACGTTGCGGCAGGTGGCGCAGGTGGGCGAGGTTCCGCTGGCGCAGCTGATCAATGAGCTGCGCGCTGCTGTGGGACAGTGCCAGGACGACTTTAGCGAGACACCAAACGACGCCCGCCCCCACTGGCTGCACTCCCATGCGGTCACTGCTTCGCTGGATGCGCGGCCGATGCTGGAAGCCGGAGAGCATCCTTTGGGCCGGGTGCTCAATGCGTTGAAAGATTTTCCCGCGGAAGCCGTGTTTGAACTGGTCACTCCTTTTTTCCCTGCCCCGCTGCTGGAGCAGGTACGGCAGAAAGGGTATCTGGTTTTCAGCGAAACCGTGGAGCCGGAATTGATCAAGAGCTATTTTTTCAAACCGCCGCAGCCATAAGCGATCGTGGCCGGCAGCCATACATCCTACAGGCAGGGCCGCCCGTGAGCCCTGCCTGTTTTTTTATCTGTTGAAATACACGCCCAATGTATTTATATTGCAGCGGTCCAACGACTTGCTGATAGGATGGCCAACCGGATGAATGAGTCACAGAGCAGTGCGTTTTACGATGAACTGGCCGGCCGCTATGACGCCATGGCCCGTTTTTCGGACCGTCTCGAAGCGGAGAGAAAAACGCTGGCCCTGTGGCAGCAAAAGCTCGGCTGCCGCATGGTGACCGACGTCGGCTGCGGCACCGGCCTGCACGCCATTGCGCTGGCGCAGCTGGGCCTGGTGGTCACCGCGGTCGATCCGGCGCCGGCCATGTTGCGAGCAGCGGATGATAACGCTAAAGCCAATGGCGTGGAACTGACTCTGCTGCCGGTCCCCATGCAGTCGCTGCACCGCTCCTTGTCTGAACCGCAGGATGCGATTTTTTGTCTGGGCAACACGCTGCCCCATTTGCTGAACAAACGTTCCCTGTACGCCGGACTGAAAAGCGCCCACCGTTCGCTGCGCCGCGGCGGCGCCCTGGTGCTGCAGCTGCTTAATTATGAGCGGGTGCTGGCGAAAAAGGAACGGATCGTGCAGATCAGCCGTGCAGGCGAAACGCTGTTTGTCCGCTTTTACGATTTTCTCGACAACGCCGTACGCTTTAATGTCCTGATCGCAGAGACCGGCGTAACGCCCCCTTCGCACCGGCTGATCAGCACCAGGCTGCGGCCCTATGGAGGATCTCAGCTGAAGGCCGCTATGCGCGACTGCGGCTTTTCTTCTTTAGAGTGCTACGGCGCCCTGTCCCAGCAACCCTATCAGCCGGCCAGCCCCAATCTGGTTCTTTGCGCCTATAAAAAGCGATGATTCTTTTTTCAGGAGCTGCAAAACCTGATCGCGTTGACTCTCATCCACCTACGGAGAACGATATGGACAGCCTGACCCGTGAGATGGCCCGTTTCACCTTGTCCCTGCACTATGAACAGATTCCTCCCATCGCCTTGCACGAAGCGCGCCGTTTTCTCCTCGACAGTCTTGGCTGCGCTTATGCCGCTTTACACAACGACGACATGCAGGCCGCTCACCGCTTTATCGAGAAACTGGGCGGCGCGCCGGCGGCCACGGTCATCGGCAGCGGTCTGCGAACCAACGCCCCTTATGCCTCTCTCATGAACAGCCTGCTCATCCGCGCTCTGGACTATAATGACATATACTGGAAGCAGGATCCCAGTCACCCTTCGGATTTGATCCCAGCCGCCATGGCCTGCGCAGAATGGTCAGAGCGCTCCACCCGGGAGCTGCTGGTGGGCATCGTGATCGCCTATGAATTGGAGATGCGCTGGTGTCTGGCCGCTTCGCCCGGCTTGCGGGAAAGAGGCTGGCATCACGCGTCCCTGACCCAGATGGTCTCGCCGTTTGTCGCCGGCCGTCTGCTGAAATTAAACGAGGATCAGCTCGTCGCCGCCGCAGGCATCAGCGGCTCCAGCCACTTTACTCTCGGCGGCGTGGTCGCCGGCCATCTGACCAATATGAAAAACACCGCAGATCCTATGGCGGTGGAGGCGGGTATAGTCGCGGCTCTGTTGGCCGCAGAGGGGTACACAGGACCGGAGAGAGTCATTGAAGGCAAAGAAGGATGGATGCAGGTGCTAAACAACATCAACTGGAATGCTTCCATTTTGACAGAAGGATTGGGGGAAAAATTTCTCATCACCGAATGCGGCTACAAGCCGTTTCCAACCGAAGCCTTGACGCATCAGCCGATCACCGCGGCCCTGCAGGTCAAATCGCAGTATGCCCTGACTTTCGAGCAGATCACCCAGGTGCTGGTAAAGACCACCTCCCGCGGCGCCGATATCCTTTCCGATCCCAGCAAATATCAGCCGACCAGCAAAGAGACCGCGGATCACAGCCTGCCCTATTGCATTGCCGCGGCGCTGGTGGATGGGGCTGTGCTGCCCTCTTCGTTTTCAGAGAAAAAGCTGCAAGACCCGGCCATCCGCGCGATGTTGAAAAAGATTAAAGTGGTGGCGGATCCGGAGATCGACGCGCTCTTTCCCGCGGTCAAACGCGCCGTGGTCAGCATCACCACCAGCGACGGCGCTATTCACAGCGAACAGGTGGATCACGCCAAAGGAAGCCCGGAGAATCCCATGAGCGATGAGGAGGTTCAGGCCAAATTCATCGCCAACTGCAGCGGTGTCGTGGCGGATGAACAGCAGCAGGAGATTATCACGGCGGTGTGGAATTTGGCAGAGAAGGCGGAACCGGCCGAAGAGTTTATGCGAAAACTAATGTTAAAACCGGCCTAGACGGTTATAGCATTATACCGGAAATTTATTTATTGCAATCAGTGCGTTGGTCCGTGTTTTTCTGATCCTGTTGAAGGAGCAGCCATGCGGCATTAAATAATTAATTGCTACAATAATCACGATCGGGAATAGCACCAGCCGCGTAGCGGTGGCATATCATTAGAAAAACAGTTCACCAATAATTTGAGCTCCGTAGGAGTGACAAAAGGTTAATAGCCGCGTAGCGGCGGTATGTCATTAGAATAGCAATTTCATTTTTATTTTCAGCTCCGTAGGAGCGACATGGTTTCTGCTTATGTCAAAAAATCGAATCATGCAAATAAACCGGGAGAATATGCCGCTCCTACGGAGCTCCCTGGCTTTTCGAAACGCATGGGCTATTGACAGAACGCGCCTACGGCGCTAAATCCGTTCATATCATGCATTGTCGCCGATCGCGTAGCGGCGGAATGTCAAGAGCAATCAAGATCGCACAAGCCATGAGCTGCGTAGCAGCGAAATGTCAATAGAAAAACAGTTCACCAATGATTTGAGCTCCGTAGGAGCGACATGGTTTCTGCTTATGTCAAAAAATCAAATCATTCAAATAAACCGGGACATTATGCCGCTCCTACGGAGCTCCCTGGCTTTTCGAAACGCATGGGCTATTGACAGA
>CAZKQR010000347.1:3319-4696 GCA_964554965.1 uncultured Cytophagia bacterium | reverse complement strand
AGAAACGCAGGTGTTTGACGGTCAATCCGTTGTTGATCAATTCGTTGAGCGAATCGATGCCGATGCGCAGGTGTCGCTCGGTAAACTGCCGGGTCACCTGTTTGTCGCTTTCTTCGGTTTTAATGCCTTCCGGCACCATGGGTTGATCCGAGACCAGCAGCAGGGCGCCGGTGGGAATTTGATTGTAGAATCCGGTGGTAAAGATGGTCGCTGTCTCCATATCGATGGCCATGCAGCGGATGCGGCGCAGATAGTTTTTGAAAACTTCGTCATGTTCCCAGACGCGGCGGTTGGTGGTGTACACCGTGCCGGTCCAGTAGTCGCATTGATGATTGCGGATGGTGGTGGAGACCGCTTTTTGCAGACTGAAGGCCGGCAGGGCCGGCACTTCGGCGGGAAAATAGTCGTTGGAGGTGCCTTCGCCGCGGATGGCGGCGATGGGCAGGATCAGATCGCCGATTTGGTTCTTTTTTTTCAGCCCGCCGCATTTGCCGAGGAACAGGCAGGCCTTGGGTTCGATGCTGATCAACAGGTCCATGATAAGAGCGGCATTGGCGCTGCCGATGCCGAAATTGATGATGGTGATGCCGTTGGCCGTGGCGCTGAGCATGGGATGATCCAGCCCCTGCAGCGGCGCCTGATGCCACTGGGCAAAGGTGCGCACATAGTTGCTGAAATTGACCAGCAGAATGTATTTGCCGAATTGATCGAGGCTGACGCCGGTGTAGCGGGGCAGCCAGTTGCCGACGATCTGCTCTTTACTGATCATGAAGGGTGCTCCCGAATAGGCGCCGGTTGAGATTCATTCGCCGGTGACAAGTGATAGAGCGGTTTGGGCCGATCGCCATCGAGCGGCCCTCAGCCGCGCCGCACTTTTTCCAGCCAGGCGAGCAGCGCGCCGGCATAGTCGTCATAGGCCATGGCGTCCACTACCCAGGTGGCGGCCGCCTGCGGGTCGAGCCCATTGTCAGGGGCCAACTGGTTCAACTGAGTTTGGGCGTTGGGCAAATCCTGTTTATAGAAATAGGCCATGGCCAGGGCCAGACGCACATCCGCCACCGTGACCTCATTATTTTTTTCAAACACATAAGCCGGATTGAGGCTGAGAATCTTGAACAGATCGTCAATCGCTGCGTTGTACTTTTTCAGCGCCAGCAGCGCGAATCCTCTGCCGGCCAGGGCGTCCGCATAGCTTGGCGACGACAGGATGGCTTTGTCGAAAAAGCCGACCGCTTTGATCAGCGAATCGACCGGTGCGGTGAGATGGCACCAGCCCAGCCCGGTCAGAATGGCGACGTTCGTGGGATACTGTTCAAGGGCTGCGGCAAAGCGGCTGATCGACAGGCTGTAATTTTTTTCCTGATAGGCGGCCCAGGC
>CAZKQR010000347.1:0-3219 GCA_964554965.1 uncultured Cytophagia bacterium | reverse complement strand
GGAATTTTTTTTGCCTCCGTCGGGCTTTTGCTGCAGCTCACTGCGAGCAGCACGGCGGCCACTAGTATTTTTTTCATAAGGATCCTAACGGAGTATGACCATCTTTTTCGTCAGCAGAAAATTCCCGGAGCTGAAGCGATAAAAGTAGAGTCCCGCAGCCAGGGGAGCACCCGATGCGTTGCGACCGTCCCAGGTGAAGCGATGCACGCCGGGATTGAGCGCTCCTCGAAGCAGGGTGTGCACTTTTTCACCCAGCAGATTATAGACCGCTATCTCGACCACTTGTTGCCGCGGCAATTGCAGCTGAAACGAGGTCTCGCTGTGGCCTGCGCTGAAGGGATTGGGATAGTTTTGCGACAGCTGATAGTGTTCGGGCAACTGTTCAGACAGCGTCACGCGAAAGACGCCCATGCGCGGGGTGGAGGCCGATAAACGATCGCCTTCCTGTACTGTGGCCAGATTCACCCAGCGGCCGTCGGCGTCGCGGCGTTGAATGACCGGTGATCCGCTGCCGGCGACGGCCTGGGTGAAGACCAGCTGACCGTTCAGCTGTTCCGGCCAAATGGCGTAGCAGCCTTCACTTGCGCTGCTGGAATTCGAGCCGGTCAGATCGCCGGGCTCGATGCGCACCATGGAGGCAAAAGCGTCTTCGTCGAGCGCTCCGGCCGATATATGCAGCTGCACGCGTCCGTCTGTGGAGTGGAGAACGCCGCCCTGGGCGACTGTGAGCAGAGCGGCGGCAAAGCCGCGCTCGCTGCGGCCTTCATTGCCGGCCAGATCCGTGCCCGTAGCGCTCAACTGCATCATTCCACCGCTGCTGAGCCGGTAATCGCCTTTATAGAGAAACGTCTCCGTGTTCAACAGGCCCATGGCGATCTTTTCCTCGCCGATTTGCACCACCGGCGCGAAGGCGAGCCTTTCACGGCTTTTTACATACACCGAAAGATAGCGGCTGAGCACCGGATGCTGCAGCAATCCGATGGCCAGGGAGGGAGCGATGGTGTCTCTGGCCTGGGTGGTAAACCGCCATTCCACGTCGTCCTCCGGCGATCCGTCATCCACGCCGTTGCCATTGCCGTCCAGGCCCAGGCCGGCCTCATTGGTGATGTGGTTGCGGAGACGAACGGTCACTCTTTCCTCAGGCTGAAAATCGCTCACCGGGCTGATCAGCAGCCGTTTCTGATCCTCCAGATAGGACAGCACCGCGCTCAGGGCGCCGCTTTTCTCCCCGCGCAGGATGACGTTTTCCGGGATCAGCGAATCGCTGACGATCCGCTGATCAAAGTCAGCGAACAAGCGATGGACGCTAAAGTAAGGCGCCCCCACCGCATTGGCTTGCGGGGAGCGGTTCACCACCCGCGGTGGAGCGCTGGATACTGAACGAGTGTTCAGTAGGGCGTAGCGGGCCACATGCGCGGTTGGGCTTTCAACACTCATCCAGAGAAGGTGCACGGCATCGCTGCCGGATTGCCGGCTCGGCATCTCGGGATTCTGCGAATCCACGGCATCGCTGGTCACGTTGGCGCCGGGCAGCCAGACGCCGCTCCTGTTCAGGCTGAGATAGATATCGCCGGCGCCGGCCGCCAGCAGACGGTTCCAGCGGAAGGCGTCTATGTCCTCGTCCCTGGCGCGGTTGAGTTTGTCGAGTCCGGCGGTGGCCGGCGCATCGCAGTAGAGCAGATAGATCACTCCTCGATCATCCCGGCTCAGGCTGGGATGGAAGGCATGGCCTTCGATGCCCAGGCTGGAAGCGGCGATGGCTTGAGGTGGGGCCACTTCGCTCGAGCGCACGCCGGCGTACATGATGCGGATGTCGCCGGGCGTATAATTGTCCGCATAGGCGATATGCACCTGGTCTGCGGCGTCGACCACCATGGCGACCATGCCGTCGTAGAGAACGCCCGAGCTGCTGATCCGAATCGGGGCATTCCAGGTGATTCCGTCGTCCGAGTAAACGTAGTAGGCGTTGAGAGACTGGTCGTCAAAACGTCCGTCGCTATAGGCCACATGGCACCGCCCCTTGGAATCGAAATCGATGGTTGGCACAAAGCAGTGATGAAAAGCGGATTGGCTGATCTGGCTGCTTGACTGCCAGGTAGCGCCCTGATCCTGGGACCAGACGTGATAGACATCGCCTTCATAAAAATCGCTGTAGAGTGCGCTGTTCCAGACGATGTGAGGATTCTGCTGCCGGTCTAGAGCGATCGCCGAATAAAGCTGATCGTGATCCGCGGCAGCCGGGCTGACCCGCTGTGCACGGCTCCAGGTCGATCCGCCGTCGTCGGAGCGGCTGTAATAGATGCCATACGTGCTGTTCGCCGTCGCCTTGGCGTGCCAGCAGACGTGCAATCTGTGCAGCGAATCCACAGCCACCGAGGGCATGCCGCCGGATAGGCAGGTCTGATCGACGACCACCGGCATGGACCAGGTTGCACCTTGATCAGAGCTTTTCTGATGATAGATGAACCGATCCTCACCGCTTTTTTCATGATAGAGGAAATGGATGGTCTGATTCATATCCACAGCCAGCGAGCGGCCCAGATAGCCATAGGCATGGGATTGGGCCAGTGTGACAATGGACTCGCCGGCGGGAGTGACGGTGGTAAAGAAAAAGTCCGCGCTGTAGGTGGGCCCGTTGTCCCGTACGTCCATCGAGCCGACCCGGTAATGGTAGGTGGTGTTGGCCGCCAATTGGTTGAGCACGATCCTGTGATCAGTGGTCAGAGTCGAATCCTGCGCCACCTGGCCGTACTGAGGAGTTAGGCCGTACTCTACCGCGCTGGTGGCATACTCATCCGTCTTCCAGATGATGGTGATAGAGTTGTTGCCGGGGATGGATTCCTGCGGACCGGATGTGATCAGGGGCGGCTTGATGTCCTCGATCTCGGTGGTCACCGAGTAGGCGAGCGTGTTGACGCCGGCCAGGCTGATGCCGGTCAACACCATGTTTTTTACGCTTCGGCCGATCGCCTTCAGGCTGGTGAAGGTTTTGCCCTGGCTGTCGAAATCAAGCTTTGCCACTTTCGGTTGATCGGCCATCTGCAGAATCAGCGCTCGAGTGTCGGCTGGTCTAAGGCTGGTCAGGGTCAAGGTGGCGGTGCTGTCCTGACCATAAAAACGGATATACTGACTGGAGAAGGCGGGCAGCGTCTTGGTTTGACTGTCGATGGGATAAGAGCCAAAGTCACCGGAGGGTGCAAAGGGCGGCAGGGTGATGGT
>CAZKQR010000346.1:0-4709 GCA_964554965.1 uncultured Cytophagia bacterium | reverse complement strand
ATGGCGCCATTCCAGCGGGTCCGCAGCCGCCGCAGGTCGCCACCGTGGAGCCGGAGCAGCTGGGTCCGCGCAGCACGCTGCTGCATCGGGATGCGCAGACGCCCTCTTTTTTACTCGCCTATCCGGCGCCGGCCTGTAAGGATCCTGATTTCCCGGCCATGCAGATTCTGGAGCTCATCCTGTTGCAGGGTGAGAGCAGCAGGCTGTATCAGCGCCTGGTGGCTGAGGAGCAGCTGGCGATTGAGATCGGCGGCGGCATCCAGGAGACCATCGATCCCCTGCTGTTCTACATCAGCGTGAAACCCCGTCCCGGCGCGGATGTCAGCAGAATCGAAAAGATCGTGGAGGAGGAATTCGCGCGGCTGGCGGCCGAAGGGATCAAAGCCAAAGAGCTGACCAAGGCCTTGAACGCCATTGAAACCCGGTTTTACGCCTCCCTGCAATCGATGGCCGGCAAAGCCAATGGCCTGGGGATTCACGAGGTGCTCTATGGCGATTTTGCTGCGCTGTTCGAGCACATGGCTCGTTTTCAAAAAGTGCAAGCGGCCGGCGTTCAGCAGGCGGCCGGGAAGTATTGCACGCCGGTTAAAAAGACCCTGGGCCTGGTGCTGCCGAAAGGAGAGACGGAATGAAGACCGCGACGCTTCTGTTCATGATGACCACCGCCCTTTCCGCCGGATCAGGGCCGGGTTTTAATCTGCCGGCCCCGCAGACCTTCAAGCTGCGCAACGGCATGACGGTCTTTTGTCTGCAGGACCGTTCACTGCCGCTGGTGGGCTTTCGCCTGCTGGTCAACGGCGCCGGCACTGCGGCAGAGCCTGAAAGCCTGGAAGGCGCGGCTGATCTGATGGCCGAACTGATGATGAAAGGCGCGGCCGGCAAAAGCGCTCTGCAGGTGGCTGAGGAGTTGGACGAACTCGGCGCCGATCTGCAGATCAACGCCGGGGATGAATTCCTTTCCCTCAGCGGCCAGTCTCTGGCCAAGTACTGGCCGGAGCTGCTCTCGCTCACCTGCGATTGCCTGCTGCGCCCTGATTTCAGCGAGGCCGAGTTCGTCAAGGAGACGGAACGCCGCATCGACCAGATCAAGGCCATCAAGGATAATCCTTCGCAAGCTGTGGCGCACTATTTCCGCAAAGCCTATTTGGCAGGCCATCCATTCGGCCGCCTGGCTGTGGGCAGCGAGGCCTCGCTGCAGGCCATGACCGTCAAAGACATTCGCGCCTTTTATCGCAGCGCAGTAAGGCCGGATCAGGCCCTGCTGGCCGTGGTGGGCGACGTGACGCCCGCTGATCTGAAAAATGGGCTGGAGAAAAAGTTCTCGATATGGAAAAAGAGCGGGGCACAAGCTCCGGCCGCGGTTCTGCCGGCGCTGCCTTCGCCCCATGGCAAAAGAGGCCTGCTGGTGGACAAACCTGACGCCAGCCAGGCTTATTTTATACTCGGCGCGCCCGGCATCGCCGCTGTGGACCAGCACGCCGCAGCCGCCCAAGTGATGAACACGCTGTTCGGCGGCCGCTTTACCTCCCGGCTGAACAAGGAGCTGCGGGTTAAACGGGGATTGACCTACGGTGCGCGCAGCAGCCTCGAGTCGTGGCGACCGGGCGGCCTGTTTACCATCAGCTCGTATACGAGAAACGAAAAAATCGGCGAAATGCTGCAGGTGAGTCTGGAACTGTTGCGTCAGGCCGCCCTCCTTGGCTTTGATGAGGAAGAGGCGATCAGCGGCCGCAACTATGTGCTCGGTCAGTTTCCGCCGAAATTTGAAACCCTGATGAGCAAGGCGCGTGCGTACACGGATCTGGCGTTTTTCGGACTGCCCTTTGATTATTATGCCGGCCTGCTCAACCGCGTGGGTAGCAGCGATCGTGAAGCGATCCACGCGCAGGCGAGAAGACTGATGCCGCAGGATCATTATGTGCTGGTCGTGGTGGGCAAGGCTGAAGAGATACGCGAGCAGCTGGCGCCTTTTGCCGACTGGGAGATCCGTTCCATTACAGACGACGGATTTTAGCCCCAGTGGTTTGTCAGGACCGCCGTTCCGGTCCTTGTAGAGTGTGCGGGGCAGCGGGTGCAAGCCCGCTGAAGAGGATGTGTGAAGACAGGAGTGCGTTATGGTTGATGTGTTGCTGATTAATCCCCCCAATCGAATCGATGCCTATTCAACCGGCAAAGAGATGGTGCCGCTCGGATTGCTGTCCGTGGCCGGGTATATGGAAAAGAGCGGGCATCGGGTCATGGTGTTGGATCTGGAATTTGAAGATCAGGCGGTGGATAAAATCATCGAGGCGGAAAAACCGCGGCTGGTCGGCATCGCCGGCACATCGGCCACACGTTTTGAAGCGTTCGATCTCGCACGGCTGGCGAAAAAAGTGAATCCGAACATCGCTACCGTGTACGGCGGCTGCCACGCCTCCTTCACCGCAGAGGACACGCTCACCCATGTGCCCGAGTTCGATGTGGTGGTGCGCGGCGAGGGCGAAGAGACCACCGCCGCGCTTATGGCTGCGCTGGACACGAAAAGCCCGCTGTCGGCGGTTCAGGGCCTGAGCTACCGCCAGGATGGCCGAGTGGTGCACAACGACCCGCGGCCGCGCATTCGCGATCTGGATGCACTGCCTTTTCCCGCCCGGCATCTGGTGGATATGTCCGGCTATCATCTCAAATTGGACTTGATCAATAAAAAAGCCGCCTCCCTCATCACCTCCCGAGGCTGTCCGATCAACTGCTCGTTCTGTTCCGCCAGCTTTATGTTCGGCAAAACCCTGACCCGCCGCTCTGCCGTCAATGTGGTGGATGAGATGGAACAGGTGCTGGGCCGCTACGGCGTAGCCGGCTTCAAGATCTTTGACAGCACCTTTACCCTGATCCCCAAACACGCTGAGGATATCTGCGATGAAATTCTCCGCCGCGGTCTGGATTTCCCCTGGGAGTGCGAGATCCGCGCCAGCAACATCACGTTTGAGCTGCTGCAAAAGATGAAAAAGGCGGGCTGCTATCTGGTGGACTTTGGCATCGAATCAGCGAGCGAGCGGGTGCTGAAACGGATGAACAAGGGCATCACCATGGACCAGGTGAAAAGGGTGTTGGACTGGACCAACACGCTGGGCATTCAGCAAAAGCCCTTTTTCACTTTCGGCCATATCGAAGAGACCATGGACGATGCCCAGCTGACCCTGGATTTCATCAGGGACAACCTCGGCCGCATGGCCATGCCCAGCATCGGCGTCGGCATCCGCGTCTATCCCGGCACAGAGGTGGAACGGTTCGCCATGGCGCAAAATCTGTTGCCCGGCTTTGCCTGGTCGCAGCCCTATCACGAAGAACGCAACATCCTGCTGAGCACCTCTGTCAACATTCCTATTCTTATTCAGCCGCAGATGGGCTTTGACGAATTGCTGGCCATCAAACAAAAAACTCTGTCGCTGCAATCCTCCAACCTCTCCTTTGTGCTGCGCCGCATTCGCAAGGCGCATTCTTGGGCGGATTTGAAAAAGTACGCCCAGTTTTTCGTTCGCATGATCCGGCTGAAAGTTCTGCCTAAATCGTGATGGAACGGATGGCTCGGCCAAGCACCGCGCTCCAAGGCGGCCAAAATTCGCTGCGCATTTTTTGCGATTTCGACGGCACCATCGCTGTAAAGGACGTGGGCAACGAGTTGTTCACCCGCTACGGAGATCGGGAGTACTGGTGGCAGTTGGTGAAACTCTGGCATCAGGGGGAGATCGACGGCCGGCAGCTGTGGCAACGGCAGTGCGAGCGCTCGCGGCTGACGCCGCAGGAGCTCGATGCGTTCGCCCAAACGCAGGAGCTCGACCCCTGGTTTCTGCCGTTCTACCAATTTTGCCGGCAGCGGGCGTTGCCGCTCTATGTGATCAGCGACGGCATGGATGCGTATATCCAGCGCATCCTCGAGCGGCATCGAGTCACAGAGGTCCTGCTGCGCTGCAACCATCTGCAAGTGGGCCAGGACGGCCGGTTGTCCGTTGTCTTTCCCTACTATGAGCAAAGCTGCGGCCGTTGCGCCAACTGCAAGGGATCTCATATCCGCCGGGAAAAACGGTCCGGCGAAACGACTCTCTACGTCGGCGACGGCCTGTCGGACCTCTGCGCCGTCGGCGCGGCTGATATTCTATTGGCTAAAAAGCAGCTCAGGGCCTATTGCGAAGACAGAGGCGTGGAGTATATTGGCTATGAAAATTTTGCGGATGTTCAGGCGGTGGTGGAAAGGGTGTTGGCCGGTCAGGCGGATACGGGGGATTGATTTTTCGTTCCGGCCGCCTCTTTGTGTTTGGGCGGATTCGAATGCAGCCGTTTTTTCTCTTCGCTGAGCGGCACCACCAGCACTTTGTCCACGCGGTTGCCGTCCATGTCGACGACCTCGATGCGTAGACTGTTCCACTCAAAATGCTCCGCTGAAGAGGGGATACGTCCCAGTTGCGCCATGATAAATCCGCCGAGGGTGAGAAAATTGCCTTCCGGATGGGCATTGATTTCAAACAGCTCTTCAAATTCCTCCATGGGCAACAAACCATCCAGCAGCCACGACCCATCGGTTCGTTGCACGATCATCGGTTCCTCGATGTCGTCAAAGGAGGGGATATCGCCCACGATCGCCTCGAGAATGTCATAGACCGTGATAAAGCCCTGCACCACGCCGTATTCGTCCACTACCAGGGCGACGTGATGGCGTGATTTTTTAAAATTCT
>CAZKQR010000345.1:0-4716 GCA_964554965.1 uncultured Cytophagia bacterium | reverse complement strand
AGTGTACTATCGCAGCGCGGATCAGACCACCTATCGCTTTCGGCCGTTGTCGCCGCAGCAAAACGCCTGGATCGCCTTGATCCCTGCTGAGGAAATGAGGGGACCGCGACTGCAGTATTTCATCTCCGCGGCTGTGGAGAACGATCTGGTGCTGACCTTTCCGGCTTTAAATCCATACAACCGGCCTGAGGATATTCTAATAAGCCCGCCGGCGGCAAAGCCGGCCGTCCTGGTTGAAGAAAAACCGCCGGCCAAGCCTGTGGAGACCAAACCGGCTGAAAAGCCAAAACCGCAGGCCGCACCTTTGCCGGAGATCACCCTGCAACAGGCTCGACCGGACACCACGCCAACCAAGCAACCAGCGACCGAAGAGACCATTGCCGCAGAAGCAGGCGAGCCGGCATCGCCCATTATGATCCTGTCGCCCAGTGACGCAGAAACACTGACGCCGGATGAAGTGGCCATTGCGGTCAGCCTCATCTCAGGCGATGCGGAGGTAGAGCAAAAATCGGTGCAATTATGGCTGGATGGGACTGAGATCACCACCCTGGCTGAGAGCAGCCCAAGCCTGATCACCTACACGCCCAAACAACTCAAGCCGGGACCGCACAAACTGGTGGTGCAGGCTAAATCAGCCGGCGGTTCCCCTCTGCCCCAGGCC
The DNA here is from genome assembly GCA_964554965.1 of uncultured Cytophagia bacterium. Classification (GTDB taxonomy): domain Bacteria; phylum Zhuqueibacterota; class Zhuqueibacteria; order Residuimicrobiales; family Residuimicrobiaceae; genus Anaerohabitans. Next base: position 4,055 of record CAZKQR010000345.1, on the reverse strand, counting down.
CTGGTTCGCTTTACAGTGGAAAGCAAAACTACCGTCAAAGCAACGGAAAAAGCGCTGCAGGTGCATCTTTTTGCCGATGGCCGCACAGAACAGGTGCTGGATGAAAGCCAGTCGCTTTTAATTGGAGGGGCGGATTTCACCGGGGCGTATAAAAGCCTGCTCTACGAGGGCAATCTTTATCTGACGTCCATGGAAGATCAAAACAAGCAGCCGGCCAACCGCTTTTATCTGACTCTGCACAACAAATGGATTGGCGTGGCGGCCGGCGACATCCACCCGATGTACAATGATCTTATCTTATGGGGTAGACGGGTGCGGGGATTTTCCGGGTATCTCCATTTGGGCTTCCTCAATGTTGATTTGGTCTCAGGTTCGCTGAGCCGGGCGGTGAATGGAAGCCGCTCCGCTGATTCAACGAGACGTTCCTACGGCACGTTTCAGCAAAATCTGATCGGCATCCGTCCCAGCATCGGCTCGGGTAAAACCTTTCAATTCGGTGTGACCCTGGTCAAGGTTAAGGACGACACCCAATCCATCCGTCATGGCTCCATGCCCAAGGACAACCTGGTGATGGGGCCGGACCTCAAGCTCTCCTTTGACCGCGGCCGCATTCAGGTGGAAGCCAGGGGCGCACTCAGCCTGCTGACGGAGGACATCAGCCCGGGCGCTGTTACGGCTGATGAAATAGAAAAGGCGCTGAACCTGGAGGAGGATCTGCCCATCGATCCCGAAAGCCTGGCGGATTATTTCATCGTCAACGAAAGCACTCTGCCGCTGGATCCGCTGGAGAAAACCTCCATGGCCTATAACGCCTCGGTGAAAGTGGATTATTTGCGCAATCTGCTCCAGGTGGGCTACAAATCGATCGGCGCCTCCTACCGGTCTCTGGCCAATGCCTGGCTGCGCACCAACCTGGAGGGATGGTATTTCAACGATCGCTTGAGGTTGTTCGATAACAAGGTCTATGCCACGTTCGGCTATGAAGACCTGCTCGATAACTTTTCAAGGCAGAACAGCAATCCCGCCATTTCGCTCAAAACCTTCAACTATTCGGTGACCCTGTATCCCGGACAGGACCTGCCGCAACTGACGCTGGGCTTGCGCGATCAACGCCGGGATAACGGCGTGGAAAAAGTACAGACCGCTTATCTCTATGACGGCGAGAAAACGGATACGCTGGTGATCGACGACCGCGACCTGCAGACCTATCGCGACATCTCTGCCCAGGTTTCGCAAAACCTGTCGCTGTTCAACCTGCAGCACACGGTCAGCCTGAGCTATATCTCCACGCGCAACATCGATGAGTATAAAAGCAGCCGCACCGCCGGAGATATCGGCAGGGAGTTGAACACCGGCGTCTTTATGATCAACGTCAACACCCAGTTCACCGGTCCGTTAAAAACCAACCTTTCATTTGCCTCCAACCGCAACAGCGGCCCATTGAGCGCGGGCAATTTGGACTATCTCATGTTCGGCGGCGGCGTTGAATACGGCCTGTATCAGGACCGACTCACTCTTTTGGCGGACCTGCGCCGCATGCAGATGACCTTTGCCGGCCCAGACGACAACGGCTTTGGCCGTACGCACTTTCGCCTGGGTGCGACCTGGCAGATCGCGCCGCGGCACACCGTTGTGGTGGACGGGAACGTGATCAACCTGAGTTCCGATTCCGTGGATTCCTACACAGACAAAATTTTCCGGATTCGTTACGATCGTTACTTTTAAATCAATCCACGCGACCCTATGAGCCAACGACCCTCGTCAACGCTGATGATCGCGCTGCGCTTTGCGCTGGCCGGCGCCGGGCTGGCCTGGCTGCTCTCCCTGTTCGGATTTTTCCACAATCTGAATTTGCGCGCAGTGAATGAGCTGTTCTCCCTTCGCGGCGGTCAGGCGCAGGCAGACACCTCCATCGTGATCATTGCCGTGGATGACGAAAGCATGAAGAGCCTGCCGACCAAATGGCCGTACCCGCGCAGCTATTTTGCCCGAATGGTTGATCACCTCTCCCAGGCCGGCGCCCGATTGATCGTCTTTGACATCGAATTCACCGAGCCATCCCGTGAGCAGCCGGCGGAGGATGATTCGCTCAGCCGCGCAGTCGCCCGGGCGCAGAACGTCATCCTGGCAGGCAAAGTGGTGCTGGATGCAGGCAAACGCAGCCTGAACAACCATTACCTGCTCAAGCCCATCTCGCCGCTGCTTGAAACCGGCGCCCCGTTTGCTTTGGTCAACGTCATCGAGGACGGCGATGGCTTTATCCGCAGATACATGCTCTATCAGCAGGTCGGCGACGCTCTCTATTATCCGTTGGCGGTGCAGGCCTTCCTGGCCTTGGCGCCGCCTGAAACCGGCCGCACCGTCGCCATCAGCGGCAGCCACGTGCTGCTGGCCGGGCAGCGGGTGCCGACCACCTCCGGCAACGCCATGTACATCAACTTTGCCGGACCGGCTGCCTCCTTCCGCACCTACTCGCTCGCCTCCATTCTCGACGATGAAAAGTTTGATCTGGCCGGCGACGAGGATACGGATATTTTTGATCAATATCGTGAATGGCAGACGTTCCGGGACAAGATCGTATTGGTCGGGGCATCAGCGGAAGAACTGCAGGACAACAAATACACGCCCTTTTTCGACTACAACGGCCAGCGGCTCAAGATGCCTGGGGTCGAAATGCATGCCAATGCGCTAAGCACGCTGCGCAGCGGACGGTTTTTGCGCGATCTGCCCGCCTGGATGCAGGCCGTGCTGTTGTTGACCGCCTCCCTGCTGTCCGCTTTACTGGCGCTGTCGCTGAAACCGTTTCGAGCTCTGCCGGCGGTGATGCTGCTGATCGCCGTTTTTTTCGGCCTGGCGTACAGCCTGTTTGTCCATGGCCGCTGGATGATGGATGTGGTGGCGCCCATTCTGTCCATCGCCTTTACCTACGTGGCCGGCCTGACCTACCAGACGGTGGTCGAACAAAAGGAAAAAAATCGCATCCGGAAAACGTTTCAGCAATATGTGGCGCCCACGGTGGTGGAAAAAATGCTGAGCACCGGAGAACTTCCCTCCTACGGCGGAGAGAGGAAAGAACTCACGGTTCTGTTTTCCGATATCCGCAAATTCACCAAGTTTTCCGAATCGCACGAACCGGAGGTGGTGGTCTCCCGACTGCAAGAGTACCTCAGTGAGATGGTCGATGTGGTTTTCCGCTACAACGGCACGCTGGATAAATTCGTCGGTGATGAGTTGATGGCGGTGTTCGGAGCGCCCTTTCATTTTCCGGACCATGCCGAGCGCGCCTGCCGCACCGGGCTGGAGATGGTTGAAACGCTGCGGCAGATTCAAAAACGCTGGTCGCAGGACTATAACGAGTATTTCAACATCGGCATCGGCATCAACACCGGCAAAGTCATCGTCGGCAACCTGGGCTCCAAACAGCTTTTCGATTATACCGTGATCGGTGATGAGGTGAATATCGGCGCCAGGCTGGAGGGCGCCAACAAGCTGTATGAGACCACCATCCTCATCAGTGAAAACACCTACTCCCATGTCCGGGACACAGCCCGAGTGCGCGAGCTCGATCTGGTCCGGCTGGTGGGACGCCGGCATCCCATCCGAATCTATGAACTGCGCGGCATGGCGCCATTGCCGGACATCGAACAGGACCTGCTCATCGATGTCTTTGCTCAAGGGCTGAACGCCTATCGCCAGCGATGCTGGGCGGATGCGCTCTACTCCTTCCGTCGCATTCTGCGCTATTTTCCCACCGATGGCCCTGCGCGCATCTACACCCAGCGCTGCCTGGACCAACTGGAACATCCGGCGCCTGACGATTGGAACGGCGTGTATGACATGGAACATAAATAAAAGGAGGAAATGTGGAAGACAGGGAAGCAACCCCTTCTGGGCCGGTGATCGGCGAATACAAAGGCAACCCGGTGATCACCCTCAATCCGGGAGAACGGTTTCCTTTCACCTTCGGCGTTTCCAAAGCCCGGCTGATCCTGCAGCACTTGGAGGACATTCGAGCGTTCGTCGACAAGTACGGTGAAAAAAAGTAACCGGCTCAT
>CAZKQR010000344.1:0-4726 GCA_964554965.1 uncultured Cytophagia bacterium | reverse complement strand
TTTTTCCGCCAGCTTGCGGTTCTTGTCTTTCAGCTCGCGCGCCGCCTTCTCTTCGGCGGACAGAGTGTCCTTCTTGGCTTCTTGAGCAGCGCCTTTGGCCAACAGCGAATCCGCGGCCATGGCTTTGGCCGCCTGAGCGCGAAGCTTGTCCTCTTCGGTCAAATCGGCCAGCGTTTTCGGCGGCGGACGATCGCGGCCGCTATAGTTGACCCACATGCCGTCGCTGGAAAGATTGATCGGCGCGTCGTCGCGCACGTCGCGCTTGTCCGCCTCCGCCCCATCTTTGCCCTTGAGCGAATCCCGGGCTGTTTTGATGCCCAGCATCTCGTTGATGGCATCCACCAGATCCATCGCCGCTTTAATGTGGTCGGATCGCTCCTTGGCTTTGGGCGCCACGATGGACTTGGCGAATTCGCCGCGCACCAGTTCATAGTACTCGCGCGCTTTCTCCAGATTGCCGATCTTGTATTCCTGCTGCTGAGCCAGGGCGAAATAGCTTTTGGCGGACGCATCGGTGCGGGTGTGCTCTTTGATGATATCGTCATACCATTTGAGCGCCGCCTCTTCCTGACCCTGAAGCATCATGTTGTTGGCCAGCTGCAGCTTGATGGCGGGAATGCGTTTGACCTCCAGTTCCTTGGCGAGCAGATTGGAAAAAGTGCGCACCGCAGAAGTGTAATCGCCGATCATGCTCTGCGATTCACCCAGTTTGAAGGTGGCTTGGGATTTGAAATCTTCATTCGGGCTTTCTCCCACCGCCCGCTTGAACACGCCCACCGCTTCCTCCGGCTGCTTGAGATAAATCAAACACTCGCCCAACCGATACAACGACATGGAGCTCATCAGGCGATCGTCGGATTCTTTGGCCGCCAGACGATAGGCGTCGGCCGCCATATCGTAAGCGCCTTTTTCATAGTAAAGCCCGGCCAGTTCGTAGCGCGCCTCTTCGCGCAGAGATTTTTCCAGGCTCTTGTTCACCGTCATCTCGCGGAACATGGCCTCGGCTTTGTCGAACTCTTGCAGGCCGATATAATTTTTCGCCAGCAACAGACGTGCTTTGGGGATGAACTCGCTGTTGGGGTAAAGCTGAATGATCTCTTCGAATTTGCGCTGCGCTTTGGTGTACTCCCGGCGATAATAAAAACACTCACCGCACAGGATCAGGGCGTCGTCGACCCACCGGCTCTTGGGATAAAACTCGAGCAGGCTGGAGGCTTTCTCGATGGCCTTCTGATAGTTCTGCATTTCAGTGGTGCCGGCCCGGTCCGCTTCCGACTCGGTGGACAAACCCTGTTTTTTCATCTGCTGCTTTTCTTCAGGGGAAAGCTCGACGATCTGGGTGCGGGTTCGTTTCTTGCGCTCCTTGCTGGCCATATTGTAAAACTTTTGCGCATTGTAAAAAGTGTTGTAATAAGCGCAGCCGCTGAAGAGCAGGAGCACAAACAGCCACAGTATGTAGGTTTTTTTAATACGCATAGTCTATAGAAAATAAAGAGTTTTGGCGAAAATAACAATTAAAATTTGGCCCTGGTGCTTTAGCCGGTCACTCCTATCTAACACATGGAGGAACATCAAGTTCCATCTTGGAATGCAAACAGGCGTGAATTTTTTTATTCGCAGGGCCTGCTGCGGCTGAACGGGGTGACTCAGCCGGCGAGGGCCTGCCACTTTTCCACAATGAGCAAGGCCAGCAGGCCGATCAAAGGTCCGGTGATCAGCGCGGGGAAAAGTAAAAGGGGCAACAAACGAAAAATCTGCGCATGATGGACGATGAGCCAGTAGGCCGCCAGCAGCTGAATCGAATTATGCACGAGCGCTCCGATCAGGCTGACGCCGATGGTGCTCAAAGAAAAGCGGCGGCAGCCTTTGACCCAGGCCATGGCTAAACTGGAACCCACACCGGCGCTGAAGGCCAGCCAAAAAACCGGCGTCATGAAGGTGCCGACGATCAGCGAACCCAGCAGCACCCGGGCCACGGTGACCAGCAGCGCAGAGCGGCCGCCAAACCGGTAGAGCGCCAGCACCGTGGCCAGATTGGCCAGACCCAGTTTGAACCAGGGCAAGGGACGAGGCAACAGCGCTTCGAACACAAAGAGGATCAATCCTGCGGCGATCAACAGTCCGAGCTGCAGCCTTTTTGTTACAGCAGAGGGGTGAATCAAGGGCTCCTTCACTGAGTGATCAGATCAAATGGATTTTCCGTTCCGCCGCTGATGCGCACCACCACGCGGTTGGGCACGCACACCAGCAGCTCACCGCTGCGGCTGATGGCGCCGCTGTGCACGCAGATTTTCTGCGGACAGCGCGATGCTTCGATGCGTAGGCGCTGGTCCTGCACCACCAGCACCATCTCGCCCAGTCTGGCTGGAATGGACAGGCGACGCGGTTCGGATAAAAACAGCCTGGCATATGGCCGGCCTTCAACATCCACCAGCGCAACACGCCCTTGATCGCCCCAGCCTTTTAACAACGCCAAGGAGAGACAGGAAAGCAGAAACGCCGTGAACAATAGGTTCCGGTCCGCCCGTGTGCAGCGTGAGAGAAAAAAATAAAAAAAAGATTTCACCGCTTTCGGGCTCATGAAATCGATCTTTCGTGAAAAACAAATAGGTGTGCTGCGCGAGACCACTCAGGGCATTTTGTTCAACGCATCGATCCGCTCCTGTGCGCGGCGGCGGAATTCGCGGGCGCCCTGATGGTTGGGATTGATGGCCAGCGCTTTATCCCATTCCACGATGGCCTGGTTGTATTTTTCTTGGGTGAAAAAAGCGATGCCGCGGTTGAAAAAGGCGTCCACCTGGGCCTCCATACGCTTAAGCGTCTGCGCCAACAGGCTGGCGGCCTGCGCCTGATTGGGTTCTTTATTCAACGCCTCCTGAATCAGGGGCAGGGCCTCGTTGTAGCGGTCGCGTAAAAATCTTTTTCTGGCGATTTCAAGCAGCGAGGCGGCGTCCAGGGCGAGGATGCTGCGCCGACGCAGCTGCTGCGCTTCAGCCATCTCCGGCCGGGCTTCCAGCAGGGAATCGGCCACCTCGATGCAGAGCGCATGCTCGTTGCGCTCCGCATGCCGGTTCGCCCGTTCAAACATGGCCTGCAGGGACAGCGGCAGAGAACGGTTTATCGCCTCCAGCAGCCGTCGGCCCGCGGCATGGTTGGGCGCCAGATCGAGCACATCGGTCAACAACCGCCGCGCGGTTTCTGTATCGTTGCTGCGATACGCGGCCTCCGCCCGGGCGTATTGCCGTTCCACGTGGTTGCCGGTGAGCGTCTGCAGTTCCTCCAGCTTGGCCAGAGCCAGACGGTTGTTCGGGTCCACAGCCAGCGCCGCGCGGTAGCGTTTACGCGCATTGATCCAGTCCCCCTGTTTTTCAAAACGGGCGGCCTGTTCCAACGCCTGCTCCAGGCTTGCATGGCTCTGCTTTCGCTGCTCCTGAACATGCCAGAGATACGACTGCGGCTCCTGCCATTCCGGCCGCAGGGCGAGCGCCTGTTTGAACGCCTCCTCGGCGCCGTCCCAGTTTTTCTGGCTGTAATATCCCAGACCCTGGAAATAGAACGCTTGCGCTTTGCTTTCAAACATGCGGTTGATCTCGTCCCGTTCCCGGCGGGACGGTTCATGATCGGGCCGCACCTGGAGAATGGCGTCGAAAACCTCGCGGGCGACGGCCGGCTCATTCTGCTCGACGTATTGGCGGCCCAACTGAAACCATTTGTCGATATGACGATCCACCTGCGACCGGATCAGCACCATGGCGGCGAGGGCGCGTGGATTTTCAGAATCCAGCTTGAGCACTTTAATATAGTGCGTTGCCGCGGAGAGATACCAGCGCTTGGAAACCAGTTCATCCGCCTCTTTCAACAGCGAGTCGAGGACCGCGTCGCCGTTGGCCACGCCCGGCGCCAGCACGTGCATCAGGCTTTGCGCGTTTTCATTCTCTTCATCATAGGCCAACGCCAGCTTGCCGAAACGAAACGCCTGACGTCGTTCTCCTCTGTCGAAAAATGCCTGCGCCCGCGTCTGCGCCCGCTGCGACAGTTCTTTTCCTGATGCGCCGAGGCGAATGGTGGTGGCGAGCAGCAGTTCCTTGCGCTCCAGGTGATAACCGGCGTGCAGCTGCAGATTCTGCCAGCTCCCGCTCAGACCCGCGGCCGCCTGTTTTGCGTCAAAATCGCTGATGCCGGCAAAGGCCTGGAGAAAGGGGGTGAGAGAAAACGATGCGGCCAGCTGCTGCACCCGCTCGTTTTCATGCAAATGGACGGCGTACAGCAGCACAGCCTGATGCCACGGCAGATCGACGCTGCCGGCCAGATGGACCAGCGGCGAGGTGTTTGAATTATCCAGAGCAATGCCCTGGATCGCCGCGGTCACGGTGAAATTCCGCAAAATAGTTTTCGGGGTGAAGGAATCAACGCGGGTGGAAGGACTTGGCGGCGCCGGATGATACAAAAGACCAAAGGCGAGACAGGGATGACGATCGCCGTCAACCAGACGGCTCTCCATCGCAGCGCCGGTGACCAGGCGGGAGGGCCATTCATGGGCCCACCCTGCGGCGACGGATTGTCCGGCCGGGGTCTCTTGCACGCTGGCGGCAAAACTGCCGATAAAAGGCACAAAGCCGGCGGCAGCGACATGATCGATTTGAAACGGCCGTTTGTAGGAAAAGAACAGATCGGTCTCACGAACCAGGCCGATGGAGGCGGGATTCCAGGCGAGGGCGGAAGGATC
>CAZKQR010000343.1:0-4746 GCA_964554965.1 uncultured Cytophagia bacterium | reverse complement strand
CATGGACCGCAAATCGTTTGAAGGGATGAACCGGGAGCTGGCTTTGCTGGAGAGCAAGCAGCTGCTGGCGTGGCAGTCCGGCGATTCGCTTCACTCGGTGGCCGTTGCCATAGGGCCTGATTCGACGTTTATTGTCAAGATGAAAAAGACGCCGAAAAAGCAGGCGCTGTTCGCGCCCGATTCTCCCGCCGGCCAGGCAGCCGGCCGCTGACGCCTTTCGATCACTTGATCAGCAACAACCTCCCGTTTCTAACCTCTCGGTCCTCAAAGCGAAGCTGATAAAGATACATGCCGCCGGCGAGCGCAAGTCCGGCCGCATCCCTGGCCTCCCATCTGATGCGATGGGTTCCAGCCGGCTGCTGGCCGTTGAGCAGCGTGACCACGCGTCTTCCTGTCACATCGCTGATGGTAAATTCCACAAACCCGGCTTTATCCGTTTCAAATACAAAATTCGTGACCGCGTTAAACGGATTGGGGTAATTCTGCGACAGCCGTAACCCTGATGGCTGCGCGGGTTGCGGCAGACCTGCTGCCAGCGTGGCGCCGGAATGATCCTGGAAAAAGCAATAGGCCACGCCGCCCTTGTCGAACCACGCATGCGACAGATCGCTCTTGTTGAATACATGGCCATAGCCGTCGCTCGGGCGAGCCGGATCGTGAACGATGGGGTCGCCGTTGGCGGTAAAACCCGCCAGCATGACGAGATGGCCGCCATAAAGCGGTTCGCCGATGGACATGGCGAGGCGGCCGCCCCCGGCCAGAAGGTCGCGAGCCTGACTCCAGCTGCGAATGCGCACCACATCGCCGATCACTCCGTACTCGGAGGCGTTCTGCACCACCCGCGGCCAGCCGCCGAAAATATCGTAATAGGGATCATAGGTGTCCAGGGCGAATGACAGGGGGTCCACCGGAATGTGATAACTCTTCAGGATCATCGTCACCGTGGTGGGCGAACAGATTCTGCCGCCGAACTCTGCGGAGACATCTCGCTGCGCCAGAAAAGTGGTGGGGATGAAAATGGCCGCCGGCTTGTCCGCCAGAAGCGCGGCATAATCGACGGTTTCGGTGGTGCGGCTGTCGCTGACGAAAAAGGAGAGTCTGGACAGGGTGGGAGAAGAGACCGACGCGCTCTTGCGCTTGAACTGGACGGCGATCTGCCAGGTGGTGGCATATTCATTGAGCTGTAAGAAATCGATGTCGACCATGCCTCCGCCGAAGGCGGTTCGCTTGACCGTTGGCCAGAAGTCGTCCTTCCAATAGCCCACATCCAACCAGGTGGACCAGCCGGACATGTAAGGGACGCGAACGCTGACCCGAAATCCGCCGCTGTCGCCCGGCGCTGTTCCGTTCCATGAGGGAAGGCCCAGGTTCCAGGGATAAGGGGCCTTCTGCGGTTTAAAAATAATCAGCGCATCGCTGGCGTTGTCGGCCATGGCCAGGCTTTTGCCGTCGCTCGAGCGAATGATGTTTTTACGGGATTCCGCGTTAGCCAGCAGCGAGTCTGCGCCGTTGAGGACAAAGTGCTGATCCGGATAGGGAGCGGTTTGCGCCACGGCGTCCGGGCGCTGGAAGAGCGTGGTAAAGAGAAAAATGCATAGGGCGAATATTTTTTTCATCATCGAGATGGTATTTCCTGTTAGTATTTCCTGTTAGGCTGCGGCATGGCATGATCGGTGCGTCGTCTTGATATCACCACATCGGCGGCTACAAGGCCATTGACAATCGTTGCGTGGTGTCATTTTTTCGGATACGCGGGTCTGGACGGAAAGGTCCAGGGTTTTTCCTTGATCTGCTTTTGCAGCACCTCCACAGCGGTCTCGAGCTGTTTGTCCCGGCCGGCCATCACCGAAGCGGGATCGTTCTCCACCAGGATGTCGGGATCAGCGCCGTGGTTCTCCACCAGCCACTTGCCCTCGCGGCCGAAAAAGGCGTTGTTGGACTGCTGCACGGTGCCGTTGTCGATGGTCTTCTGGCCGTTGATGATGCCGACCAGCCCGCCCCAACTCGGCACGCCGATGACCGTACCCAGCTTGTTGGCCTTGAAATCCTCAATGAAAGCCTCACCGTCCGATCCGTTGGCTTCGTTGGTCAGTACGGCGTAATGGGCGCGGGAGGCGCTGTTGGGATAGCGGAAGGGTTCCATGCCCTGCATGACGTTGTAGGCGACCTGTTTGCGCTCGAGCTTGTCGATGAGAAAATACTCGGTCCAGCCGCCGCCGTTGCCGCGCACGTCGATGATCAAACCCTTTTTGTAGCGAAAGGCGCGCCAGAATTTATCGAACTCGCCGAGATTGCGCACGCCCATGGCGGTGATGTGCATATAGCCGATCTCACCGTTGCTCGCCTTGAGCACTCGGTTCATGTTATCCTCGACCCAGCGAAAGTAGCGCTGCTGGTATTCCGAGCGCAACGGGGTGACCGATAGAGTTTTGGCTCCTGCCGCTGCCGGACGGCTATTGACCGTGAGCTTGACCTTCTCCTCGCCGGTGACCTGGAGATATTTGAACGGATTCTCCGGGTATTTGATCTCCCTGCCGTTGATGGCGATCAGATAGTCGCCCTCGCTGACCCGCACATCCGGACGCACCAGCGGGCCTTCGAGGCTGCGGTTGAAATCGCTGGGGCCGTAAATTTTAGCCAGCCGGTACCAACCACCCTCTGCCGGGACCAGGTCGGCGCCGAGCAAACCGGTAAAGGTCGCGCGCTCGGACCGCTGCGCCGGACCCCGGTCGCCGCCGCTGATGTAAGTGTGCGAGACGCAGAGCTCACCCACCATCTGCGAGAGCAGCCCGTTGAGATCGTCGCGCGAGTTGAGCTGGGGAATAGTGCGGCGGTAGGTCTCGCCCATTTTTTTCCAGTCGCGGCCGTGCATGTCTTTGTCGTAGAAAAAGTCGCGGTACCAGCGCCAGGTGTCGTTAAAGATCTGGTTCCACTCAGACTGCGTCTGCACGGTGTAGAGCATGCCGTCGAGATCGAGTTTGTCGCCTAGATCCTTGTCACCCTGCCTGCCGGGACCGCTGGAAGAGGTCTTCGGTGGCGTAAAAGTTCCGTTGTTGGAACTGGATGCGTTCTTGTTGCTCAGCTTGCTGAGACTCATGGTATAATAATCGTTGAGCTTTTTGATGAGTATGTTTTCGCCGTCGGCTGAGATGCGCCAGTCCGAGATCTTTTGCTCGAGCACCGTCTCCTTCTGTTCCGCTACAGTATAAATGTGCAGCTCCCACTTGTCGCGGCCGCCGGGCAGGTAGAGCTCTTCGTATTCATCCTCGCCGAACTCATCCACAGATGCAAAGGTGATTCGGCCTTTAGCCGCTTTGGCGAAGAAATAGTTGCCCGCTTTCACCGGCACGACAAAGTGGCGATCCTCGATGCCCTGCAGATCGATGCGGAACGCGCCGGCTGCATCGGACTTGGCCGTCTCCCCGACATGGGCTGGCCGTGCCGCGGGGGGGCGCCCTTCCTGCATTTCTTCACTCATGCCGCCGGGTCTGCGGCCCATACGCGGCCTGGCAAGCCCGTGTCGGGGAGACGGCGCCTGGCCCGCTTTGAGCTGCACCAGCATCACCTGCACCGGCCGAGGTAAAATGTGGTTGTCCTCATAGACGTCCATCTGCACATCGTTATAGTTGCGATAGGAGAGGTAATAGAGATAATCGCCGTTGGCGTCGAATGTGGGATAAAGATTGTCGTAGAAATCGCCGGTGATCGCAAAGCTCTTCGCCTGTTCCAGGTTGTATAGATGAATGATTGAGTTGCGATTCTCCTGAACAAAAGAGTAGGCGATCCATTTGCTGTCCGGCGCCCAGGTATAGTCGCTGATTTCCCAGGTGAACTCGTCGTTCTTGAGCCGGTTGGAGGAGGCGATTCTGGTCGATTTTTTCGCCGCTACATCGACGTACCAAAGGGTGAAGGACTTGTCGCCGAAGAGGATTTTTTTGCTGTCCGGCGACCACTCGAGATGGTAGACCGTGGTTTGGAGGTCGTCGGTGAGCTTGATCCACTCGCCTCCCGAATCGTCCGCTTTGATCATGTAGAGGGCGTATTCGCCGCTCTTGTCGGAGAAAAAGGCGAGCCACTGGCCGTCCGGAGAGAGCTGGGCGTAGCGTTCGCGCGAGCCCGGAGTGCGGGTGAGGTTGAGCGTCTCCTTTTTATCGTCGGTGGGGACGACAAAGGCATCGCCGCGGGCCTCAAAGGCGACGCTTCTGCCGCCGGCGGCGATGGCCATGTTCTGAATGTACTCTTTGGGATTGATGGTGCGGTCGGCCAACTGCCAGCGATCGCTGGGGATTTGAATATCAACCTTGCGGCTGGTGTTGCTCTTGCTGTCGAGCACGTAGAGATATCCGGAGCGCATATAGACGATCTGCCGGCCGTCTGTGGCCGCCATCTGCACGTCAAAATCCTTGAAAAAGGTGATCTGTGCCACCGCTTTGCCGGCCAGGTCATAGGTATAGAGGTTGGCGATGCCGTCCTCGCCGCGGTCGGAGACAAAATAGAGCTTGTCGCCGATCCACATGGGATAGGCGCTTTTGCCGACATAGTCGGTCAGGTCCATGTACTCCTTGGTGGTGAAATCATAGAGCCAGAGGTCGACATACTGACCGCCCTTGTAGCGCTTCCAGTAATACTCCTCGCGGCCTTTGGGGCAGTAAGCCAGTTTTTTGCCGTCCGGGGAGTAGCCGGCGAGCACGCCCTGCGGCACAGGGAGCTGTTCGGGCCACTCTCCCTCAGTGGACACGGCATAGA
>CAZKQR010000342.1:0-4747 GCA_964554965.1 uncultured Cytophagia bacterium | reverse complement strand
AGTTGGATGAGATCGAAGCCCGTTACGAGGCTTCGGTCATTCGCGCGCCGGTGGCCGGCATGATCATGGCCCCGGAGGCCAGCGACGGACGGCGTGAGACGATCAAAAAAGAGGGCGATCTGTTCAAGGAGGGCGACCTCATCGTCACCATCGGCGCTACCGAGGCGTTTATCATCAACACGCAGGTCGGCGAGTTGAGCGCCCGGGATATTCAAGTCGGCCAGGCCGTGCAGGTCACCGGCCTGTCGTTCCCCAATCTGGTGCTGCAGGGCCGTGTTGACTGGATCGCTGCGACCGCCACCATCAGCGAGGATGAAACCTATTATCCGGTGCGCATCAGCATTCCGGACATGCCCGCTGAGGCGCGCTCCAAACTGCGATTCGGCATGCAGGCGGAGGCGGCGATCCGTTTGTCGTCCCTGCAAGGCGTGGTGACCGTGCCCATCGAAGCACTGTCGCGCATGAACGGCAAAGATGTGGTGATGATCGGCAAGGGGGACGCAGAGCCGGCGATTCGTTCCGTGCGTCCCGGCTATTGCGACGGCAGCCGCATCGTTATTGAAAGCGGATTGCAGCCGGGCGAGCCGGTCCTAATTCCAACCTTGCGCTGATGGGATGTGGATATGAAAAAAGTTTTTTCTCATTCGATCCCATCGGCTTTTCTTTTGCGATTCCGGCTGGTTCTGATCAGCCTGATCCTCGGCTGCACCTGTCTGTTTGTCCTGCTGTACTCAAACAATGTCGTACGCCGCGAGACCGCCCGCCGGTTTCACTCAGAGGGCGCAGACCTTTTCTCCATCATTCATCGTCACGGCAAAAGCGGCCGCGGCGCTGCGCAGATCCGGCGGTTGCAGCCGTCCTTGCTCAATGTGCTGAAACGGGATCCGTCCTTTATCGCCGGAGTCACCACCGAATCGCACCGGTTGGAAAGCGTGCGCTATCAGGGCAATGAGATCGAGACCGCGGTGATCGGCGTCACCGCAGAATACCGCACCGTTTTCAATCTCAAATTGCAGCAAGGCCGGTTTATCAGCGAATTGGATTCCACCGCCGCCTTTTGCGTGGTCGGAAACCGGCTGAACAAGCGGTGGACGCAGAGCACGGCGGACTCTCTCGTCGGCCGCTCGCTGCAGGTCGGCCGGCAGATCTGCCGGGTGATCGGCGTGTTGGCGCCCAGCCCTGCGCTCTCCGGAACCTACCGCCTGGATGATGCGGTTTTGTTGCCCTACTATACCATGATGCAGTTCAGCAAGGGGAAAGAGTTTACCAAAGTGACCCTGGCCGCTCAGCCGTCGCGCGCCATTGCGGAAACGGCCGATCACATTCAGACCAGACTGACCCAGCTGGTGGGCGACATCTCGACCTATGAAATCAGCAATCAGGTCCTGTTCGCCCACCGCATCGCTCAGAGCATGCGATTCATCTCTATCTTTGCCGGTGGTCTCGCCGGCATGGCGTTGCTGTTCGGCGCCTGGCAGTTGTACCTGATTCTGATTCTGGAAAAAAATAACGCCGGGCTTGCGAACGTCGACAAGCCGGCCGGCCGCAGTATGGTCGTCCGCTCCCTGCTGATCGGAGCGATGACCAGCCTGGGCGGCGTGCTGATCGGTCAGGTGGTCGTCTGGATCATCGGCGACCTGAATAACTGGATATGGCAGTTGGACCCTGAACCGATCCTGCTCACCGTGCTCATCGGCTGCGCGTTGACCGGTTTCATCGGCTGGCGCGTGCAATCGACGGCCTCGGCCGGTTGAGCGCTCGTTGTCCCGTACTGCTCTTCGCTTCATCCCCCATCGGCGGCTCACCGGCTGTTTTTCTGTGGAGAGGGTGAGCAGTGTTTACTTTCAAAAATCGGTTGTATCCCCTATGAAAAAGAAGACAAAAAAAACCTGCGTCGTGCTGTACCATCTGTTTTCCCTTCTGCTGTTTGCAGGCGCGCCGGCCCGGCCGCAGGACCCTGCGGCCGCCGTGGAGGTACGCTTGCAGAGCCGGCCGCCCTCGTTGGACGAGTCTCTGCCGAATGAAGAACCGGTGATCGTTATTGACTCTCTTGGCTATGCGCCGCTGACGCTGGAGGCGATGATTGACCTGGCCACCCGCCACAACCGAATCCTGAAATACTACCGGTTTTCGGAAGAGATCTCTAATCTGAATTTAAAGCAGGCGGAGTACCGCTTCCTGCCCTCGGCTTATATCAACGGCGGCCGCAACGAAAGCCGCAATGACGATTTGGGCTATTCGATAAAAAAGAAAGGCTACTCGAGTTCCTTGGGTTTCTCCCGCGCCCTGGAGACCGGCGGCTCGGTCAGCATCGGCGTCAACACCAGCACCAGCGAGTCCTCCAATCTCGTCGGCGTCACCAATTACAACGCGGATGTGGGCATCTCCATCAGTCAACCGCTGCTGCAGGGGTTCGGCATCAGGGTCAACATGATCCCCATCGATCGCGCCAAGGCCTATGCCAACGTCTCTCTCCTGAGCGTGAAGCAGAATCTGATCGATTTGATCACAGCCATCGAAAGTCAGTATTGGGATCTGATTCTGGTCTATGAGGATCTCAAAATTCAACAACAGGCTTTCAACCGGGCCAAAGATCTGCTCGAGATCAATAAAAGCCTGATCGAGAGCGGCCGTATGGCTGCGCAGGAGATCGTCCAAGCTGAATCGGACCTGGCCTCCAGGGAGATCTCGGTGGCCGGGGCGGAGAACTCGATCATCCTGACCCAGGTGGCGCTGCAGTCGCAGCTGGATCTGGAAAAGCGGCTGCTGATCCGGCCCACCACCCAGATGGACTTTGAACCCGTGGCCTTGGATGTGGAGGAGTGCCTGAACCGGGCCTATGCCAATCGCCCGGATTGGTTGATCTGGCAGCTGTATCTGGCCATCTCGGACATGGATCTGCTGGTGGCGAAAAACAGCAACCGCTACTATCTGGGCAGCTATGCCAGCATCGGCAGCGAGGCCAACCGCACCGATGATTTTCTCAAAACCACCCAGGAGGCCTTTGGCTTCAATACCCTGACCTGGAATGTCGGGTTGTCTTTTTCCTTTCCCTTTAACAAGCAGTATCTGGCCAACGGTTATGAATTGACGCGCATCTCGAATGATCGGCAGAAAATATATGTGGAGGAGCTGCGCGACAACATCCGCATCGATGTAGAGAACGCGGTGCGGCTGGTGCAGTACACGCTCAAACAGGTCGGACTGGCGCAGCGGGCCAAAGAATTGGCGGCGCAAAAACTGCAGTTGGAGGAAGACAAAATGCGCGTGGGCCGGTCCAGCAATTTTCAGGTGATCAGCTATCAGCGCGACATGACCAACGCGCAGAACGAAGAGCTGCGCGCCATCGCCGGCTATCTGAAAGCGCTGGGTCAGTTGGAACGCAGCATGGGCACCACGCTGCAGAAATGGGGCATCGAGGTGGAACGGACACGGTGAGGTTCTCACTGCCGGGCGCTCGAATTCACGAGTGATCGGCGAGCGCTTCCTCCACAGAGCAAACGGTTACGGACAGATTGGTATATCGGTGAGTGTACGCTTCCTTCACAAAAGGGGAGACGATATAATTGGCGCCATGCGGATAGAGTGTGCGAAAGGCGAGTAACGATCTTGGTTCGAACTGGTCCGGATTGATCTTGCATTCAAGAGTATGAAGTCGATGGTCACGGTCATGGAGGACAAAATCGATTTCGCGATTCGATTTGTCGCGCCAGTAAAAGAGGCTGTTCGGGTGAAACCGGCTCCGCAGGCTATCCAGAACCAGATGTTCCCACAAGACTCCTCTGTCTTCAACACGAATGCCCTCCCACCCCTTTATATGCGTGACAAACCCCGTATCGAATCCGTAGCACTTGGGCCTGGCAATGATTTCCCTTCTTCCACCTCCATGAAAAGGCGGCAGCAAAAAAACGGCATGCGCGATGCTCATCGCTTCGATATGGGCTCTGACGGTTGGATAGCTCAGGCTGCTCAATTTGGCCAGACCGGTATAATCGGCCAGTCCGCCGCTCTGCCGCATCAAAAGATGAAAGAGCTTGATAAAGCCGCTGCGATTGCGTATGCCGAAGAGCTCCTGAATGTCCCTCGCATAATAGCTGTCGATCCATTCTGAAAAAAACGCAGGGTCCTTGTGAGAGCTGAGCAATGGCTCCGGCAGACCGCCATGGAGCAGCCGCTTGTCCAGATCCGCAATGCCGAAAATCTCCCGGCATTCTTGCCAGAGCACGGGCGGCAGATAGATTTCTTGCTTTCGCCCGGTCAAGGCGTCTCTAAACTTTTTCGTAGCCGCGAGAGTGGACGATCCGGTAGCCAGTATTCTGAGATGGGGATAGCCATCGGCTGCTATCTTGAGGAGCCGGCTTGGATCGGCCATCTGATGGATCTCATCCAATACCACGATGGTTCCATGGGCCAAGCCGTCGAAGAAGGACTCGGGATCCGCGAGGCGGCGGCCGACGGATGGCAGGTCGCAGTTCATATAGACGGCATCGCTAAGCATTTTTGCCAAAGTGGTTTTGCCGACCCGGCGTGCTCCTGATAACCAGACGATCGGTCGCCTTTGCCAGGCACTCTCTATTTTTTCAAGCCAGAAAGGGCGTTGGTACATTTTATAACCATATTTTATAAATAGACGTCTAAATATAAACTATAATTACCTAAAAAGCAAGTATATTGTATATAGAGCTTTTAAAGGATCATTCAATTCTGATCGGTAAATGTATCTTTGGGTGGAAATTGTTCTGCTGAG
>CAZKQR010000341.1:0-4750 GCA_964554965.1 uncultured Cytophagia bacterium | reverse complement strand
GGACCGATCTTCTTCCACTCAATCAAGTTAAATTCGCTGAAGGGGCACAAAAGGTTTGAACTACAACCATTCGTTTCTCAGCTCTTCCCCTTTGATGTCTATCACGATGACTTTGATCGGCACCTTGCGTTGACATTGACCGGCGGCGGTCTGCACCAGCCGCACCAGGCCGCCGCAACAGGGCACCTGCATGATCAGCAGGGTGATGGTGTTCACGGCCGCGTCGTCGATCAGCGCTTTGATCTTTTCGAGATACATCTCTTGTTGTGTGTCCAGCTTGGGGCAGGCGATGATCAGCGTCTTGCCCGCCAGATACGTTTGGTGAAAATGGCCCAGCGCAAAAGCGGTGCAATCCGCTGCAACGAGAAGGTCCGAATTTCTAAAGTGGCCGGCTGAGGGCGATATGAGATGCAACTGAATCGGCCAGTGGCTCAACTGCGATGGCTGCCGGCCGGCCGGCTCATGACTCGGTATAGGCCCTTGAAAGGATTGACTGCGCGATCCCGGACAGCCGCTGCCGCCGGCGAGCACGGGCTCGCCTTCGATAACGATGTGATGCTCCTGCAAAATCTGCAGGGCTTGCCGGTAATAGCCGATTTCGCCGTGTTCCTTCAGATGGTTCAGGTGGGCGCGGATGGTGTTCATGCCCTGCGGGATGATCCGGGCCATGACCTTGGTCTCGTCATAGGGTTCCGCCTCACGCTCCTCGATGCTGATGGCGCCCTCCGGACAATAACCCATGCAGGCGCCCAGACCGTCGCATAACAGATCGCTCACCAGACGCGCCTTGCCGTCGATCACCTGAATGGCGCCCTCCGGACAGTTGGGCAGGCACAGTCCGCAGCCGTTGCACTTTTCCGAGTCGATGGTGATGATTTTTCGTTTCATTCGCTTTCCCGAATTTTGCTCAATTCTTTGAATGTAGCATTTTTTTCCGCGAATACAAACAGATTTCAGCTCCAGGAGCATCGCTTTCAGGATGACCCTCGCCCCGTGCTGTTAGGCGATGAGGGTCTCTGGCGGCTGCTGCCGCCGGCCGATCAGTCGACGTTCCACTTCCAGTTTTTCACCTCCGGCATATCCTGTCCGTATTTCATGATGTACTCTTTGTGCTCGATCAATTTGCCGGACAGCGCCTGTTTGGCATAGGCCGCGGCGTAGCCCAGCTTGGGCACCCGGTCGATCACATCCATGGCCAGGTGATAGCGATCGAGATCGTTCAGCACCACCATGTCGAACGGAGTGGTGGTGGTGCCCTCCTCTTTGTACCCGCGCACATGCAGATTGGCGTGGTTGGTACGGCGATAGCAGAGCCGGTGGATGAGCCAGGGATAGCCGTGGTAGGCAAAGATGATGGGCTTGTCGGTGGTGAACAGGGTGTCAAAATCTTTGTCGCGCAGGCCATGCGGATGTTCGCCGGCCGGCGTCAGCGTCATCAGGTCGACCACGTTCACCACGCGAATTTTCAAATCAGGAAACGTGCTGCGCAGCCAGGAAACGGCGGCCAGAGTTTCCAGCGTCGGCACGTCGCCGGCGCAGGCCATCACCACGTCCGGCTCATGGCCTTTGTCGTTGCCGGCCCATTCCCAGATGCCGATGCCCGTGGAGCAGTGTTTGATGGCTTCCTCCATGCTGAGGAATTGCGGCGCCGGTTGTTTGCCTGCCACGATCACGTTGATGTGGTTGCGGCTGCGCAGACAACGGTCGGTCACCGACAGCAGGGTGTTGGCGTCCGGCGGCAGATAGATGCGCACCACGTCGGCTTTTTTGTTCACCACATGATCGATGAATCCGGGATCCTGGTGGCTGAAACCGTTATGGTCCTGTCGCCACACATGGGAGGTCAGTAGATAGTTGAGCGAGGCGATGGGCCTGCGCCAGGGGATTTCGCTGTCTGTGACCTTGAGCCATTTGGCATGCTGGTTGAACATGGAATCGATAATGTGGATGAACGCCTCGTAGCAGGAGAAAAAACCGTGCCGGCCGGTGAGCAGATAGCCCTCCAGCCATCCCTGGCACAGGTGTTCGCTCAACACTTCCATCACCCGGCCATAGCTGGACAACCCCTCATCGGTCGGTTTGAGCTCCGCCATCCAGGTGCGGCCGGTGACCTTGAACAGCGCGTCCAGGCGGTTGGAGGAGGTTTCATCAGGACCAAAGACGCGGAAATTTTTATTCGGCAGATTGAGTTTCATGATGTCCGCAAGAAATTGCCCCAGCACGCGGGTGGATTCCGCGTCGATCTGTCCGGGTTTCACGACCGGAACCGCATAATCGCGAAAATCGGGCATGCGCAGCTCTTTGAGCAGGATGCCGCCGTTGGCGTGCGGATTATCGCCCATGCGGTGCGTTCCTTTCGGCGCCAGTTCGGCCAGTTCCGCTTTGAAGCGTCCCTCCTGGTCGAACAACTGATCCGGCTGATAGCTCATCATCCAGGCTTGCAACGCCTGCAGCTGTTCCGGTTTGTTTTTCGGATCGGTCAACGGCACCTGATGGGAGCGCCAGGAATCCTCGACCTGTTTTCCGTTTACCTCCTTGGGGCCGGTCCAGCCTTTGGGGGTGCGCATCACGATCATGGGCCAGGCCGGCCGCTGCGGACACTCGAGGTTCTGTTGCGCTTTTCTTTTAATCTCGCGGAGCTCATCGAACACTTTGTCCAGCAGGCCGGCCATTTTCTGGTGCATCGATTCCGGGTCCGAGCCGGAGATGAAATGGGGTTTATACCCATAGCCGCTGAACAGCTGGTTCAGCTCTTTATCGCTCAGACGGGCCAGCACCGTGGGGTTGGCGATTTTATAGCCATTGAGATGAAGGATGGGCAGCACCACGCCATCGGTGACCGGATTGAGAAATTTATTCGAATGCCAGCTGGTGGCCAGGGGTCCGGTTTCCGCCTCGCCGTCGCCCACCACACAGCAGGCGATCAGATCCGGATTGTCGTACACCGCGCCAAAGGCATGGGCCAGGGAGTAACCCAGCTCTCCGCCTTCGTGGATCGAGCCGGGTGTTTCCGGCGCCACATGGCTGGGGATGCCGCCGGGAAAGGAGAACTGCTTGAACAGTTTTTTAAGCCCTTCGCTGTCGTTGGAAATGTCGGGATAATATTCGCTGTAGGTCCCTTCGAGAAAAACGTTGGCCACCAGCGCCGGACCGCCGTGCCCCGGACCGGCGATGTAGATCATGCTCAGGTTGCGTTTTTTAATCATACGGTTCAGGTGCACATAGATGAAATTGAGGCCCGGCGTGGTGCCCCAATGGCCGAGAAGCCTCGGTTTAATGTGTTCCGGTTGCAGCGGTTCGCGCAACAGCGGATTGTCGTACAGATAGATCTGGCCGACGGAAAGATAATTGGCCGCCCGCCAATAGGCATCGATTTTTTTCAGCTCGGGTTCGGACAACGGTGCTTTTTTCTCTCTCATGGCGCACTCCTTTATTTGATGGGTAAATGTAGAAAAAATTTTGTATATTTAAAATACTAATCATGCTCCTCAGTCAGGAAAAGGAGGCGAGATGCCGCACTCTCTGCAGGCTGCTAAGGAACCGTCCCGGATTTTTTCCTTTCTGGCCACGCTTCTGCGCATGGCGATCGGATGGCAGTTCCTCTATGAAGGTTTGATCAAGGCGCTGTCGACCGATTGGTCGTCCGCTGCCTTCCTTTCTGAATCCAAATGGCTGCTGTCCGATCTGTTTCACTGGATCGTCGCGCATCCGCCTTTTCTCCAGGCGGTGGATTTTCTTAACATCATCGGCTTGATCGCAGTGGGCCTGTGTTTGCTGCTGGGCGTTTTGATCCGCACCGGTTGTTTCATCGGCATCCTGCTGCTGACGCTCTATTACATCGCCAATCCGGCGCTCATCGGTTATTTCTCCGGCCAGTACAGCGAGGGCAGTTATCTGCTGATCGACAAAAATCTGATCGAGCTGCTGGCGCTGGTGTTTCTGCTGTTTTATCCCACCTGGGGTCTGGGCCCGATGATCTCCGGCTTTCGCAACCGGGCCAAACAAAAACGGCAGCGCACCGATGAGGGAGAAGCCCACGCCGGCTCTGTGGACGTGCAGCGGCGCTATGTGCTGCGAAATTTGATGGTGCTGCCGGTCGGCGCTGCTTTTGCTTATGCCTTCAGGCGCAAGCGTCAATGGGAATCCTGGGAGGAACAGCATCTGCTGGCCGCCAAGCTCAGGCCCGAGGATATGGCGACCTCCGCCACCCTGAAGACCTTTCGCTTCGCCGCCGTCAAAGAGCTAAAGGGCACGCTGTCTAAGGGACAGATCGGATCGCTAAAGATCAGCCGCCTGATTTTGGGCGGCAATCTGATCGGTGGATGGGCGCACAGCCGGGATCTGCTGTACGTGTCCAAATTGGTCAAGGCCTATCATACGGATCAGAAGGTGTTCGACACGCTGCAGCTGGCTGAAACGTGCGGCATCGACACATTGCTGTGCAATCCGCAGCTTTCGCGTCTGATCACCGCCTATTGGCGCAAAGTGGGCGGCAAGATCCAGTTCATCTCTGATTGCGCTTTTCAGGATGACCTGATCACCGGCATCAAAATGTCCATCGACAGCGGCGCCCACGCCTGCTATATTCAGGGTCAGATCGCAGACCGATTGGTGCGCGAGGGCCGTTTCGACCTGATCCTCGAAGCTCTGGAGCTCATCCGTCAGAACAAACGGCCGGCCGGCATCGGCGGCCATTATCTGGCCACCATCCAGGGCTGTGTCGAAAAGGGCATTCAGCCGGACTTTTGGG
>CAZKQR010000340.1:3206-4755 GCA_964554965.1 uncultured Cytophagia bacterium | reverse complement strand
CTGGGCCGGGATCTGGACGAATGCCTGATGCACTATATCGGCTACCATATGGAGAGCCTCCATCATCTGGCTTCGGTCACCTATTTACAACAATTGCAGAATTCAATCAAACTAACTTGAAGAAGAGGAACTCATGGCAGGTCAATCCAATCCGCAGATGGATAAAATCATCTCCCTGTGCCGGCGGCGCGGCTTTATCTTTCAATCCAGTGAGATCTATGGCG
Organism: uncultured Cytophagia bacterium; assembly: GCA_964554965.1. GTDB lineage: Bacteria > Zhuqueibacterota > Zhuqueibacteria > Residuimicrobiales > Residuimicrobiaceae > Anaerohabitans. Next base: position 4,531 of record CAZKQR010000340.1, on the reverse strand, counting down.
GGCTGAACGCCTGTTACGATTACGGCCCGCTGGGCGTGGAGCTGAAGCGCAATATAAAAAATTTTTGGTGGAAGTGGATGGTGGAACGGCGCAGCGACATCGTCGGTCTCGACGCCGCCATTCTCATGGCCTCGCGCGTCTGGGAGGCCTCGGGCCATGTGTCCGGATTCACCGATCCGCTGGTAGACTGCAAAGTGTGCAAACACCGGTTTCGCAGCGACCTGATCGCCGAACCCGGTAAATGTCCGGATTGCGGCGGCGAGCTCACCGACATCCGTCAGTTCAATCTGATGTTTAAAACCTTCATGGGACCGCTGGAGGACAGCGCCAGTGTGGTCTATCTGCGGCCGGAAACCGCCCAGGGCATTTATGTGAACTATCAGAACGTGCTCGATTCCAGCCGGCAGAAAATTCCCTTTGGCATCGGCCAGATCGGCAAGGCGTTCCGCAATGAAATCACGCCGGAGAATTTCATCTTTCGCACCCGCGAGTTCGAGCAGATGGAGATGCAGTTTTTTGTCAAGCCCGGAACCGACCAGGAATGGTTCGAATACTGGAAAGCCGACCGCCAGGAGTATTACGGCCGGCTCGGCATCCGTCCGGAAAAAATGCGCTTTCATCCGCACGGCAAGGACGAGCTGGCCCATTACGCCTCCGCCGCCTTTGACATCGAATATGAATTCCCCTTCGGCTGGAAAGAGCTCGAAGGCATTCACAATCGCACCGATTTCGATCTGACTCGTCATAAAGAGTTCTCAGGGAAAGACCTGACCTATTTTGATGAAGTCACCCGGGAACGCTACATGCCGTACATCATCGAGACTTCGGCCGGCGCCGATCGCACGGTCCTGTGCGTGCTGAGCGACGCCTTTGAGGAGCAGAAACTGGAAAAAGACGAGCGTACGGTTCTTCATTTTCATCCGTGCATCGCGCCCATCAAAGCGGGCATTTTCCCGCTGGTGAAAAAGGACGGCATGCCCGAAGTGGCGCACCGCATCGAGGAAAAGCTGCGCCGCCATTTCCCGGTCTTTTATGATGAGAGCGCCGCGGTGGGTCGTCGGTATCGCCGTCAGGATGAAATCGGCACGCCCTATTGCATCACCGTCGATACCGAAACCCTGCAGAACGAAACGGTGACCGTGCGCGAACGCGACTCGATGACCCAGTCGCGTGTAAAGATCGACGACCTGTTCGTGCTGATCTACAACAAAATCAACGAGGGATTTTAGCCCACACCCTGCGTCGCAGAAAGAGCCGGCGCCCCAGTCCGTCTGCTGATCCTGAGCGGATCAGTGACGGCAGAAACATCGAAGGCGGCGGAGATC
>CAZKQR010000340.1:0-3196 GCA_964554965.1 uncultured Cytophagia bacterium | reverse complement strand
GATTTTAGCCCATACCCTGGGGCGCAGAAAGAGCCGTCGCTTCTGTTCCGCGGTTGATTCTGAACCGGTCCGGGGCCGCGTCGCGCCTTTCAAAGCAGCGCACGGATTTTTACGCAGAGAGATAAGACGTATGACCGCACCCGACTACGGCTGGCTGTCGATTCTGCCGCCGCTGGTGGCCATTCTACTCGCCATCCGGAGCAAACAGGTTTTTCTCTCCCTGTTCGCCGGCGTCTTTCTCGGCTATACCATTTTAGCCGGAGGAAATCCGCTCAAAGGGGTGGTGGACGCTCTGGAGGCCTGCGTACAGGTCTTCAGCGACGCCGGCAACACCAAGGTGATTCTGTTCAGCTGTATGGTGGGCGCGTTGATCACTTTTACCCAGTACTCCGGCGGCATGGAAGGGTTTGTCCAGTGGGTGACCCGGCGGGGCTGGGTCACCACGCGTCGTCAAGCCGGACTGCTCGCTTTTTTCACCGGCATGGTGGTGTTTGTGGAATCCAGCATCTGCGTGCTGGTGGCCGGCAGCGTCAGCCGACCTCTGTTTGACAAACTGAAAGTGTCGCGGGAAAAGCTGGCCTATATCTGCGATTCCACCTCTGCGCCGAAATGTATTCTCATTCCCCTCAACGCCTGGGGCGCGTTTATCATCGGCCTGCTTCAGGAGCAGCACGTGGGCCATCCGGTGCAGGCGTTTGTCGCTTCCATGCCGTTCAATTTTTACGCCATCATCGCCATCGCCCTGGTGCTGTGGACCATTCTCAGCCAGAAGGACCTGGGGCCCATGGCGGCCGCGGAAAAACGGGTGCTAGGGGGGAAAATAGCGAGGGACGGCGCCGAACCCCTGGTCTCCCAGGAGGTTCTGGCCGTGCAGCCCAAGCCAGGCATTCCACTGCGCGCTGTCAACATGGTCCTGCCCGTCGGTGTGATGGTGATCATGATGCCGATCGGCCTGCTGATCACCGGTCACGGCAATCTCATGCAGGGCTCCGGCTCCACCGCGGTGTTCTGGGCCGTGCTCATGGGCCTGGCTGTGGCAGCGGTTGCCTATCGGCTGCAGGGCCTGTTGACGGTTCGGGAGATCATGGATCAGTTCATGAAAGGCGTGGGCGGTCTGGTCTCTCTGGCCGCTTTAATGATGCTGGCTTTTGCCATCGGCGCCACCTGCCGGGCCTTGGGCACCGGTCCCTATGTGGCCGGATTGGCCGACGCGTTCATCACCCCCAAACTGGTGCCTGCTCTGCTGTTTCTCATCTCGTGCGGCATCGCCTTTGCCACCGGCACCTCCTGGGGCACGTTCGCCATCATGATCCCCATCGCCATGCCCATGGTCGAACCGCTGGGCTTGCACATGGGCCTGACCCTGGCAGCGGTTCTCGGCGGCGGTGTGTTCGGGGATCACTGCTCGCCCATCAGCGACACCACCATCATCTCCTCCATGGCTTCCGCCTGTGATCACATCGACCATGTCGCCACGCAGCTTCCCTATGCCCTGCTGGCCGCAGGCGTCAGTCTGCTGGGCTATGCCGTGTTGGGATTTCTTCTTTGAGGATGAACGATTCATTGGAACAACAGCCGCTCATCGAACTGCCGGCGCCCTGCCGCATCGGCGTCCTCTCAGATACGCACCGCCGGCTGCCTGATGCCGTGTTCAGTCTGTTCGCCGATGTGCAGCATATCATCCATGCCGGCGACATCGGCGATTGGGATATCGTCCTGTCTCTGCAAACACTGGCGCCGGTGACCGCGGTGTATGGTAATTGCGATGACGATCGCGTTCGCCGGCATTGCCCCCTTCAGCAGACGCTGCGAGTCAACGGTCTGATGGTTCAGGTGACCCATATTCCGCAAGAGACTCCGGAGGAAGCGCCGGCGTCTGTGCGACAGATTCAAATCTTTGGCCACTCGCACGTGGCCTCTATTCAGCATATCGGCTCTACGTTGTACATCAATCCCGGTTCCATCAGCCGGCCGAGACAGGACCAGCGGCCGAGTGTGGCGCTGCTGCAAGTTGATGGAGAACAGCCGCCCCGTGCGGAGATCCTTTGTTTGAGGTGATTCCATGACCTTTAATGAAAAGCTGAACGACATCCTCTCCACCAGAAAAACGCTGCTGTGCGTGGGCTTGGACACCGTGATGGAAAAAATACCGGCCTCTTTACGCCGGCAGCCGGATCCCCTGTTTCAATTCAACAAGGCGGTCATCGACGCCACACTGCCCTATGCCGCTGCCTTTAAAATCAACACCGCCTTTTATGAGGCCTGGGGTCTGGAAGGATGGCGGGCGCTGGAAAAAACTTTTGCTTATCTGCCGGCTGAGGTGATCAGAATCGCCGACGCCAAGCGCGGCGACATCGGCAACACTTCGTTGAGTTACAGTCGGGCGCTGTTCATCGGCCTCGGCGCGGATGCCGTCACGGTCAATCCGCTGATGGGAACAGACTCTACCGCGCCTTTTTTGCAGGATCCAGAAAAGGGGGTGTTTTTTCTCTGCCTGACTTCCAATCCAGGGTCGCAGGATTTTCAGCACTTTTCCGACGGCCGGATCAGGTTGTATGAAAAGATCGCCCTCAAAGTGGGCGAGTGGAACCGCCATGGCAATTGTGGGCTGGTGGTGGGCGCCACTCATCCGGCTGAGCTGCAGGAAATCCGCAAACTGGCGCCGGAGCTGCCGTTTCTCATTCCCGGCATCGGCGCTCAGGGCGGCGATCTTGAGAACTCGGTTCGTTTTGGGCTCACCGCTCAGGGCGGTGGTGCACTCTTCAACTCCAGCCGGGCGATCCTTTATGCCTCGTCCGGAGACGATTTCGCGGCTGCGGCCGCCACGGCGGCCAAGGCGACGCGGGATGCGTTGAACCGGGCAACACGTTTGGATTGAATTTGGATGATCCTTGCACGCAACCATCAGAGAGAAGAGCAAGTCATGGGACCCCAAGAAGGCATGTTGGTGGAGTCTTTGTTGTTTTTTCTCTTTGTGTGGAATCGGTTTGCTGATTCACATCGTCTACCTGTTTCAGCGATTCGTTCGAGCGGTTGAAAAGATAGCGGAGAAGAAATAATCACTTTTGGTCGAGCGGCCTCGTCGCAAGCCGCTTCGCTATTCCAGCCTATGCACCGGTCGAATCACCAGCGGTCGATCACAGTAACACAAATTATTGTAAACTGAAATCAACGGGAGGTTGTCTGTGGATAAGGA
>CAZKQR010000339.1:0-4779 GCA_964554965.1 uncultured Cytophagia bacterium | reverse complement strand
AGATGAAGCGGGTCAGGCGGTCTTTTGATCGCGCGTGTTCCGCAGGACAAGTTAGAAAAGCCTGCTCGCCGGCGGCCGTCGTTTCACAGGGCGGCCATCCTCCTTCAGTACGCGTGCTGGTCCCCTCCAGGCTTGGGCTTAGGTCCGGGAGACGGCGCCGGCCCGTTTTCTCTGATGGAGGCTGAAAAAAAGCCAGAGCAGGATACAGGCCACCAGGGCGACAAATAGAGTCCGTCGGACAGCATAGGTGCGCGCCCCTTCCGTCGGATACAGCGAATAAGCGAGCTGCGGCTTGCAGAGGTAGCGTTCCAGGTTGCCGGTTAAAAACGTGCGATCACGAAAAAATCCCGTATAGATCTCGCGCACGTCCTCGACATTCGGCGGCCGGCGGTATTTTAGAATAGAGTGTGCGGTAAATTCACTGCGCACGGCTTCGTTGCAAAGGGCATAGGGCATGGTCACCGCTGTATCGGAAAAGGAGAGCCCCAGTTTGGCAGGCCATTCCCAATCCATATACAGGCGCGCTTGAACGCCGTCAAAGGCGTTGTGCTGATTCAGATGAAAAAGCTGGGCGGAGTTCAACACCTGGCCATTCTTGTCGGTGATGTAAATATGGGCGTGCGCCAGATCGATAAAAGCCCAACGGTTCTGTTCTTTGATAAAGGACTCGGCGAACGCATGACCGGTGTAGACAATGGTATTATCCTCCGTGCGAGCGCCGAACACGAACCGCGTCGGTATGCCGGCGCGGTTCGCCCAATAGACATAGATTTGCGCGTGCTGGGTGCACCACCCTTTGCCCGTGCCCCCTGCCATCTCCTGATAAAGCACCCATGGATTCATCCAGCGTTCGTCGTCCTTGGGCACGCCGCGCGCATCCTTGAGTTTGATGCGCAGATAGCGGGCGAGCTTTTCCATGCGCACAAACGTTGAATCGCCTTGCCTAATGCCCACCTCCTCGCGCAGCAGCCGGTCCGTCTCATCCAGCCCCTGCTTGCCGACATACGCATAGTCATCCACCCAGTCCTGCAGGGCGTATTGGCGGAACTCGCCGCAGGCGACGTTGGAGCGCACGATGTAGGCATCGGTGCTGCGGCGCATGCCCAATGAACCATAGAACTCACGCGAATAGAACTGCATGGTCATTTCCACGGCCGGACAGGCGTCTGTTGGAACAGGCACAAGACGATAGGTGTGCAACTGGGCGAAGGTTGTATCCACTCGAAAAGACGGCGACATGCCGAGGGCGCGTTGGGGCTGACCGCCGTCGGTGTAGACCTGCCATTCCGCCACTCGCACCTGGCCCTTGAGAAACAGTTGAAGCCGGTTGCGATCCACGACTTTCCATTTACGGATGGTCGGAATATCGGCAGGATAGTATAATGTTGCATAGGATGTGGGATAAAAGGAGCTTTCCCATTCACGAGTCAAAAACAGATACAGGTTGGCGAGCAGCAGCAAAAAAAACAGACCGGCAAGAGCTCGGGTCATCCGCTTGGAATAGGTCATAAAAGGGTCCGTTTCAGAAGTGCGTCCAGTGATTATTCAGCCGGCAGCCCGCCGGTCTTCGGCGCGGGCCGCCAAGCGTGAAAGCGAGATACTTTAATATAGGCCAAAAGCACTGCGTTTGTCAAGGATTAGTTGATCGAAAACATGCCTGAGCAAAAACGGTTATATAAAATCCATGTATCAGGACAGGTTCAGGGCGTTGGATTTCGCTGGAGCGCCGTTCACCAGGCGCAGAGCCTTGGCATCACCGGTTTGGTAAGGAACCTGCCGGATGGGCGGGTCTATATCGAGGCAGAGGGGCTGGAACAACAGCTGGATGCCTTTCTTCAATGGTGCCATAAAGGGCCGGGATGGGGCTTTGTGGAATCAGTGACCTTTATCTCCTGCACACCCAGCCATTACCGTGATTTCCGCATCGACTATTAACCACTCGCCTGCGCTGACCTCCCTATTCTTGTTTCATCTCTTTCATGCCCGAGATGGTATTGCCCGAAAAAAATATTCCCTGCAGATCATTTTCAAAACACCTCCCGCTTGGTGGGTGGAATCACTGTTGCACACGGATTCGAAAAAATCATTTGTTCTTATAAAAAGCGCGGCTTATATTTCCGCTGATAACAGTTAACCGCTTTAATAATTCCATCTATGGGACCGGCCCTCCTAACGGGAACGGCTGCCAATCGACCCTGAGGACAATCTCTGAGGTGAATCATAGTGAAAAAAATACTATTTAGTGTGTCGCTGTCTCTTGCGCTGGTGATGGCAAGCTGCCGGGAAAAATCGGTGGTCGCGCCGCAAACCCACCCACAGGTGCACATGCGCACAGTGCCCCAGGGCGTCGGCGTCAACATCCATTTCTATCAAGGCAACGAAAAAGACTGGCAAATGATCGAGCAGGCCGGCATCGGCATCGTTCGCATGGATGTCTCATGGGCGGCGGTGGAAAAGAGCAGCGGGAAATACGATTTCCGCGCCATCGATCAGTTGATAGAAAAGCTGGATCAGCGCAAAATCCGCCTGCTGTTCATCATCAACTATAGCAATCCCCTCTACGATGAAGGGAGGGCGCCTTTCTCAGAGACCGGCCGCCAGGCCTATGCCCGGTTCTGCTCCGCCCTTGCCGCCCGCTACGCGGATAAAGAGATTATCTGGGAACTATGGAACGAGCCCAACCTGGATCATTTCTGGACGCCGCAGCCCAATGTGAATGATTACATGGCCTGGTGCCGGACCGTCACGCCGGTGATCCGGCAGCATGACCGTGACGCCTGCATCGTCGCGCCCGCGGTGTCGGGGTTTGATTTCGCTTTTCTCGAATCCTGTTTTGACAGGGGATTGCTGGAGCTCGTCGACGGCGTCAGCGTCCACCCCTATCGCAACGCCCGGCTTGGCCCGGAATCCGCTCTGGCGGAATATGAGCTGCTGAAAACTCTGATTGAATTCTACAGACCGGCCGGCAAGCGAATCCCCATTCTAAGCGGCGAATGGGGCTATTCAGCCACCACGCTTTCGCCGCTGCTGCAGGGCAACTATCTGGCGCGCCAGTGGCTCAGCAACATGGCGGCCGGCGTGCCTGTCAGCATCTGGTACGATTGGCACGACGACGGCCAGGATGCGAAAGAAATCGAGCATCACTTTGGCACTGTCACCTGGGACTATGCGGCCAAGCCGGCCTACACCGCCATGAAGACCCTGACCACTCAACTGAGCGGTTTTCTGCCCGAGGGACGGATCGACGTCACCGAGGAAAACGACTTTGTGCTGTTGTTCACTCATAAGGATGGGATCAAGCTGGCCGCATGGACCAACGACGATCCGCATTCCTTGGATTTAGGCGCGAACATGCGAATCGGCACGGCCGTGGATCAAGACGGCGCGGTGCAGGAGATGAACGTTCATTCATTAGCTCTCACGCAGCGCCCGCTTTACCTGACCCTGGCGGAGCCGCCTTCCGGGTGGTTGAAATTTCTGGCTGCGGCTTTTCAAGCGGACAACGCCCAGGCAAAAAAAACCATCGCCTCCTTCCTGGCCGGCTCAACCGGCAAGGACGATGGGGCAGTGTTGCGCACCGCCATAGCCCGCGGCAGCGAAGTGGAACGCAGGGCTGCCGCACAGGCGTTGCTGCTGCTGGCGGACAAACTCGAACCGGGCCAGACACTTTGCGGACAGTTGCTGCAACGGCTGCTGTCAGAACCCATCGGCGTGCTGAACCATAGACAGCTGCTCTACCGCCTGTCGCGCAGCAATCCGGCCGCCCTGGTCCCGGAGGTCAAGCCCCTGCTCCAGGAACCATCACTGATGGAGGCCGCTTCCACCTATATACTGGCTGCCGCCTTTCAACAAGCCAGAGAGAAAAACAGCGCCACAGCCAAAGAGTGGCTCGCTCTGGCAGCACCTTTTTCGCCGCATCGTTATGCCGTCGATCGCGTGCTCACGGCGATGGAGGCGGCGGGCGAAAAATGGGATGCCGCGTCATTGAATGCCGCCAGCCGGCAAGCGGGATTCATCAACCACTGGTGGATCGCCGGTCCCTTTCCCAATTTGAACAACCAGGCGGAAAAGAACACCGGTTTTCCGGAGCAACGAATCGATTTTTCCCAGGTACAGCTGTTCGATTCGCTCACCGCGAGCTGGCAAAAGGTCAAACCGGCGGGCTTGTACCCGGTCATCCCTTTTGCCGACTTGTTTGGCAAAAGGCAGGCGGCCGCTTACGCCTGGGCGGAGATCACCGCGCCTCAGGATCAACCGGTGATCCTGAAAGCCGGCAGCAACGATGGCATCGCGCTGTGGCTTAACGGCGACCAGATACACGAGAATATGATTCCGCGCACGCTGACCATCGATGAGGATGAGGTACGGGCTAAACTGAAAAAAGGAAAGAACCAGATTCTGCTCAAGGTGCCCAACCAGGGTGGAAATTGGCAGGCTTGTCTCAGGGTGTGCGACGAATCCGGACGGCCGCTGGATCTCAATCAAGTACGGATGAATCCTGAATAATGACCTTCGCAGCCGGGAATGGTCAGGCTCATCCGGCAGCCGGTGGTTGCAAGAAAGTAGGAGCAAAGCTCGAAACCATGTTCAGAAACCTGATAAACCGTCACGACGTTATTGATCTTTTCATCAAAGGCCGGCGGATGGCCGGCAGAATGGCCTCGCGGCTGTTGCAGAGCAACCGGCAGAAAGTAATGACCGCCTGGTCGCATACCGACACTCCACCGATCAACTGGTGGGACCTCCCGCAAGTTCAAGCCCGCTGGAATAGGCTGATCT
>CAZKQR010000338.1:0-4793 GCA_964554965.1 uncultured Cytophagia bacterium | reverse complement strand
GGGATACACCACCCTGAGCGTGGCTGATTGGGACAGCGATGGATTGCCGGATATTCTGGTCAATTCCATTTGGGGCCAGGTCATATGGTATCGCAACATCGGCAGCCGTTCACAGCCGCGGCTGGCAGGCGCTCAACCGGTTCTGGTCGACTGGAAGGGTGCAACACCAAAACCGGAATGGGTGTGGTGGAAGCCCAAAGACCGGGAGTTGGTCAGCCAATGGCGGACCACGCCGATGGCCGTAGATTATAATCGCGACGGGCTGCAGGATCTGGTGATGCTGGATTATGAGGGTTTTCTGGCGTTTTATGAGCGAACCAAAGGCACTGACGGGATTTTGCACCTTTTACCGGGAAAACGCCTTTTTGCCACCGATGATCCGGCGGCTTACGATTCTTTGCAAAAGCCGCAGGCACAGAGTGCCGTACGGCTGCGGCTCAATGATCTGAAGAACGGTAAAAGCGGCCGGCGGAAAATCGGCATGGCGGATTGGAACGGTGATGGTCGCTTGGACCTGCTGGTGAACAGTGTGAACATAACGCTGTTGGAAAACCGCGGCCAGCGGGACGGGCTTGTGCTGTTTCACGATGCCGGGCCAATGGCGGAAATGAAACTGGCCGGACACAGCACCAGCCCGGCTGTCGTGGACTGGAACAAAGACGGCATCAAAGATTTGCTCATCGGCGCAGAGGACGGCCGGTTCTATTACCTGCGCAATCCGCGGGGCCGGCAATAGATGAACCATTTACTTTGGCGAATAGCCAAAGAGTGCATCCGTTTGGTTTTGGAGGTCTTGTGAAAAGACGCCGTTTTCTGCAAGCAGCGCTCGCCTCATCGTTCGCTTTTGCGCCCCGGAGCGCCGCTGGTGCGCGGCCGCAGACCGGCCGTTCCACAGCCTGGTCGAGACACATACCGCTGCGCTATCAGGCGGATGTGGCGGTGATCGGCGGCGGAATCGCCGGTGTGACCGCTGCCTGCAGCGCCGCGCGATCGGGCGCATCGGTGATTTTAGTGGAGCGGTTTAGCGTAACCGGCGGCAATTTGACCAGCGGCGGGGTGGCGTCGTTTTGCGGCGAGACCGCCGGACAGGGCATGGTCTTTGACGAGATGATCGCCGATCTGGAAAAATTCGCCGCCATCGCGCCCTATCGACCCTATCCGGACTTGGAAGCGCGCGTATTCGATCATTCGATTTTCGCCGTCCTGTTGCAGGAGATGCTGCTGCGCCACGGCGTGAAACTCTTGCTGCACACCCAATTCGTCGATGCCATCAATCAGAAAGGCCGGATCGCTGATTGTATTGTGTGCGGGCCCTCGGGCCCGGAGGGCTTGCACGCCGAGCAATATATCGACTGCAGTGGCGAAGCCGCGTTGGTGCACGCCGCTGGTTTGGCGACCATGAAGGGCCGGCCAGAGGATGGGCTGCAACTGCCCATGTCGATGATGTTTTTTGTCCGCCATGTGGCGCCGGAGCTCGCTGCCCCGCAGGCGCCGGAGGGCTGGTTTGACGCCATTCGTCAAAAGGACGAGCTGCCCATGACCAGCCTGTGGCCCAATGGGCCGGGCAGCAATGCGCTAAAGATAAAAATTCCCGGATTCGATGCTTCCGACACTGAGAGCATGACCGCAGCGGAGATCCAAGGCCGGCGGCGCATGATGCAGGTGCTGGATTATTACCAACGGATCGAGAAAAAGCCATGGCGGCTGGAGTACTGCTCGCCGCGCATCGGCATTCGCGAAGGACGGCGAGCCGTGGGCGACTATATACTGACCGTCGACGATCTGCGGGCGGGAAGAAAATTCAGCGACGCGATCGCAACCGGCGTGTTTTATCTGGATGGTCATAAACCGGATGACGACAAGCGGACCTATATTCTGCCTCCCGATCAGCTCGCCGTGCCGCCGTATCAGATACCGTTCCGCTGTCTGCTGGTGCAGCGGGCAAAAAACGTGTTGGCCGCCGGACGCTGTTGCTCCGCCCAGCAACTGGCGCTGTCCTCCGCGCGCGTCTCCACCACCTGCGCCATGATGGGACAAGCCGCCGGCATCGCCACGGGCCTGGCGGTTGAAAAGCGATGTGACCCGCGCGATCTGGATCCTGTGGAGATACGATCGATCGTTGAACGGCGAGGCGCAGTTCTGACCTAGCTCTCCTTTATGATCAAAAGCGGAGAAAAGATGAACTCCAATTTCTTTTGCATCACCTGTTTTCTTTTTGCCCAGACGGTCTGGGCTGCGGCCCCCCAACTGATCAGGACCGATAAATATGCCGATCAGCCGCAAAAAACGGATCGCATTCGGGTTGCCAGTGTGTCTGTGTTGCCGGACCGCTGGCAAAAAGAGATCAACTGGCAACGCATAGAGGCCCTGGTGCGCCAAGCCGCGGCACAGGGCGGTGCGCAGTTGGTAGTGACTCCTGAGGGCGCGCTCGATGGCTATGTCATCAACGACGTCAATGCGGAAAAAGATGAACAGAAGAAGAAGGTTCTGCTGCAACAATTTCAGGATCTGTCCGAAGGCGTCGATGGTCCTTATATTCGCCGTGCACGCTCGCTGACGGACACGCTGAATATTTTTTTGCTGCTGGGATTTTTGGAAAGGGAGGGATCCCACCTGTACAACACAGCTGTTCTCATCGATGCGGACGGCGATCTGATCGGACGCTATCAAAAGAGATTCGATAATCGCCGGCCTGTTCTCTATAAAGAACTGTACGCACCTCAAGACCCGGCCGAAACCAGATGAAAGAGGGGTCCTTCATGACCATGAACAGGTGGTACCTTTGCATTGGTCTCCTGGTCTGCGGCAATGTATTTTCCCAAACCGGGATCACCGGCACAGTCTATTTGGACGCTAACCGCAACGCGAGCCGGGATCCCGATGAATCCGGACTTGCCGGCGTCTGCGTCTCCAATGGCCGTGAGGTTGTGCGCACGGATGAGAATGGACGCTGGCAATTGGAGCTGCTGAACGACAGCCTGATCTTTGTGATCAAACCATCGGGATACTGCGTTCCGGTGAACGAGGCCATGCTGCCGCAGCACTATGCCCGGCTGGCTGCCGGCTCAACCCGAGAGAACAGCCGCCAGATCGATTTTCCGCTTCGACCGGCGACGGAGGATTCGGCTTTCACCGCCCTGCTGTTCGGCGATCCACAGGCCAGAGGCATGCGCGAGGTGCACTTTGTCACCCGGGATGTGGTGCAAGAGTGCATCGGCACGAAAGCGGCCTTTGGCGTTTGTCTCGGCGATCTGGTGGCGGATGATCCATCGCTTTTCGGCGAACTGAGCCGGCGCTTTGGTCAAATCGGCTTTCCCATGTATTATACCTTTGGCAACCATGATCATGACCGCGACGCCGCTGACAACCGGCAGAGCGATCGAACCTTTCGACGCTTCTTTGGACCCAGCACGTTCGCTTTTGAATACGGTCAGGCGGTATTTATTGTTATTAAAAACGTGTTTTATAAACCGGAGGGCGGCTATGGGGCGCATCTCCTGGATGACCAGCTTGCCTTTGCCGCGAGTTATCTTTCCGCTGTGCCGCAGGACAAACTGGTGGTGCTGTTGATGCACATTCCCATCATCACCATGGACAATGTCCAAAGCCTGTTCAAGTTGTTGCAGGATCGACCTCATACGCTGTCCGTTTCCGCCCATACTCATGAGCTGGCCAATCTGTTCGTCGATGAAAAATGGGGGTGGCATGGCGCCGAGCCCCATCACCATTTCATCAACGGAACCGTATGCGGCAGTTGGTGGTGCGGCCTGCAGGATGAACAGGGCATTCCCCATGCGGTGATGAACGACGGGGCGCCTAACGGCTATGCTGTTTTAACCATAGAGGGCCGGCGTTACGCCATTCGCTACAAGGCGGCGAGAAAGCCGGCCGAGTATCAGATGAACATTTATCTTGCCGATGAGATGCCGTGCAGCGAGGCCGATACCACCCATGTGCTGGTCAATGTCTTTGCCGGCTCCAGCCGGTCAATGGTGGAGATGCAGCTGGATCATCAGACGGACTGGCAGCAACTGACGCCGGTGGCGGCGAGAGATCCGGAGTGTCTGCGCATGCATCAGCTCCATGCGATATTGGAGCAACCGTTCGACGGCCAGACGTTGGAAGAGCGGCTTGGGTGGAAAATGGATCCGCCGAGCCTGTCACGGCATATGTGGTCAGGGCCGTTGCCCTGCGGGCTATCGCCCGGAGTCCATACGGTCACGGTTCGCACTAAAGATATGTTCGGCCGGCTCTGGACAGGCCGGCGTATTTTTAGCGTGCGTCCCTGACCGGTTGCTTCCGATTATACATCACGGATTATTACAAACGAGAGGAAGTTATGTTTGATCAACAAGAATTTTCCCGGCGCCGTTTCGTTTCGCTGGGCGCAGCAGCTGCCGTCACTTCCATGGCGGCGAGCGCTGCCGGCGCCGACCCTTCCCGCAGCCGCGCGACGGATGGCGGCATGCTCAACGTGCTGGCGTTCGGCGCCAGACGGGACGGCGTCAGCGACGACACCGCTGCTATTCAAAAAGCATTGAATGAAGCAAGCAAGAACAACGGTTCGGTGTTTCTGCCTGAAGGCGTCTACCGCTGCTCGGAATTGCAGGTGCCTGCGGGCGTCGGCCTGCACGGGTTGCCCACATCCAGTTACAGCCGGGGCATGGGCACGATTCTCAAACTGGCAAACGGCGACGCCCGCTGCCTGATCAATCTGACCGGCGCATACGGCGCTTATCTTTTCGGTCTCTGTCTGCACGGCGGCGATCTGCAGGGAGGGGCGCATGGCATTC
>CAZKQR010000337.1:0-4798 GCA_964554965.1 uncultured Cytophagia bacterium | reverse complement strand
TCCGGCACGTTTTTTTATGATGAAAAAGACATCACCCGCTACCGCATCGAAGGCGTTATCAAAACAGCGAGCATCACGACCGATAACGAAAAACTGGACGAGCATTTGCGCACCTCTGACTTTTTCGATGCGGCTAATTATCCGGAGATCAGCTACAAGAGCAAAAAAATTCTCAAGCGAAACGACGAATGGGTGGCCGTGGGCGATCTGACCATGCGCGGAGTGACCCGGGAGATTGAATTGACGTTCACGGTCAGCGAGCCGATCCAAGATCCTTACGGCAATACCCGGATCGGTGTAGAGGCGTTGGGAAAGATCAATCGTCAGGATTTTGGCGTCGCCTGGAGCAAAAAACTCGACAGCGGCGGCTTAGTCGTGGGCGATGAGGTCAGACTGGAACTTGCAGGAGAGTTTATCAAGAAGGAATAGTTCTTTATCAGGGCGCCTTCAGCGCCCTTTTTTTTTGGCCCACCGGTCTAGGGCTGTTTGCGGCCGCTGCTCATGTAGATGTAGTCGGACAGCCGCTTGGTGTCCACCGTGAGCGGGTTCTCCTGCAGAACCCGGCTGCGAAGTTCTTCATAGACCAATTTGACCTTCCTCGCCTCTGCATCCCGCACCACACGATCGCGGACCTGCTCATAAGGGGTAAACCTCTCCAGAGTGTCCGCCAGCCATAGAATGGCATAGCCCTCAGGCACTGCGACCGGCCCGGTTATTCCTCCTTTGGACAGCGCAGCGCAGGCTTGGCCAATGGCGCCGTAATCACCCTTGCGGATAAGCCCCAGATGGCCTTGCCGGGCTTTCATACCGGAACGCTGGGTGTAGCGTTGCGCCAACGCACGGAATTTCGCGCCATCCACCGGGCCAGGCAGCAGCTGCTCCATCAGTTGCCGGGCCTGCGGCTCGCTTCTGAGCAGAATCTCATAGACGTCCATGGCACGGTCCAGAAACAGCGATCGCTTGACGGTTTCGTAATAGCGGCGATACTCCGCTTCGCCGAAGCGGAGGGTATCGGCGATGTGATGGACATAGACGTTGGATAACAGGTGATCGCGTTTTTCTCGAATTTCGTTCGCCACTGATTTCTTCTTCACCACTTGCTTCTTTTCCGCGATCTGCAGCAGAAAATAATTTCTCAGACTGAGGGCCACCGCCCGATACAGGCCCTCATCAAGCGCGCCTCTTGGCAGAATGGCCGTCTGCTTTTTAAAATCAGCGACCGTCCAACGGCCGCCGTCGAACTCGACCAGAACCTCCTGAGCATACTGATCCAGTGCTTGCGCGAACGGCGCATTGAGCATCTCCATGGGCGCTAAGGTGCGCAGGGGCGTCGCGCCGGTTTGGCGCCTCGTTTTTTCCAGCCGTTGGATCAGCGGCACATTGAGCCGCACATCCTTTTCCGTTATCAGCTGTTTGATGCGTTGTTCGGCAGCAGCAAGCAGCCGGCGATAACGGATTCTGCCGCGAAGGATCTCCCGGTAGGTTTGAAACTCGTCTTCGCGCAGAATCGGGTTGACCACGATATTCTCGAGTTTCAGAATGTGCCAGCCCACCCGTCCTTCCACCGGCGGAGAGATCTCTCCGATGCGCAGACGATAGGCCACTTCCTCCAGAGGCAGATCCAGATCGCCCCATTTCAGCAGGCCCAGATCGCCGCCGGTGGCGGCCAAGATCGAGTCGCGAAAACAGGTCTCTGCCAGGTGATGAAAAGTTGCGCCTGCTTTCAATTGGGCATAAAGAGAATCGATGCCGGATCGAGTGGGGGAAACCAGATGGCGGACATGCAGATCCCGGTTCATCTCGGCGAACGCGGTTCGTACATCCTGATCCGAGACCGGCGGCAGCGATGCGGCGATCTCCTGTTCGTACAGGGCATGAATGAGCACCGCCGTAGATTCGGCGTGCATGGCTCGCCGGAAACCCGAGAGCGTATCCATCCGCGCGGCGATGGCCTTTTGCGCCAACAGATGCCGGACTGCGAGGTTTTGCACATGTGTGTGACGGGCCTGCGGAGAATCCTGGTTGCGGACGGAAGAAAACAGAAATTCGTTGATATAGCTTCTGATAAAAGCGGCCATGGTGACCGTGTGATGTTTCGTGCGCCCCACGGCCATCTCCTCCTCGTCGGCGGGACGCGAGCACTGCAGCCACGCCGCAGCGATAGCCCCGCAAAGCAGCAAAGCCCCTTTTTTCAGCCAACAGCTTTTCACCATGCGGATCATTCCGTTCATTCCAATCCTTTTCGGCCGACCTGTTGAATCATTTTCCGTGCCTACCGGCCCATAGCCGACAGCCCTCCAGACCGTTCTACAATAATATCAAAAAATACCATCAGACGCAAGAAAGAATTGGGCTCTGATGAGAGGGCTGAAATTTTTGCTAAAATTTTCTTGCTTTTGAAAGATATAAATTGTACTATTGACTGAACAATAAGCTAAAAGGGCGAAAACGTGCGGATCGACGAAAACAGCCCCATCCCCAAATACTTTCAATTGCAAGTTTGGTTGAAAGAGCAGATCGACCAGGGCGTTTTTGCCAACAGTGAAAAAATCCCCACAGAAGATGAATTCGTCAAGCAATTTCAGCTTTCCCGAGCGACGATCAAGCATGCGGTGCAGAATCTTGTGGACAAGGGGTATTTGGTGCGCAAGAAAAAACTCGGCACCTTTGTCCACACGGCCTCTCACCAGACCGGCCACCGGTATCGTCTGGGCCTTTTAATCAACTTTTATCACAGCGGCTTCGGCATCGAGTTCATCCGCGGCGCCGCGGATCAGGCAGCCGAGCACAACTGTCACCTGGTGTTATGCAACTCGTACGATCTGCACGTGCAGGCCGATGATCAGGCGGATCGGCTCATCGAGCAAGCGGTAACCGGGGTGCTGTTTATGCCGACGGCGGCTGCGGATGAAAAAAACCGCGCCCTTGTGCACAAGTTTTTGCAGCACGGGATCCCAGTGGTCATGGCCGACCGGGTGATCCCGGATTTGGATATAGATAAAGTCATCACGGATAATTATGACGGCGCTTACCGGATCACCCGCCATCTGATCGAGAAAGGGCATACCCGGATTGCGATAGTCATCAACACCTTGCTCAACAGCGCCCGGGAAAGATTATCCGGCTATAAAGCAGCGATCAAAGATTCCCATCTCCCTGTTCGTCCTGAATTGATTTTTACCAGCGACGAACATTATTCAGAAGAGAATTGTTCGGAAATCGCCCGCATGATTTTGTCTCAGAAAAAAAACTATACGGCCATCTTTGCGGAGAACGACAAAATGGCCAACATCATCTGCGCGACTGCAGAAAACGACGGTCTCCACATTCCGCGCAACCTCTCCATCGTCGGTTATGACGACGCCCCCTTTATCGATAACAGCCCTATCCGGCTGACCACCATGCATCAGCCCATCTACGAAATGGGTGCAGCAAGCATCAACCTTCTACTACAACGCCTAGCGGGTGATACCAGTGAAAAACGGACGGTTATTCTTAATTCTCATTTAGTGGAAAGAGAGTCTGTCTTGCCCCTGCGCTAGCAGGGAAGGCGCCGTTGGGGGATTGTCTACACGACCAGGTAGGATCGTAATAACGGATCGTTTTCCTCCGGCCCCGGCCGACGCGAAAAGGCGCTCAGCCTTCAGGCCCGCCGGTTGTTTACAAGCTTTCTCACGCACCTGCATGCTCATCAACGGAAGGAGTCGTCATGATGGCTAAACGTTATCTCCTTTTCCTCATCATACTTTTGACGGCTGCGGCCGGTCTTTATGCCGGCACAACCGGAAAAATCTCCGGCCGGATCATGGATACGGAAAAAAAGGAGCCGCTGCCGGGCGTCAACGTGTTCCTCGAAGGCACCGCCTTTGGCGCCGTCACCGATATCAACGGCAACTATTTCATCATCAACATCCCACCGGGCAAGTACACCATCGTTATTCGCAGCATCGGCTACAAGACTAAGAAGATTGAAGGGGCGAGCGTCGGCATCGACGCCACCACCTCCCTGTCGACCGATCTGACGGCTACGGTGATCGAAGGCGAAGAGGTGGTGGTCCGCGCCGAGCGCCCTCTGGTGCAGAAGGATCTAACCTCGACATCGGCGCGCGTGTCGAGCGATGACATCGACCTGCTGCCGGTGGAGAACACCGGGCAGATCGTCAATCTGCAGGCAGGCGTCATCGAGGGCCATTTCCGCGGCGGCCGTCTGGGCGAGGTGTCCTATATGATCGACGGCATCGCAGTGAATGACGGCTACAGCGGCAGCCAGATGATCGACCTCCAGCCCAACTCGATTCAAGAGGTCGAAGTGATCAGCGGCACCTTTAATGCCGAATACGGACAGGCGATGTCCGGCGTCGTCAACATTGTCTCCAAAGAGCCCAAGTCCAAGTTCAGCGGCCAGCTCTCCGGTTACACCGGCGCCTATCTGAGCAATCGTAAAACGCCCTTTGTGGTCAAGTCCGGCACTGGCTTAAAACGGGAAGATTATGCAGAAGAAAAGCGCTCCTATCTGGACATGGCCAAGCCGGGCAATGTCAATGATTTTCAGGGCAATCTCTCCGGACCTCTGGGACTGAAAAACCTGCTGTTTTTCACCTCCTTCCGATATCACAAGGACGACGGCGCCTATTATGGCAAAAGGCTCTTTTTGCCCTCCGATTCTTCCTTCGTACCGGACGATCGCAGCCGGTGGCGTATCGATGCCAACGGCGACGGCGCTATGGTGCCCATGAACTGGTCAGAAGGGCTGGATCTGCACGGAAAAATGATCGCCAAGCCGTTCAACAATCACAAA
>CAZKQR010000336.1:1730-4799 GCA_964554965.1 uncultured Cytophagia bacterium | reverse complement strand
AAGCCATTGCTCCGATCACCGGTCTGGAAACGCCCGGATTGAGGTCGATTGGGGAAGCGTGTGGAAAGATCGAAGGAGTGGGCTATGCCGCAGTTCGGCAAATGGCAAGTTTATCATCCAGAGGTGCAGCGGGCCGGGCGGTTAGCGCGATGGTACCTTCGGTTGTTCTCCTGTGCCTCCTATACGGCGGATAATTTTTTCATCCATATGAACGCCCTGCCTCTCAAGGCAGCCCCGCGCACGATCCTGGACGCCGGTTGCGGCAAGGGAGATTTTACTTTTTACCTGGCCGAGAAACACCCGCAGGCAGAGGTGGAAGGGTGGGACAAGGCGGACGATGATCTGCATGAACTGGGTCAGAACATCCTGATCTGTAAACAGATCAGGGGAATCAGCGGTCTTGCCAACACCTCGTTTTATAAAAAAGATCTGCGTGAGTTGGCCAGCCAGGATCAATACGACCTGATCGTCTCCATCCACGTGCTTGAGCATATCCAGGGCAATCAAGAGGTTCTGGAAAAATTCTTCGCCGCTCTGCGGCCGGGCGGACAACTGCATTTGCAGATGCCGAGCGTGCACGAAGGCCGTTTTCCGCTGTTACAGAAATACACCGACATGAACGAGTGGATGGAGTCCGAACACACCGGCGAGCTGTACAGCATGGAGCAAATGCTGACGGTGTTGCGCCGCATCGGCTTTACCATCCTCCGCCGGCGCACCGATGGCCATTTTCTCGCATCCCTGCTCTTCGACGTCACCGAAACGTTGCGGCGCCGGCGCATAAACGCACTCTACGGGCTGGTGCTGCCGCTGGCCAAAACAGCCAATCGTCTGCTGCGGCCTTTTGACAACCAACGTGGCAACCTGATCATCCTGGCCGAGAAACCGCAGGCCGCCTCAGCGTGAGCCTGATCTTCCGCTGGTCGAAGGTTTTTTTCTCATAAAGACATTACGCATGCGTCTGCTCTATTTCAACTATCTCTACGATCTTCGCGGCGCTTCCATCGGCTCGGTGATCAAGCCGCTCAAGCTGTTCTCCGGAATGGAGCGTCTGGGTCATGCGGTCCAGCTCTGCTGGCTGCGGGATCATTTGGCCGGTTCCGAACCAGACGCGCCCGCTGTCCCTCGTCGGTTCCGTTCGCCGTTGATTCGCCGTTTTTTTCACGACCCGAAAATTCTTTATGAAAACATTCGCTTTCTAAACGAGGAGCGTCGGCAAATAGATGCTTTTCGTCCGGATCTACTGGTCTCCCGATTGGATTTGTATCTTTTCTCGGCAATGAGGAACGCGGCTGGAAGCGGTCTGCCGCTGGTGCTCGAGGCGGATTGTCCGGCGGTCTATGAGGCGCGGACGTTTCAGCCGGACTATTGGCATCCGCCGCTGCTGGCGGAATGCATCGAGCGCAAGGTGGTGCGGGCTGCGGATCACATCGTGGCGCAGAGTCTGTCGCTGAAAAACTATCTGGTGTCTCAGTACAGCGTACGCGAGGACAAGATCGACGTGGTCAGCAACGGCGCTGACATCATTGCCGATTTGCCGGAGGAGCGGATCAGGCGGGTGAGGGAGCAGTATGGTCTGCAGGACAAAATTGTGGCCGGCTTTATCGGCTCCATGAGCGCCTGGCATGGGATCGAGAATCTCTTGAATGTCTTTTCCGCCGTCATCCCGCAACATCCTTCCCTTCATTTTTTTCTCGTCGGTCAGGGCGGTGATGCGCGGCGGTCCGTGGAAAAGTATATCGCGGAAAAATCACTGGCTGACCGGATCACCCTGCAGGGCTTTGTGCCGAACGAACAGATTCCCGAGCTTCTCGCCGCCATGGACATCGTTCTGGCGCCCTATCCACAAATGCCCTTTTTCTATTTTTCGCCGGTAAAAATTTTTGAATACATGGCAGCCGCCAAACCGGTGGTCTCTACGCGCATCGGCCAGATCGCCGAGTTGATCCGTTCCGGAGAGAACGGCCTGCTGTGCGACTCCGGCCAATGGCCTGACCTGGCGGAAGGGGTGATCGCCTTGGCCCGCGATCCGGTATTGCGGCGCCGGTTGGGTCAACAGGCCCGTGCGACCATCGCAGCGGCGCATACCTGGGAGCACAAGGCCAGGGCTTGGCAAGAGATCTGCACCCGCGTGCTGCAGAATCATTCTCTCCGTCAACAGGCCCAAAGCAGTCGCTGAACCGGCCTTCCATCGCAGACCCCGCGCTGACTGCGGCTAAGCCGCGCCAGCATCGACCAGGTGTTCCTTTCTGTTCCTTTCCTCTCTCTACCTTTTTCCTGCAAGCCACCAGCAGATCGCTGGAATCCTCACGCTGATTAGCGCGACCATCAGAGAACTCTCCCAAAGACAAAAAAACAAGCATTTCCCGCTCAACGGTCGAGCGTATTCCTGTTTGCCTGCCAAATTTCCGCACAGTAACTGTGGATGGCCCGGTCCGATGAAAACTTGCCCATGTGCGCCGTGTTTAAAATGGACATTCTGCTCCAGCGTTCCTGATCGCGGTAAGCGAGGTCCACCTGATGCTGGCAGTCGATATAAGCGGCGAAATCCGCAAAAAGCATATACTCATCCTGATGCAAAAGGCTGTCCACCAGGGGCTTGAAAAGGTCTGGTTCCTGTGGTGAAAAGACGCCGTGCCGGATGAGTTCGATGACCTCCCGCAGCAGGGGGTTGGCTTGATAAATTTCTGTCGGCCTGTATCCGCCGGCTTTTTTTTCTTGTATCTCTTCCGCGGTGAGCCCGAAGAGGAAAAAGTTTTCCGCGCCGACCTCCTGTCTGATTTCCGGATTGGCGCCGTCGAGGGTACCGATGGTAAGGGCGCCGTTAAGGGCGAATTTCATGTTGCCGGTTCCCGAGGCCTCTTTGCCCGCAGTGGAGATCTGTTCGGACAAGTCCGCCGCCGGGTGAATGCGGTGGGCGTTTTTCACATTAAAGTCGGGTAAAAAGACCACGCGCAGCCTTCCGTCGATATCCGGATCGTTGTTGATGACCTGCGCAACCGAATTGATCAATTTGATGATCAGCTTGGCCATGAAATACCCCGGGGCCGCTTTTCCGCTGAAGAGAAA
>CAZKQR010000336.1:0-1720 GCA_964554965.1 uncultured Cytophagia bacterium | reverse complement strand
AGCAGGGGGGCTCTTTTTGAGCTGCAGATAGCGGCTGATGATATGCAGCACGTTGAGGTGCTGGCGTTTGTATTCATGAATCCGTTTGGCCTGGATGTCAAAAAGCGTATCCGGTTCCACCAGGACGCCCGTGGTCTCGCGGATTCGCTGGGCCAGCTTTTTCTTGTTCTCGAGCTTGATGCGCCGCCATTGTTCACGGAATTCCGCATCCTCCAGCTGCGCTTCCAGCCGGCGCACTTTTTTCAGATCGCGAATCCAGCCTGAGCCGATTTTGCTGCTGATCAAAGCGGCGAGTTCGGGATTGCACAGCGCCAGCCAACGACGTGGAGTGATGCCGTTGGTGACATTAGTGAATTTTTCAGGCTCCAGTAGAAAGAAATCGTGCAGCACTGTGCTTTTCAGCAGCGCGCTGTGCATGACGGCCACCCCGTTCACCCGTTGGCTGCCGACACAAGCGAGATGGGCCATGCGCAGATAGCGGCTGCCGGTTTCATCGATGAGAGACAGCCGGGCCGGCAGATCTTGATCCTCAGGATGGCTGAGTCGTACCTGGTTCAGGAATCGCCGGTTGATTTCGAAAATGATCTCCAGATGTCTCGGCAGCACGCTGCGGAACAGCGGAAGAGACCATTTCTCCAACGCTTCGGGCAACAGGGTGTGGTTGGTGTAGGAAAAACTGCTGCGGGTGATCTGCCAGGCTTTTTCCCAGTCTATGTGATGCTCGTCCACCAAAAGGCGCATGAGTTCCGCCACGGCGATGGAGGGATGGGTATCGTTCAGCTGAATGGCATAGTGCTGGTGAAAAGAATCCAGATTTTCATTGCGGGACAGATGGAGACGGATCATGTCCTTCAGCGAACAGCTGGTGAAAAAATACTGCTGGATCAACCGCAGCTGCTTGCCCGATTCCGTGTAATCGTTCGGATACAGAACTTTGGTGATGGTTTCGGATGTGATCTTGTCCTCCACCGCGGCATAATAATCGCCGACATTAAAATCCTGAAAATCAAAAGAGACCATCGCCTCCGCTTTCCACAGGCGCATGGTGTTGCAGTGGTCATTTTCATACCCGATGATCGGCGTGTCATAGGGGACCCCTTTGACGAATCGGTCTGGAATCCAGCGGACGGTGTAACGGCCTTGTGGGTCATTATGGGACTCGGTGTGTCCGCCCAGACCGACCTGCTGCGACCATTCTATTTTGCGGATCTCCCAGGGATTTCCGAACCGCAACCACGTGTCGGCGATCTCCACCTGCCATCCGTCTTTGATCTCCTGATCAAAGATGCCGAACTCATAGCGAAGGCCATAGCCGATGGCATTGACGGACAGAGTAGCCAGCGAATCCATAAAACAGGAGGCCAACCGGCCTAATCCGCCATTGCCCAATCCCGGCTCTTCTTCCTGATCCAGCAGCTCCTCCAGATTCAGACCCAGGAGCTCCATGGCGTTTCTGGCCTCTTGAATAAGCCCCAGGCAGAGGAGATTGTTGCCTAGGTGAGGGCCTGGCAGGAATTCTGCTGACAAGTAGGAGATGGTTTTAATCGGCTGATCCGGTTTCAGCTCGGCAAAATCATTCAAGCCCTGAATCCAGGGGGCCAACATCCGGTCCCGCACAGTGTAGGACAGAGCCATGTAGAGATCGTTTTTGCTGGCGTGTTCCAGGGAACAACCCTGCACATAGTAGAGGTTGTCGAGAAACGCTTTGGCCAGTACATCC
>CAZKQR010000335.1:0-4892 GCA_964554965.1 uncultured Cytophagia bacterium | reverse complement strand
CTATTTCGCGTTGACCGGAGCTTTGCTGCGCTTTTCGTCGATGCGCGCGGCCTTACCCTTGAGGCTGCTGAGATAATACAACTTGGCGCGGCGCACCTGACCTTCGCGAATACGTTCGATCTTGGCCACGTTCGGCGAGTGCAGCGGGAAAATCCTCTCCACGCCGACGCCCTCCGACACCTTGCGCACGGTGAACGAGGCGTTCACCCCTTCGCCTTTACGGCTGATGACAACGCCCTGAAAAATCTGAATACGCTCTTTGTCGCCTTCGACCACCTTGACATGCACCGCTACGGTGTCGCCGGGGTTAAAGGTCGGCACATCGCTCTTTAGTTGCGATGCGGACACCAGATCCATTTTGTTCATGATGAGAAGCCTCCTAATTCGAGGTTAATTATTTTCTAAATATTCGGCGTACAAGTCCGGACGGCGTTCGCGCGTCCGTTGCAGCGATCGTTCCCGACGCCAGACGTTGATTTTTTCATGATCGCCGCTTAGCAAAATATCAGGCACCTTGCGGCCACGCACCTCGCTGGGCCGTGTATAGTGCGGAAAATCCAGCAGCCCGGACTGAAAGGAATCGCCCTCCGCCGAATCGATGTCGTTGATGGCGCCGGGCAACAGCCGCACCACCGCGTCGATGACGACCACCGCGGCGATCTCGCCTCCGGTCAGAACATAATCTCCAATGGACAACTCTTCGGTCACAAACGCCTCGATGATCCGTTCATCGATTCCCTTGTAATGACCGCAGAGCAGAATCAGATTGTTGCGCAGCGAAAGCTGAATCGCCTTCTTCTGCTGAAACACAGAACCGGCCGGCGTCAACAGGGTCACCGGCGTGCCCTGCAGATCAAAGCGCTGGAAAAGGTCTTCCAAACAGAGAAACAGCGGCTCCGGCTTGAGGATCATGCCGGGCCCGCCGCCAAAGTCATAATCGTCGATCTGGTGATGTTTGTCGTGCGCATAGGTGCGGAGGTCATGAACATGAATCTTGACCAGGTCGCGCTCCTGCGCGCGTTTCAAAATACTTTCGTTCAAAGGGCTGTCCAACAGCCTGGGACAGGCTGCTACGACATGGATGTTCATCCGGTTATCTGTTGTGGTCATTATAAATCCAGCAAACCCTCTAATGCATGAATCACCATCACGCGCCGCTCTGTGTCCACACGCTGTACGATGGCCGGCACCGCGGGGATCAGAATCTCTCGCCCTGCCGATTCAACGACATAGAGGTCCTGCGCCGGATAGCTGAGCACGTCGGTGACGGTCCCCACCTTTTGCCCGCTGTCGCTTTCCACCGTCATCCCGATCAGCTCAAAGTAATAGTGCTCGCCCTCGGCCAGCGGCTGGACGTCCTTGGCCTCAATCTCCACCAGGCTGCCCCGCCAGTTTTCCGCCTCGTTCCGCGTGGCAATGCCCTGCAGGCGTATCAGCACCGCGGCCGGCGACAGCTTTACGCCGGTGATCGGGAACGGCCAACGCCCGCCGTCCCGGTTGAGATAAACAGCGGCCAACTCACGGAACCGCTCGGCCTTTTCCGTCAGCGGCATCAGGCGCAACTCGCCCTGAACGCCATGCGGCCGTAAAACTTTGCCGATGACGACAAATTCCGGAACGTTCTCCGGCATGCGAGCAGGTATCATGCGGTTCTCGCCAGGACCAATAAAGACCGGATCACTCGGCGGCTTTTTCTTCCGCAGGCGCCGCTTCGGCTTCCTTCTTCTTGGCTTCGGCCTTTTCACGCTTCTGCTGCGCGGCCTTGGCCTCGATCCTTTTCGCCCGCTCGACCTGGCTGAGCTGCCACTTGTTCAGCTCTTCCGAGATCTTGGCATCGTCCGCACCGGTCTTGGTCAATTTCCATTCGAGCAACACACCCTGGCGACGGAACAGACTGCGCACCGTGTCCGAGGGAATGGCGCCGGAATTCAGCCACTTGAGGGCTTTCTTTTTGTCGATCACGATCTCGGCAGGCTCAACGATCGGATCGTAATGACCGATTTTGTCCAGGTACGAGCTGTCTCGAGAGGATCGTGAATCAATGGCAATGATGCGATAAAAGGGTTGCTTCTTTTTGCCGAATCGACGTAATCGTAATTTGACAGACAACGGTGATCTCCTTTGGTTAAAATCCAAACGGCAGACGATTGCCGCCGCCTTTATGTTTCATCATCTTCATCATTTTTTTCATCATCTCAAACTGGCTCAGCAGCCGGTTGATCTCCTGCACGGTCACGCCGCTGCCGGCAGCGATGCGCTTGCGCCGACTGCCGTTGATGATGGACGGATTGGCGCGCTCGCCCAGGGTCATGGAGTGGATCATCGCCTCCACCCGGACCAGCGCCCGTTCATCCACCTGCATGGACTTGAACGCCTTGTTCTGGCCGCCGGGCAGCATGGCCAGAATATCCTGCAACGGCCCCATTTTTTTGACCTGCTGCAACTGCTCGAGAAAATCTTCCAGATCAAATTCCTGCCGGCGGAGCCGTTTCTCCAGCCTGAGCGCCTGGTCGGCGTTTATCGCGTCCTGGGCTTTTTCAACCAGCGACACCACATCGCCCATGCCTAAAATGCGCGAAGCCATCCGGTCTGGATGGAAGGGCTCCAGCTGGTCCAGCTTTTCGCCCACGCTGAGAAACTTGATGGGCTTTTGCGTCACCGCCCGGATCGACAGCGCAGCGCCGCCGCGGGCATCGCCGTCCATCTTGGTCAACACCACACCGGAGAAATCCAGTTGCTGCAAAAAAGCCTGTGCCGTGTTCACCGCATCCTGTCCGGTCATTCCGTCGGCGACGAAAAGGATCTCCGTCGGATCCACCGTCTCTTTGACGCGCCGGACCTCCTGCATCATCTCATCGTCCACGTGCAGCCGCCCCGCGGTGTCGATGAGAATAATGTCGAGCATATTCTTGCGTGCATGCTCGATCGCATGTCGGCAGATAGCCGGCACATCGTGACCGGCCTCGCTGTACGTTTGAATGTCCAGACTCTTGCCGATCACCTGCAACTGCTGAATCGCCGCCGGCCGGTACACATCGGCCGCCACCAGCAGAGGATTGCGTCCCTTTTTACGCAGATGACGCGCCAGTTTGCCGGCCAGCGTGGTCTTGCCCGAACCCTGCAGTCCAACCAACATGATCGCATTGGGCAAACGGTTGGAGAAAAGAAGGGGAGCTTCTTTTTCACCCAGCAACTTGCACAACTCGTCATAGATGATCTTGACCACCTGTTGTCCCGGCGTGATGCTCTTGAGCACCTCCTGGCCAACCGCGCGTTTTTCCACATCAGCGATGAACTGCTTGGCGATTTTGTAATTGACATCGGCCTCCAACAGCACGCGTCGTACTTCACGCAGTGCATCGGAGATGTTGGCTTCGCTCAACCGTCCCTGGCCACGCAAGCGGCGGAAAACGGTTTCAAATTTTTCCGAAAGCTCTTGAAACATACCTTCCGTAAATTACAAAATCATATAGCCTATTAAAGTAATAAAAAAACAGATTTTTTGCAAGCTGTTTTTATTAAATAAGGGGCTGAACCGCCGCCACCGCCAGGGACGCCCTCGGCGAAGGCTGCGACAGGCTTGCCCACTCAAGAGGGAAATATTTTGATGATTTCGTCACGGGTGAACAGGGGCAGTTTCTGCGTGGGACCCTCGTTCTGCAGGATGCCCACGCCATGCTCCTCATCGAGCATGCAGCCGATTTCCGCGGCAGGAATGCCGGCTCTCTCTAATGCAGATAATATATTATTTACACTGTCTTTAGGGCAAACAATCAGCAACGAACCCGACCCGATGCACCCCAAAGGATCGAGGCCGAAATGGTCGCACAGCAGTTTGCCCTCGGGCAGCAGAGGAATAGTCTCGTAACGGACCTCCAACCCCAGATGGGACGCGCGGGCGATCTCATGCAGCGCTGTGGCCAGCCCCCCTTCGGTGACATCGTGCAGGCTGTTCACCGCCGCGGCATTTACCGCTGCCTTGGCCGCAGGCCCAACGCTCAGTCCCGGACGCTTGAGCAGCTCTTTGCACCGTTTGACAAAATCATCGGAAAACGCCCGTGCGATCTCGCGCTCTCTGGTGCGCCCCATGATCGCAGTGGCTTCGATGGGTATCGGGTTAGCCAGCAGAATGCTGTCGCCCGGACGGATCAGCGCCTTGTGCAATAACCGCTCCTTCTCCACCTCACCGAGCATCTGGCCGATGACGATGGGCCGGTCCAGTCCCATAGTCACTTCGGTATGTCCGCCGCAATAGGTGATCTTTTCCTGTTTGCAGGTACGGCTGATCTGCTGAAATATTTCAGCCGCCAGAGAACGGGTGCTGGTCTGTTCCGGAAGAAGCACCGTGGCGAGGAACCAGCGGGGACGGCCGCCCATGCAATAAATATCATTGGCGTTCACATGCACGGCATAATAGCCGATCTGATCTGTGACAAACGTCACCGGATCGGTTTTTGCAAGTAGAAAACGATCGCCGATGTCGATGACCGTTGCGTCCTCCCCCACGGCAGAGCCGACCACGGTCGCTTCATCGGCGCCGGTGTATTGAGAGATCAACTCCTGGAGGAAATCAGGAGGCAGTTTTCCGGGAAACAGTTTATTAAAATAGATTTTCATCTCAGCCGAAAGCGAAGGGGTCCGGCGCTAATAACCAAAGGTGTAGGACTGACGAAAGATCTGTTCCGGCACAGTCGGATCGCCGTAGCCAAAATCGTTCCATTGACGGATGCGCTGAAGAATGCACTCCTGCATCTCCTGATCGGGAATCGTGGTTTCGGTGATCTCCGCCCAGAGCACGCGGCCATCCGGATCGATGGCGAACCGAACGGACAACTTGCCTTTGACCTGAGGTTGCGTGCGCAGCAGCCGTTTGTAGCAATCGATGATGGCCA
>CAZKQR010000334.1:0-4906 GCA_964554965.1 uncultured Cytophagia bacterium | reverse complement strand
GGATGAGCGACTCTTCGCGCAGGGTGTGGCCGGATGAGGCGACGCCGTTTTCAGCACACCATTTCTGCAAAGCACCGAAATACCTTTCACTGACCAGGTCCGCGACCAACGACCAGTACCGGCGGCGTACGGAACGGTCTTTTTCTTTATCACCACTGAACAGGCTAAGCCGTTGGCTGTGCAGGGTTTGGCCGTATTTCTGCTGATAGCGCTCCTCCAGGTCGTAGACCCAAGGCACAGACGGCAATTCCGGCAAGGTCAAGTCCACGCTGTCTACGACCGGAACTTTGGATCGAGACGGTTCCGATATCTGACCGAGATCGACGGCGATGAGGGAGGGTTCATCGGTGAAAAAGGCCCTGATGTTATATTGCTGCAGGTTCTGCAGACGCAGACGATACTGATCATGCGTCAGCCGGATGAAGGACTGCACCGCGCGGTCGTCCATGATATTGATGTACCGGCGCACAGCAAAAAAGTTATTTGCCGCATGAGTGTACTCAAAAGCCGGGCGCAGCAGAAACGGGGAGGATCGCCTGGCATCATAAGCCAGTTCCAGCGCTTCGTACTGCGGATTTTTTTCCAGCACCAGCCCGCCCGCGGCGCCGGACGGATAGCCCTGTTCATCATAAATCCAAAAAATCAACCCGGCCTCTTTGCCGTTCTGCAGCCCCTGGATCAGCGTCTGCCAGTGCGCATCGCTGCGTGTATACTCCTCAAATGCGACATTGACCACCAATCCGCCCATGCCCCGTTCACGCAACGAGCGCATGGCCTCCGGGGTAGCGCGATCCGGAGGTATGCCATGAATGATTTTGAGAGGACGATCTTCCGGCAAGGGATTCCGCCACCGCGCCAACCAGGATTCGGGCAAAGGGTCTGCGCCGGCATGCAACAAGGGCGCAAGGATAAAGTTTGCAGCCAAAGTAAAAAGCCAAAGGACTCGATGCATAGGATATCTCCTTATATGGATTTCGCCCGCATTCGGGTAAAAGCGGGATGCGGGTTGTAGAGCGGTCAAATCTGACCAGGCCGGATGAACGTTCCTCTAGTTAAGCTTATTCCAAGAGAAACGTCGCAATCTCGTGAGGCGCGCATTCAAAACGGATACAGCCGTTCTGCGGATGCAGCAGCTCGACAGGCTGCTCCAGCAGATCCGTTTTGTGAGCCTTGCGGACATGCGCCGGCAGCCCGAGGTCGACCGTGTGGTGGCGACCGGTGGTCTCAAATCCCCGTACAATCACCCCTTTTCCTGCTTGCGCGGGTTTCAAGGCTGTCATGATAAAGCCCGGCGATAAAGTAAGAAAAGGCTTGGTCGTCTTCCGTCCCGGTTTTACCAGCAAAGGCACATTGACGGATTGTCCTAAAGAAAACAGATCAGCCTTTTCCCAGTCACCGGCGTGGCTCTTGAGTGAATAGAAAAACCGGTGCGTGCCATGTTCGTCCGCGAGTTTGGTCTGGGTGCCGGATTCATATCCGGGAACCTTTTTGCGTAAACCGGCTTTTTGATAATAGGTGTAATTGGTGAAGGAACGAAGCAGCACCAGTTCCAACTTGGACCCCTGCAACCAATAGCCTGGAGTGCCTTGGTTGAGCAGGGCGACGCCGTGCAGGCCGTCGGAGCAATCGACCCAGGTCTGCGCCGCATAATGGCCTTCGGGTCTCGGCGTTGCCGCAAACGGCGTCTCATAGGTCCGTTCGATCTTGTCCGACTGCAGATTAAGGGGAAACGACACTTTGATCATCACGTCGCCTCCGGAGAAATCCTGAATGCAGGTTGCAAAATCAATCCGTGGCAGGTGATGATACAGTTTGACCTGGCGCTGCAGCCGGCAGTCTTGAAAGGGACTGATAACTGTGAGGGTCACGCCCAAAGCGTCCTGGGTGCAAAGGATGGAGGCAACGGCATAATCCGCAGTGGATTTTTCTATGCCGGTCAGATAGAGAGGTCCTTCCAAATCAGGATTCTTTTCCTGCATGGCCATAAGCGCATTCCCAGGTCCTTGCAGCAGTTCGTGCTCGAGTTTTTTGTCATAGATGGAGAGCAGATCGCCGGTGCCTGTATTCCATTTGATCGCAAAAAATTCATTCTCCAGACAATCCGTTTTCAGCAAAGATGGTTTTGCCTCCGCAACAGCAACAATGCGGTAACAGACAGCCGCAAGTGGTGGCAGATTTTGAGCCAGCCAAACCCAGACTGGACCGTCATCAGAGTCCGTCTCCGTTAACAGGCGGAGCGGATGAAGAACGCCTTGCTCATCCTGCAGTGCAAAGGAAGAATCTACGGGCAGGCCGAGTTCCGCGGCAGGCACGCTGCACAGCTCGGTTCGAGGAAAGGACAGAGTGTTGAAGACGGTGAGGTATCCGGCCTTTTCGGTTTGAAGAGAATAACGGGCAATCGCTCTTGAATCGTTCAACACAACCTGCAGTTCGGCCATGGCGTTCGTGTAAACCGGATCGTGGTGGCTGCCGCCGATGATATCGTGGAGATGGGTAAAGAGCAGCCGTTCCCACAATTGCTTCATGATTTCAGTGGGATAGGCGGTCCCTTTCAAAGAGGCCAAAGTTGCCGTGACCTCTGCGTTGAATAACGAGGCTTCAGCGGCTCTATTGCGTTTTTTTAATTCAATGCGATTGTCAAAAGTGCCGCGCAGGTCGGCGCCGCGATAGGGTGGATTGAAATCCCAATCCAGCCTGGGCAAATCCTGGCTAGAGGCCGCAATGAGCTTCATGTATTCTGTGGCCGTAACCACATGCATCTCGGCATCAGCCAGGCCAAAGGGGGTCAACAGCTCTTTGGTTTTCTCTTTAATCGTGGCGAATTTTTCCGGCAGCCGGGCCACATCACTGCCAAAGGGCAGCAGGAGGTGGCCGGAAGGCTGATGCGCCAGATTGATCTCGAGCTGTTTGGAGCTGAAATCATAGCCGCCGGCCAACCAGTGGGTCAGAATTTCAGAGCCATCCGGAGACCGCCAGTAAAAATTGGTCGGCATGGCGTCGAAATTTCTCTCCATCGGGATATCCCGCCAAAAAAAGTTGTATTCATAACCGCAACGTGCCAGAATTTGGGGTATTTGGGGGATTTGTCCAAAGGTATCGATGAACCAGCCGCAGCGCGAGCGCATGCCGAATGTTTCTTTCAGCCATTGCTGCCCCACCAGAATCTGCCGGATCAGGGCTTCGCCGCCAGGCTCTGCCACCTCGGGCATGACGAACAGACCGCCGACCAGTGCCAGCCGGCCCTGGTCCAGCATGGCCTTGAAAAGCTCTTTCTCTTCGTCAGAACAGCTGTTCCAATAATCCCGAATGAGGTAAACCTGATCCTGAGTAAATCGGAAATCGGGATTCTCCTTGAACAGCTTCATGGCGCCATCCATGATCTCCCGTGTCCAGGAGCGCGTGGTCGCGTAGCTCCAGTACCACTCTACATCGATATGCGAATGGGGCATCACCTGAAACGTGCGGCTTGAGATTTTATTTTCATCTGCCAGCACAATCGCCGAAAAGGCCAGTACGATTAGAGCCCCGCATAAGCTTTTTTCCAAGCAGCACAGGGCCGATGATAGCAGTGGCATCATGGAGAATCCTTTTGGCTTGAAATTTCGGGTTGCAGGCTTGCATAAATAGAAGGTGGCCCTTCATGGGAATATGAACGAAATATAATAAAACTCTATCTAGAAATCCATGATAATTTGCCACAAGGATCGTCAAGCTGATAAAATGGGAGGCCTGATAAAAAAGGATTGAGTATGGCCGACAAATACATTATTTTATCCAGGAAGGGTTATTTATCGTCATGGCCGGCATTTTTGTAACACAGCCTTTTATTATTTTTTCAGGGACGATATGAGACGATCCTTGACCGTGGTCCTTGGGCTTTTCCTGACAAGCTGTGCTTTAAAGGAACGTCATGCGCTGTATGACGGGGCTCTGCGGCAAACGGTAACGCGTCAGTTTGAGGTGCAAAAGCAGTTGGGCCAGAATCGGTCGGCAGCCCTATTTACGGTGTTGCAGCAAGATCTCACCAATGCTGAACGCGATGCACTGCAGTGGCTGTATGCCTGGATGCCGCTCAGCGATCTGGCTGATTACGATGGTCCGTTCTATCTCTGTCAAGTGCGCGCCACTTTACAGGCCCAACAAGAGATGCCCTGGGGCGCATCCCTGCCGCGTGACCTTTTCCTTTATTTTGTCCTGCCTCTGCGGGTTAACAATGAAAATTTAGATTCCGCACGAACGGTTTTATACCGCCTGCTCAAGCCCCGTGTCGCCGGCCTTACCCTGCGTCAGGCAGCGCTGGAGGTCAACCATTGGTGTCATGAACATGTCACCTATCGGGGCTCGGATGGCCGAACCTCCAGCCCGTTGGCCACGATGAAAAACGCAGAGGGCCGCTGCGGCGAGGAATCGGTTTTCACGGTTACGGCCTTGCGCGCTGTCGGTATTCCGGCCCGGCAAGTGTACGTGCCGCGCTGGGCGCACACCGATGACAACCATGCCTGGGTGGAGGTATGGGTGGATGGTCAATGGTATTTTTTAGGCGCCTGTGAGCCTGATCCGGAGCTGAACATGGGATGGTTCAAAGAGGCTGCGCGTCGCGCCATGCTGGTGCACACGCGGGTGATGGGGCCCTACGCGGGACCGGAAGAGCTGTTGGATGCAAGTCCGCGCCACCGTGAGATCAATGTGCTCTCCCGTTATGCGCAGGTCAAACCGCTGGTGGTGCAAACGGTCAGCGACAACGGCATGCCTGTCAGGGATGCCCAGGTTTCATTCGGGTTGTATAATTACGGCGAATTTTATCCGCTGGCAAAGCAAAGGACCCAATTCGATGGTTGCTGCACTCTGCAGACTGGTTTCGGAGATCTGCTGATTCGGGCCCAGCATGGTGATCTGGTGGATTGGT
>CAZKQR010000333.1:0-4913 GCA_964554965.1 uncultured Cytophagia bacterium | reverse complement strand
GCCCGGCTGCGATTAAAGTAATCATATTCGTAGAGAAAAAAAAGAGTTCTTTTTTGCCGGGTTTTAGTTATATTTTTTAAAATTGTTTTTAGCACAGCGGCGCATGACACGCAGTAAACAGGAGATGGAGCAAACTATGCCTACCAACGAATTGAGCCGCCGTGAATTCATCGGCGGCATGTCGATCACGCCGGCCCTGGCGTTGGCCGGTCAGCGCGATAGAGCGTTGATCAAACCGCCTGCCCTGCGTCCCGGAGCGACCATCGGTCTGGTGGCGCCGGCCAGCCCGGTCTTTGAGCCCAGTGAAATCCGCGAGGGCAAGGCGGCCATGGAGGCGCTCGGTTTTCGCGTCAAGCTGGCTGAGCACATCGGCCGCAAATGGGGTTACCTGGCCGGCAGCGACCAGGAGCGCAGTGAGGATGTGATGAACATGTTTCTCGACCCGGAGGTGAGCGCCCTCGTCGCCCTGCGCGGCGGATACGGCGCTCTGCGCATCCTGCCCTATCTCGATTATGAAGCCATACGGAAAAATCCTAAAATAGTGCTTGGTTACAGCGACGTGACCAGCCTGCATCTGGCGATCCACAAGCTGGCCGGCATCGTCACCTTTCATGGTCCGGTGGCGTTGTCCACATTCAACGACTATTCCACCCGTTATTTTCGCAAAACATTGATGCAAAATCAGGCGGTCGGCGTGATCGAAGAGCCCGCCGCCGGCCTTCCGGCGCTGCAGACGTTCGGCAAAAAGAGCGGCCGGGTCCAGGGCGCGCTGGTGGGCGGCAATTTGACGCTGGTCTGCGCCGGACTGGGCACTCCTTATGAGATCGAAACGCAGGACAGAGTGCTGTTTCTCGAAGAGGTCGGTGAAGAGCCCTATGCTCTGGATCGCATGCTCACCCAGCTGGATCAGGCGGGGAAATTGCGCAGCTGTCGCGCCATCCTCTTGGACCGTTGCGCCAAATGCGGACCGGCTGACTATAAGCCGGCCTTTAACAACACCCTGTCTGTGGAGGAGATCATCAGCGACCGGCTGGGCCAATTGGAACTTCCGGTCCTGTTCGGCCTTTCTCTGGGCCATGTGGCGGACAAGCCGGTAATGCCGCTCGGCGTGCAGGTGGCGGTGGATGCGGACCAGCGACGTTACGAAATTCTAGAGCCTGCGGTAAGCTGATCCTTTTTCCGCACCCTCTCTTTTTGTCGCTATGTATATAACGCCGGGTCATTCTAACACGCATATTCAGCCGATCATGCAGGGGAGGCCGTGCCTAAGGTGAGATAAACGTTTAGAGGTTTTACATGATCAAACGGTACAGCATCTTTTGCTTTTTTCTCCTGTGGATTGCAGGGCTTGCCAACGCACCCTTGCTCAGCGCTGCGGCCACCCTGTCGTGGAATCCCGTCACTCAAAACACCGCCGGCGGATCTGTGGCCGCGCCGGTGTATTATTATGTCTATCGCGACACCTTTCCCTCTTTTCAGCCCGGCGACCCTACATTTCTTGTCGCTACTACCGACACCTTTTTTCTGGATACCGATGGCCGCCTTAATGATCCGGCCAAAAATCTCTTTTATCGGGTTAAAGCGGTCGATGCGTGGGGCAATGAATCCGACTATTCGCAAACCACGGGCGAGAAGCCCTTTGTCTTGACCGGCGTTCGTGTCTGGTTGGGATCCGCCTATCAGGCGGAGGCGGATTCGATGGTCTGCGCTCTGAAAGACCTCGATCTGCTGCCATTTCTCTCGCCCTATCCAGAGTCGCCCCGGCATGCTCCGGCTTTCGCCGAACCGCCGGTGGACTGGCTGCTGGTGCAGGTGCTGCGCCCCGGAGATCTGCAGGTGGTTGGCGAGAAATCCTTCCTGCTGCAGAGCGACGGCGCCGTCACTGAGCTGGACGGCAAGAACAGTGTGCTGGGCATCCCGGGCGCAGAGCCCGGGCTCTATCATGTCCGCATTCGCCACCGCAATCATTGTGCCGCAACCACGAAGCAAGCGCTTGCGCTCAACGCCCACAGCGCGGCAATGGTGGATTTCCGGGCGGACAGTTCTCTGTATGCCGCGCCAGAGTCCGCCTGTCGGTTGGGGCCTGAAGCATGGGGCCTGTGGCCCGGCGATCTGGATCAAGACGGCGCCATTGCGGTTACGGATTATGTCCTTTGGCGCGCGCAAGCGCGTTCCGATGTGTTGGGCTATCAACGCGCGGATCTTAATTTTGACGGACGTGTGACGACGCGGGATTACGTCATCTGGTATCGTAACGCGAGGAGGACCGCGCCATGAAGCCCTGTCAGCCGACTGTGCCCGCCTGTTTACAGAGCCCGAGTCGGCATAGCCGTCGTTCAGCTGCTAGAATCCGCAGCGTCTGGGGTGTGATCCTGCTGCTGTGCGGTCTGTGGCCGCCTCTGGCGGCTGAGGAGAGCGCGTTTCGACTGATCGTGACCGCCAACCAGGCGAGGGTCGACGGCGATTTTTTTGTCGACCTGCAGATGAGAACAGCCGAAGCGAGTCCGTCGCCGCGTTCGCTCCATTCATTGACCTTGGATGTCCATCACCCCGGTGCGCTGGCCGCTTATTCCGACACCTGC
This sequence comes from uncultured Cytophagia bacterium, assembly GCA_964554965.1. Lineage (GTDB taxonomy): Bacteria > Zhuqueibacterota > Zhuqueibacteria > Residuimicrobiales > Residuimicrobiaceae > Anaerohabitans. The sequence continues at coordinate 2,331 of CAZKQR010000333.1, read as the reverse complement.
GCGGTGAATTGGGCGCTCGGCCCGGGCTATGAAGCGAGCGTAAGCAAACTCGCCGGCTATTATCGCGTGCTGGTGACGGCCAACGGCGTCTCCGGCTCGGACGCCGCCTGGTCCGTGACCGGCGATTGGCAAAGGCTGGTGACGCTGCGCTGGAAGATCGCTGCCGTGTCAGGCTCTTACGAAGTGGCCATGCTCCAGGATACGGATGCCGCCGCTTATTTTATCGATGCGCCGCCCAGCGATCCAGCTGAATGGAGTACAACGCCTCAAGCGCCGGCAGACTTGAAATTGGCGGCCAAGCTGTTTTTACAAGGGCCCTATTCAGCCGCCGGCGATACCATGAGCACAGCTCTGCGTAATAGCGACTTTATCCCCAAAATCTCCCCCTACGCCGAAGACCGTCGTACGGTGGACGCGGTTCCGGCCGCGGTGACCGATTGGCTGCTGCTGCAGCTGCGCAGCAGTGCCACCGGCGCCGTGGTGACCTCAAGGAGCGTGCTGCTGCGTAAAGATGGCCGAGTGGTGGATGATGACGCGGTCACTGAAGAGGTTGTCATTCCCTCGCTGGAAGGGGAAAAGGAGTACTATGTTGTGGCCAGGCACCGGAACCATCTCGGCGTGATGAGCGCCCATAGTCTGGCTTTGAACGCAACCTCAGCGGCAAAGCATGATTTCACCGGCGGAGCGGATCAATACTATGGAGGGGATGGGAAACAGCTGGAGGAGGGCATCTATGGGTTGTATTCCGGGGACGCAAGCCAAGACGGCTATGTCAATGCGATCGATCTCTATCTTTATTGGCTGTCACAGAATGGACAAAAAGGGTATTTATCAGGGGATATGAGCTTGGACACCTATGTCAATGCCATGGATTTGTATTTGCATTGGCTTGCCAATAACGGAGTATCACGTAAAATACCATAAGGGAATTTCAACTTTTAAAAATGTAGGAGTTTGTATGAAAGTTATTCAGACAGGTCTGCTGGCCTTGCTGTTGACCAGCGGTTTTGTGTTTGCACAAGGATATGATCTTCGTTTTGTCGAATTGCAAAATGACGGCGCCACACTGCGGGTGGCTGTTCAAATGCAAGGGTTCGGCGGCGCCTACAATCTGGGTTCGAGCAATCTAGAATTTGCTTTCAATTCCACTGCCCTGGCTTATACTGGCTTTGCACCATTGAACTTTACCTCCGCTCCTTATATCCCGATGACCGTAACTCCATCGGGCAACAGCTTGACGATTAATATCGTTCTGTTTCCTCCGAACACCGGCTTTGCCGTGTCTTCAACATGGATGGACGTGGCTTCGATAACATTTACTGTCTTGAATAAAAATGCAAGGTCTAATCTGGGCTGGGTGAGTGCGGGCACTACGGCCTTTACCGACGCTTACTTACCGCCCGTTGAGTTATCTCAGGGTGTCTTTACTTCGCTAGACTCATCCCTTCCTGTGCAGCTGAGCCTGTTTCGAGGTCAGGCAACGGTAACCGGGGTATTGCTGGAATGGCGGACCGAAACGGAGAACAACAATATTGGATTTAACCTGTATCGGGCCGGTTCCTCCAGCAACCACTACATCAAAATTAATCAAAAGCTGATCGAGGGAGCAGGGAGCTCGACTCAGTCGCGGAATTATTCCTTTACCGATGATCGGTTGCCTGAAACCGGTCTCTACAGTTACCAACTTGAAGGCGTGGATGTGAACGGCTACCGGGATACCTATGCCGCAATCCAGGTGATTGTGGAAGAACGGGTGCTTCCTGTTCATTTCTATCTGACCCAAAACCATCCCAATCCTTTCAATCCCAGCACGGCCATTCAATACGGCCTGCCGGAGGCGGCCAACGTGCGCGTGGAGGTGTATAACCTGCGCGGGGAACTGGTGCGGGTTCTGCAAAACAGCGGGCAGGCTGCCGGCGCCTATGAACTGATCTGGGATGGCCGCAACAGCAACGGACAGACCGTTCCCAGCGGCGTCTACCTCTATCGGCTTTCGGCCGGAAACTTTATCGAGACGAGAAAAATGCTGTTCACCAAATAGCCCCCCTGGTCCAGGGTTGGATGCTTGGAGCTTTAGCGCGCGGCAATTTATTTCGTTACCGAGCCAAGCTTCCAGATTAAATTGACGGGTGTTCTCAGAGACAGGTGGTCTGTCGCGGATGCCAAAGCTGGAGCCAACCAGCCAACCATGAACACCATGCAGCGCCATTCTATCCGCCCGGTCAGCCCCGGGCGTTTTTTAATAAAAATGAATTGCTTTTAGCTTTGGAAATCTCTATTTTTTAACAACTATATCACTGTTACTCAAAGGATTGACTCTATGGAAAACAA
>CAZKQR010000332.1:0-4940 GCA_964554965.1 uncultured Cytophagia bacterium | reverse complement strand
CGCCCGCAGTGGCGCTGCGCTATCCCATCGGTTCGGGAAAGTGCATCTATTTCTCTCTGCCGCTGCATATGTGCGACGGCTATAAAAACATGACCGGCTTTTTCCGTTACCTTCTTTTTGAAGAGTTCAACCGTTAACCGCATGAAATCTTACAAGCCCCTATTCATAGTGAGCCTGGTCTCCCTGTGGTGTGTCTCCGCCGCCTGGGCCCAATCGTCTCTCATCAGCGGCCGGATTACCGACAAGCGCACCAAGGAGACGCTGCCCGGCGTCAACGTCTCGGTCCCGGGAACTTATAAAGGCGCGGTGACCGACATCGACGGTGTGTATCAGATCCGCGACCTGGCGCCCGGCGACTATGATCTCAAGGCGTCCCTCATCGGCTACACCGTTCAGGTGCGCACCGGCGTTCATGTAGAGCAGGGCAAAACCACGCAGATCGATTTCAGCCTCGAGGCCACGGTCCTGGCCCTGGGCCAATCCGTTGAGGTCATCGGCAAAAAGCCGCTGTTTGAGACCGACATCACCGCCTCGCAACAGCACATCTCCTCCGAGGAGATCGAACAAAAGGTGGTGGAGAGCGTCACCGATCTGGTGGGCGAACAGCTCGGCGTGGTGGTTCAGGACAACAAGATCCATATCCGCGGCGGCCGCGCCGATGAGAGCCTGTACATCATCGACGGTCAGTCGATCAAGGACCCGCTGTCCGGCTATTCCAACACCCTGTACGTCAACGCGGCCGCGGTCAAGGATCTCAAGGTCATCACCGGCGGCTTTGACGCCGAGTATGGCCAGGCCATGTCTGGCGTGGTGGATATCGAGACCAAAGAGGGCGACGACCACTACTCGGGCGGTGTCAGCGTTAAATCGGACAACCTGGCTAAAGGGCTGTTCCCCTCTTTCAACACCGACATCGTGCAGCTCACCCTCGGCGGTCCGGAACCCCTCACCCGCCGTCTGCTGCCCGCCATCGGGCTGCGTCTTCCCGGCAAACTCAATTTTTTTCTCAGCGGATACGGCAACATCAGCGACACCTATCTGCCGCAAGCGGACCAGCTCTATCCGGCTAAAGCCTCGTATAAAAAATTCGCTCCGCGTCAGGAGAATGATTGGCATCTCATGGGCAAACTCTCCTGGGAGATCCGGCCGGGCCGCAAAGTGTCGCTCTCCCATGACCGCTCCGTGAACATCAATCAGGGGTATTTTACCTCTTTGGCGACCGACATCGGCGGATTTCCCTATGACTATTCCAAGATGCTCGATCACTATAACACCCTGACCAAGGAAGCCAACCTGACCACGTTGCAGTGGGTCCACACGCTCAACAGTCGAACTTTTTATCGCATGACCCTGTCCCGCTTTTTCACCAGCATCCACTCCGCGGTGCAGAACAAGCATTGGAGCGCCTATCAGGAAGGACTGGACCTGCTGCCCATTCTCTACATTCCCGATTCAGAGGGCAACGTGAAAACCCGGTACGGCGACGGTTTTTACGATACCGGCGATGCCGAGGGGTGGTACGACTATTTCAGCGACAATTGGACGATCAAGACCGATCTCACCACTCAGCCGAACGACAAACATTCGATCAAAGCGGGCGTTGAGGCGCGCTATACGGACATGCAGGTGGTGGATATCAATGCGCCCTGGTACGGCGAGAGCGGCCTGGGGCGCAACCACGATTACTTTCGCGTCTACCCCAACGACGGCGCTCTCTATCTGCAGGATCGCATCACCTACGACGGAATGATCGTCAACATCGGCCTGCGCTACGACTATTGGTTTCCCGGCAAATTCGTCGACGACGCCATCAAGGATTCCAACACCGTGACCATCACCGATGCGGCGCGCGTCAAATATAAAGACGAAACGTTTGATCTCTGGGGTTTGCGCGGCAAAAGTCATCTCAGCCCACGGTTGGGCATCAGCCATCCGGTCACCGACAACGACGTGCTCTATCTCCATTACGGCCATTTTTCCCAGCAGCCCAAAGGCCAGTATGTGTATGCCAAGCTGCGCTCCACCTCTGAGGCGACCTATCAGCTTTTCGGTAATCCCAACCTCAAGCCCACGACCACTGTGGCCTACGAGTTGGGCCTCAAACACCGGTTCAACGCCAACCAGACCCTGGAGATCAAGGCCTATTACAAGGATATGTTTGACTATCCCACCGCGGCCACGGTGCGCAAGTACAGCCCCCGTTACGGCAACATCAGTTTTCTCATGTATGTGAATATGGATTACGCGCGGGCTCGCGGGATCGAGATGCGCTTTCGTCGGCGTTACAGCCAATTCCTCAGCGGCAACATCGATTTCACCTATGCCCTGGCCACAGGAAAGAGCTCGACGCCCAATACCAATCTGCTGGTCGCCGCGGGCAAGGTGTCGGAAAAGCCGCTGGGCGAGAGCCGGCTCAGTTGGGATCGCCCCTACCGTCTGTCGACGGATCTCTATTTCGATATGCCGGAGAAAGCCAACATTCGTTTGGCCGGGGTGCGATTGCCGGAGAAATGGGGTGTAACCCTGCGCTGGGAGTACGAGTCCGGCAAGCGCTACCGCCGCATCATCGATGTGGCCAATAACGTCTATGAAAAGGATGAATACGGCTCCCTGTCCGATCCCTGGATGCGCCTGGATCTCAAATGGTACAAAGAGTTCGAGTTGTTCAAGACGCATCTGGCTCTGCTGATCGAAGCGGAGAACGTGTTCAACGCCAAGGTGCCGCGCATCATCAATCCGGTGACCGGCCGGCCGTATCAGCCGGGCGATATGATCCCGGTCAGCTGGTATGATGATCCCGATGATTTGCCGGCCACCAATCCGGCGCGCTACGACTGGCCGCGCCGGGTGATGACCGGATTGGAGATAAGGTTCTGATCACGATGGCAGGAAGCAATCGACATAGCCTGGATAAGGCGTTGCGTTACGCCGTAGTGTTGACCGCCGTGCTGTTCTTCAGCCGGCCGGCGGCCGGCCAGGGGCTTTTGCCCCGGCTGGGCGAGCAGCGCGCCGGCACCGCCTCCATGACGTTTCTCAAGATCGGCGTCGGCGCCCGCGCGGTCTCCATGGCCGGAGCTTATGTGGCCATGGCCAACGACGCCTCTGCAACCTATTGGAATCCCGCCGGCCTGGTGCAGATCGGCCGCAACGAACTGATCGTTTCGCATTCCGACTGGCTGGTGGACGTCGATTACGAGTATCTGGGCTATGTGCATCAGCTGACGCGGAATTTGAGCCTGGGCGCTTTTGCCGGCTATCTCCATTTTGCCGATATGCCGGTGACCACTGAATATCATCCCTACGGCAATGGCGATTTTTTTTCCTATCACGACTGGGTGGCCGGGCTGAGCGCTTCGCTCAAAATGACGGACCGGTTTTCATTCGGCGTGACCGCCAAATATGCGGCCGAGGAGCTGGCCGGCCTGCATATGGGCGGCCTACTGCTGGACATGGGCACCTATTACTGGACCGGCTACAAGACCCTGCGTCTGGCCGCTGCCCTGCGCAATTTCGGCAACGACATGCGGCCGACCGGAACCTATCTGCGCACAAAAACCAGCGGCACCACGGTCACCACCTATCAGGCGTTTTCACCGCCGACGCTCTTTACCCTGGGTGCGGCCATGGACGTCTATCAAACGGACGCCCATCGGGTCACGGCGACGGTGCAGATGAACCATCCCATGGACGATCAAGAAAATTTTATCCTGGGCGGTGAATGCCGCTTCCGCTCGCTCTTTGCGTTTCGCGGCGGCTATCGCGCCGGCTCGGGCGAGAACCACTGGACCTTTGGCGCCGGCGCCAAGTTCATCCTCAAGGGAGTGCATCTCAAGATCGATTACGCTTATGCGGATTACACCCATTTGACCATGACGCAGCAATTTACTTTTGGATTTGAATTTTAATGAAGCGCACACATTACATCGTCGTCGCCGCGCTGTTGACCGCCCTGGGGTGCAGCGAATACAAGATGCCGCTGCCGAGCCCGGCTACCGGCAGCCTCTCCTTCGGCGCCAACGACACCAGCTATGTGGAGCTCAAGCCGGAGTGGGACGCTGCGTATCTGGGGGTTCCGCTACAGGCCCCGGGAGATTTGACCATCAGCGCCGACGGCACGCTCTACCTGGCGGATGAAGGCGCAGACCGGATTTACGCGCTGAGCAAAGCGGGCCGCATTCTTGGCGATTTCGGCCAGAATATGTTGGACGCTGTGCCCAAGCCGCGCGCGCTGGCCATGGACAGCAAGCTGAATCTGCTCATCGTCAACGGCACCCGTACGCTTTATATCTGGAATCAATTCTTGAATCGCATGCCGATTGATTCGGTGGCGGACTCGGGCATCTATTTTGACCGGGAGAAAAACGAAACCGTTCAGCTGACCCTCGAGGAATGGTCGCAGCGTGTCGCCGCAGGAGGATCCTCGTTGATGCTGCGCCGCTATCTCTTTCGCAGCGATCTTGAGCGCATCGCCGCTGCCCGCAGGATTCATCCGGCGTACCTGGATGAGGACGCGGCAGCGCAGTTTAACGGCGTTGCGGCGGGCAAATACGGCGAAGAGACGGTCTACCTGACGGAATCCCACACCGACCGGATTCTGCAACTGGTGCTGACGCCGAATCTGGCGTTCAAAGGGAAAGACCGGAGCGTGTTGTTCGGTTACAAGGCGGTGCTGCAAAAGGCCGTGGCGGTCTACGGCTCCGGATCAGGGACTGTAGATGATCCCTGGGCCATCACCACCGACAGCGATGAAAACCTCTATTTCACCCAATTGGGCGGCAATTTTCGCGTGCAGAAATTAAGCGCCGCCACCTTTGCGCCGCGCTATGTGCTCTATCAACACACGATCATGGATCTCGAGCGGTTCGTCGCGCCCTATGATGTGGCGCTGGACGGATCGAACCATATTTTTGTCCTTGACGGCGCTACCGGCGCGGTCACCA
>CAZKQR010000331.1:0-4961 GCA_964554965.1 uncultured Cytophagia bacterium | reverse complement strand
GGGTTTCCACCGGTCCCGCCAATGGCTCAGGATCTTTTTTCTTACTGAGCGGTTCATGCTTTAATCCCCAAGAGACCTTCTTCGCAGGAGGCTGCAGGCAGAAATGGAAAAGGCGCAAGACGTGCTTGCGCCTTTTTTAGCACGCTTAAAAACCTGTGACAATCCCCAGGACGATTCTATTCTGATCCTTGATCAGATCGCGCGTCAGCTCCAGCGATCCGCGCAGATTTCTGGACAGCAGATACGTGCCGGCCAGGGTAAACGTTTGATAGAGTTCCTTTTCCTGCTTGATATCGTTGTACAGAGCGGAAAAGTAAAACCGGGAACGATCCAACTGCGGTGCAAAGATCGCCTCCACGACGGCCGCTTTGGTTTTCAGTTCTTTGTCCTGTTCCAGCATAAAGGGATTGCTGTCGGTGCGCTCGAGATATTGCGCCGTCAGTTCCAGTTTGCCCAGGACCAGGTTGACATCAGGGCCTACGTACTGGACCGTATTGTCCGTGGAAACCAGGCGTTCCTTGCCCGTATAATAAAATCCGCCGATGGTCACGTTTTCGCCGATCCCCTGCGCGACCCTGAAGCCGATGTTTTTATAATTGTCGGTGTCAAATTTTTTCGTATCAGGGTCAGCCGGACCTTTGCCGTTGCCGTTGGTCACGCTCATGATCAGGTCCGTGCCGGTTTTGCTGATGCCATAGACGAACATGACGCCACGGTCATAGGTCAGATCGATGTTGGAAAGACCGGCTTTATATTTGTAGAGCTGGTAATCCTCAAAGGTCAACCGTAGTTCGCGTTTCATCAGCGGGTCGCTGGTCTGGAACTGGCCCACCATGATATCAAATTCAGAGCCGCCGATGTTGTTAAAATGCACATAGGCGTCTTCGATGCCGGCCACCTCACCGCGTTCACTCATGAAGAAATAAAAGTAGTAACCGATGTTTTTATACAGCGCCCCCCCGGAGAGCAGTTTCAAGCCCCAGGGCGATTGCAGATCGGTCTTGGCTTCGGTGGCGTAGGACACGGCATAGGCGTCAAAGCGCACGCTGATCGGAATGGTTTTATTGAGCCAGAGCAACGGATCGCCGGCGGTCACGTAATCCCGCTCTTTCTCGTTCTCTTTCATAATAAAGCCATCCCCGGCAAATTCTGCGCCATAGGGCTTGAGCTTGGGGATCGGGGCGTGACAGGTGCTGCAGGAGATGTTGTAACGGCGGGCGAAAGCCGGAATCGCCTGCGTCTGATCGGCCAGGGCCGTCAGCATGATCAGAGACAGGGTGAGACCTAGGAATTTTTTTTTCATGCACAGCTCCACAATTTTAGTGCCTACGAGATGCGAATGCGTCTATTCGTACACTTCCACCCAGGTGGTAGCGGTGTTGACCAGTACGATTTCGCTCTCATCCACCGGAACGTTGAGGAAATCGGCCACCGGTTTAACCAGCTTTTGATAATTGAGCACCGCCTTAAAGATCACCTTGCCGGGAGGGATGTCGGCCGGCAATTTCCAGGTAAAGGTCTCGATCTTGGTCTCCCGCGGCCCGATGCGATAGTCCACGCCCAGGGATTTGGTGTTCCATTGCATGATGGTCATGCGGCCTTCGGGATCCAGGTAGGGCATGCGAAAAATGCGGTCCCCGATGGGCACACCGTCCCGCTGCACGCCTTTGAAATCCGTCAGGCCTTTGGGCAGGCCCATGTCCTGATAGGCCAGCACGTCGCCGGCAATGGTGTACTCTTCGCCCGCAAAACCTTTTTTATCCACCGGCAGATGGTACTCTTTGCCGTTGGCATCAATGGCTGTGACATGCAGCCAAACGATGCGATCCTCCACCGATCCGCTGGGAAATTTATGCCCTGGTTTGGCGCTGAACAATTGCACTTTGAGGGAGACGGTGCCGTCATAGTTCACCTCGCGTTCCTCAGGATGCATGCGCAGCTCGATGGCGCTGGCGATCTTGCCGTTGTCGTGCGCGCCATGGAACAGGTGCTGGGCCACCATATCCTCCTGGGCCATGGTGGCGTTCGTGCCCAGGGCTTTGGGCATGTGGCACTGCATGCACGCTACGCCCTCTTTGGCGTAGGGACCCTCTTTCCACTCCAGCTGGGTTGATTTCACCCAGATGCCGAAGGGATTTTTTTCATTGTGGCAGTTGCCGCAGTACTCGGCTTTCTGATAGATATCCAGCGCCTCGGTGTCGTGATGCGGCGATTGCAGCCCCGGTTTGGCGCCATACTTGACCCGGCCCGGCGATGATTGAAAGCTGAAATTGAACGGCGGCTCACTGCCGATCCCCTTGATGCTGTGGCAGACTTCGCAGCTCACCCCTTCATTGGCACGAGAATTGGCCTCGGGGCGCGGTGGCGTGACGTCGCCGGCCATAAAGGCCATGGGTGTATGACAGCCGTTGCAGCCGTCCACCGGCCCTTTGAGCGCAGGCACTTTTTCCATGTGCGGCACCGCCAGATCGAAATACTCGATTTCATCCCAGTGATGTGTGTAGGACTGCGACATCATGGTCTGAGTCCACTGCTGATAGATGTCCACATGGCAGCTTTTACACACTTCCGGCTTTTCGAAATCGTCGTACTTTCTCGTCCCCTTGAGCGCATCGCCGAACGGCAACGGCTGGCCAAACGATGGGAACGCGCACAACCAGAGGAGCAGAAGGAAGAACGGGCTTCTCATAGATTTCTCCTATGCGGCTGCATAGCAGCCGCTATGTTATTTTTTAGCCCACAGTCCGTGCAGATTGCAGTATTCCCGCACGTTGTCGATCGGTTCACCGACGTTGAATTCGGCCACCGGGTCTTCGCCGGGTTTGAGATACTTGCGATACACCTTGTTCGCAGTGATCACTTCGATGAATTGGATATAGTGGCTCTCCACCATGGGGTGAATGACGCTGCCGACGGTCACTTTGACTTTGCCGTCTTTCTGTTCAACGACCGGGACATGTTTTTCAACCGCCGCATCGGTGGTGTTTTCCGTCTGCAAGGTCATGGGCTGGCTGCAGCAGGTCAGGGTGCCGCCACCGACCGAAACAACCTCAACCATGTTGCCGCACACTTGGCATCTATAAACATCATTTTTCTGCATAAATCCTCTCCTTTTTTTAATGATGATATTATGATAGGAAGATTGGACTTGAAAGTCAAGAAGTAATCTGCTTGCCGGCTCCGGTTGCGACTGAATAATGCTATAAGCGGCGTAGCGATCAGACCGCCTCTATGCGATCACTCCTCCCGGTGTGGTGAGAAACCATTTGCATCTTATGGCGTTTAATGGTAAACTATCAATCGTATTTTTTATTCGGAGCATCTATGTACCATAAAATAATCGTGGCTGTGCTGTTCGGCCTGGGAGCAGCCCAGGCGGCGATGACGATCTCCGGCGGTCCGGTGCGGCTGTTGGAGGATTCTGAACAGGTATTCATCCAGCCGCTCTGGTCCCAGGATGGGCGTTATATCGCCTGCACGGGCGAGCACTATCAGGGCATCTGGGTGGTGCGATTGGAGGATCGGCAACTGAGCCGGCTTTCGGACGCTCCGGCCGCCGGCTTTGGCATGGCCTGGTCTAACGACAGCCGCTCGCTGGTAAGCCGGGTGGCCAAATATGAAGCCATGCGCCGCTCCAACGCTCTGCAGCTGTTCGATGTGGAATCACAGACGTCGCGCCTGCTCTGCGCTTATCAGACCGAGCCCATGGGTCTGCCGGTCTGGTCGGCGGACGACCGTCACGTGCACGCGGCGGTTAACAATGCGCTGCAGACTTTTTCGACGGGAAAACCGGAAACCCCTCTGAGCAAAAAGGCGCCCTCCCGGCTGGTCTATCTGCAGGGAGATCGGTTGGCGTTCTATGACGAGGGCGCACGCAGCGAAAAGCCGACCTGGGGGAGCAAGCGCATCATCAACCTGACGGCCTGCGCCGACGGCAGTAAAATCGCCTTTGAAATTATGGGCGGACCGCTGTGCGTCATGAACAGCGACGGCAGCGGCTATTTAGAGTTGGGCGAAGGCCATCGGCCGCGCTGGTCGCCGGACGGCCGCTATCTGGTATACATGATCACTCGGGACGACGGAGATCAGCTTCTTGCCTCTGATCTCTATGTCATTAAAGCGGACGGGTCGGAGAAACAGGCTTTGACCGCCACCCCTGCACAGCTGGAGATGAATCCCTGCTGGTCGCCGGACGGCGATCGAATCGCCTATGACGATGCAGCGGACGGCGCCCTTTATCTGCTCACACTCTCGGGATTGCACGATCGGAAAGAATGACGCTATGAGACGAACCGTTTTATTTGTTTTGCTGCTGGCCGCCTGCGCCGACGCGCAAGTGAAAGGACTCAATGGTTGGAACATCGTTCTCGATCCAGGCCATAGCCAGAAGGAGAACATGGGCATCTATAATTATTCTGAGGCGGAAAAAAACGTGCGCGTGGCTTTGGCGCTGCGCGAACTATTGCTGCAAACCACCGACATCGATACCGTCTATTTGACGCGAACAGATGACCGGCAAATCGTCGGCCTGACTCAACGGTCGGATTACGCCAACAGCCTCGGCGCCGCCTGGTTCCACTCCATTCACAGCAACGCGCCCGGGGCGAACGGCTCAGTGGAAGCCAATACTACTCTGCTGCTGTGGGGACAATACCGGTCGGGTCAGGAAAAAGTGCCCAATGGCGGCAAAAAGATGAGCAGCCACATGGTGGATCTGTTGACCCGGGGCATGCGCATTCCCACCGCCGGCTCCTTCGGCGACTGTTCTTTTTATGGCTGCACCAGCTCCGGACCTTACCTGAGCGTCAACCGGAACACCGCCATGCCTTCCGAGCTGAGTGAGGCGGGCTATCATACCAACCCGGTTCAAAACACGCGCAACATGAACGCAGAATGGAAAAGAATGGAGGCCATGACCTTCTACTGGTCCATTCTTGATTTTCATAAAATTGTGCGCCCGC
>CAZKQR010000330.1:0-4976 GCA_964554965.1 uncultured Cytophagia bacterium | reverse complement strand
GATGGACAAGCCATAGAGAAAGCCTGAGCAGGCGGCGGAGACATCGAAGGCTGCGGCATTGATCGCGCCGATATTTTTTTGCACATAGCAGGCCGTGGCCGGAAAGCCCACATCGCCGGAAACCGTGGCCACGATGATCATGTCCAACTCTGCAGCCTGCAGCCCGGCATCGGCCAAAGCGTTCTGCGCCGCCTCCGTGCACAGGTCCGATGTGAATCGTCCCTCCTCGATCAGGCGCCGTTCTTCCATGCCGGTTCGTTCACGAATCCAGGAATCGCTGGTGTCCACCATTTTTTCCAGATCGTGATTGGTCAGCACCCTGCCCGGTATCGCGGCGCCGGTTCCGATGATCCTGGAGTGCGGTTTTGCAGCCAAAGCCAACCTCCTGCTCAAAAGCCATATACTCCGCCCATCCCTGAAGCGCCGCTCACGCCGTGCGTAGAACCGGCGGAACAGGCAAAGGCGGTTCACTCAAGCAGGGGTGGATGGTTCCTGGTCCTGCGCAGACTTGGATTCTGATGGCAGATCGATGGACAACTGCTTTATTTCATCAGAGATCTTTTGCGTAACATTGCCGGCAGCCATTTTATAGGCGACCAGCACCGCGTTCTTGATCGCCTTGGGCGTGGACCGTCCATGGGCCTTGATGCAGATGCCCTGCACGCCGAGAAACGGCGCGCCGCCGTATTCCTGGTAATCAAACAGCTTGCGAATGCCGTCAAAGGTGGGTTTCATCAGAACGGCGCCGAGCTGGGAGAAAATATATTTACGCGTCAATTTGCGGATGCTGTTTTTAAAAATGGACAACAGGCTTTCACCGAATTTGAGCACCGCGTTGCCGGTGAAACCGTCGCACACCACCACATCCGCATCCCCATGGAGAATGCCGCCGCCTTCCACATTGCCGACAAAATGGATCGGCGCCGCAGAGAGCAGCGTATACGCCTTTTGCGTCAGCTCATTCCCCTTCATCACTTCATGACCGATGTTGAGAAGGCCGACGCGCGGTTTGCTCTCGTTGTATACTTGGGAGAAATAAATGCTGCCCATGATGGCGAATTTCAGCAGATCGTCCGGCCGGCAGTCCACCGTGGCGCCCACATCCAGCAGGATGGCGCGGCCGTTTTCCGAAGGCATAATCGTTCCCAGAGCCGGACGTCGCACCCCCTCCATGCGTTTGAGGGTGAACAGAGCGGTCGCCATCAGAGCCCCGGTGTTGCCCGCGCTGACCACCGCAGCCACTTGGCCCTTCTGTTGCAGCGCCATGGCCACAGCCATGGAAGAATCTTTCTTCTGCTTAACGGCGATCACCGGCTCCTCGTCCATGTGGATGGTCTCCGAGGCATGCACCACCGAGATGGGCAAATCCTGGATGCGGAAATGACGCGCCATCTCCTTGCGAATCACCTGCTCCTCGCCGACCAGCACCACCTCGAAACGGGACTTGCTCAACCGGGCCGCTTCGATCCCACCGTGCACGACATCCTGAGGGGCGTTATCGCCCCCCATTGCGTCTAAAGCAATTTTTACCACTTTGCTCTCCGGATTAACATCCGTGTTTGGGATATGCTAAGCCATGAAACGATTATGAATCAATGGTGGGAAAAGCGTCTCAAGATTCTTTTGGCAGAAAGACCGAACGACTTTTATAATACCCACAATTCGGACACGCTCGATGGGGCAGTTTGGGCTGATGGCAATTGGAGCATTCTACCACGGTGGGGGTAGCGGCCTTCCAATTGGCGCGGCGTTTATCTCGCCTGGTGCGCGAATGACGTCTCTTTGGTAGTGGCATTTCGTCCTCTTACTAATTCAATAATGATTTTAATTTTTCCCATCTGGGATCGGTCTGCTCCGTTTTACAGGAACAGGGCTCTGTGTTCAAATTCGCTCCGCAGCGGCTGCACAATCCCAGGCACTCCTGCCGGCACAGCCGCTTGAGCGGCACGGCCAGCAGCGCCGTCTCCCGCATGGGATCGGTCAGGTCGATTTCATCGGCCGTGTCCTGAATAGAAAAAGTGCTCTCATCCTCGTCGTTGGCCATGTCCGGATCGCTGGTGAACAACATCCGGTAGGCCTCATCCGACACCCACGTATAGGGTTCCGCACAGCGATCGCAGATCAGCGACAGCGGCGCCGTCAGTTTGGCGGTGATAAAGATGTTGCGGCCGACCTTTTCGATCTCCAGCCGAATCCGCAAGTCCTGTTCAAAGAGCGCCTCATCCAGAAGATTCAACTCAGCCGGTTTGATGGTGTACTCTTGAGTGTGAACGCCGTCCTGAAGGTTGGCGATATAAAGTTTGAACATAGAGCCTTGTTCAAAAATGAAAGATAAAATTACGCATATGTTGATTAATAATCAAGATAAAAATTGCAGAAATTGAATTTTATTCATAGTCTTCAACAGCCCATTCGCAGCGGCTGAAGAAGAAATCGATCTCCCGCCGGGCATTCTCCTTGGAATCCGAGCCGTGGACGGTGTTCCGGGAGACGCTGGAGGCAAACTGATAGCGGATGGTGCCCGGCTCCGCCTTGCTGGGATCGGTCGCCCCCATCAGAGTGCGCCAGGCCTGCACCGCATCCTCTTTTTCCAGCACGGCCACCACCACCGGCCCCTCGATCATAAAGGACAACAGCTCGTCATAAAAGGGTTTACCCTTGTGGATGGAGTAAAAGCAGCCGGCCATTTGCTTGGTCAGCCGCATCATGCGCAGCGCCTTGATGCGAAAATCCGCTGCCTCGATGCGGGCCAAGACCTGACCTAACGCTCTTTTCTGCACACAATCCGGCTTGAATATGGCCAATGTCTGCTGCATAGTTTTCACTTTTCTGATCACTATTTCATTTGCGGGCGCGAAAAAAAACGGATCCGTTCCAGTGTCAAACCCGTGATCACACCAGTGTTTTTGCGTGCTCAAGACCAACCGCAAAGGCTTTAAGATTAAGCTCTTCCGTGCCTTTTGGCACGCGCGCTTCGATGGCCTGGCGCAACGCCTTTTCAGAGACAATGTTGGCAATGCCGGCGATCAGCCCCAAAGCCACGATGTTGGCCACCAGTGCCCGTCCAACGTGGTCCCTGGCCAATTGGATGATCGGCACCCGGTAGACCTTGAACGAGCCCTCCGGCGTGGTCAGCACCGCATCCTGATCCACCAGCAGAATGCCGTTGGATTTCAGATCGGTCGCATAGCGGTCGCAGGACTCTTGAGTCAGCGCCAGCAGCAGATCGATATGCACCGCCTTTGGGTAATCGATGTCTTCGTCCGAGAGGATGACCTCCGATCGGCTGGCGCCGCCGCGCGCCTCCGGCCCATAGGATTGGCTTTGCGTCGCATTGAGGTTGTCATAGATGGCTGCCGCCTCTGCCAAGATTTTGCCTGCCAGCACCAGCCCCTGACCGCCTTCTCCGCTCAGGCGTATTTCATAGCGAAAGCTCATAAAACGATTGCTCTCCTCGATTGATTTGACTTCTGCACCGGCTCTACGGCTGCGCCAGCCGGTCGATCAATTTCTGATACTCTTCGCGGCACTCTGGCTGTTCAATGTCGGTCAGAATGCCGGTGATCAGCTTGCCGTCCAACTCTTCCGGCGTCAGCTGCTCCGCCTTGGCGATTGGCACGCTGTTCTCCTTTTGCCACGCGATCATGTCCACCGGGGTTCCTTCCCGGTTTCTCCGGCCATAGGCTGTGGGGCAGGGCGACATGATCTCGACCAGGGAGAATCCTTTTTTCTGAATGGCTTTGACGATATAGTTTTCCAATTGAACCGGATTATAAACGCCGCTGCGCGCGACAAATGAGGCGCCGGCGGCCTGGGCCAGGCCGCTGATATTGAATGTATTTTCAAAACTGCCGTAGGGCGCGGTGCTGGCCTTTTTTCCTTTTGGCGTGGTGGGCGAAACCTGGCCGCCGGTCATGCCATAGATGTTGTTGTTGAAAAGCAGCACCGTCAGATCGATGTTGCGCCGGGCGGCGTGAATGTAGTGGTTGCCGCCAATGGCCGTGGCGTCGCCATCGCCGGTGATCACCAGCACGTTCAATTCTGGCCGGGCCATCTTGATGCCGGTGGCGAAGGTCAGAGCGCGGCCGTGCGTGGTGTGCAGCGTGTTGAAATCCACATAGCCGGGAAGCCGGCTGGAGCAGCCGATGCCCGAGACCATGCAGACCTGGTCTTTCGGCAATCCGAGTTTGTGCACCGCACGCAGCAGCGATTTGAGCACAATGCCGTCGCCGCAGCCTGAGCACCAGATCAACGGAAATTTATCCAAACGAAGATAGTGGTCATAGTTGAACATGGCATTGTTTCTCTAGTCGAGTCGATTGATTTTATCCAAAATGGTCAACGGACTGATGGGATCGCCGTTGTACACATTGATCCGGTGAACCGGCGCCCGGCCGGACAGGGCCCACTCCACCTCGTGCACCAGCTGTCCCCGGTTCATCTCCGCCACGATCCATTTTTTGACCCGATCGCCGTAGGCCCGAATTTCTTGGTCGGGAAACGGCCACAGCGTCTTGAGGCGCAACAGCCCCGCTTTTTTGCCCGCCTCACGGGCCAGACGCACCGCGTGACGCGATGCGCGTGCGGAAGAACCGAAGGAGATAAGACCGATCTCCGCATCCTCCATCTCAAAGGCATCGACCTCGACAATGTGGTCGCGATTTTGTTCGATCTTGCGATGCAGACGATCCAGCAGCTTTTCAATCTCAGAGGCCCGGTTGGTCGGAAATCCGCTCTCGTCATGCGCCAGACCGGTGACATGATAACGGTAGCCCTGACCAAAGCTCACCATCGGGGGAACTCCGGACTCGGTGTGGCGATAGGGCAGATAGCGCTCCGGCGGATCCTGAGGCAGCGTGCGGTTGACCAGCGTGATTCCACCGGGTTCCGGCAGCACCACCTTTTCATTGACGTGGCCGAGGATCTCGTCCAGCAGCAGAATAACCGGGGTGCGGTACTGCTCCGCCAGATTAAAC
>CAZKQR010000329.1:0-5015 GCA_964554965.1 uncultured Cytophagia bacterium | reverse complement strand
TACACTCCTGATTACGAAATCTTGACTGGTTAATGCCGAGTTCGACATATTTTACCGTCTTGGCGCTTCCGGTCCCTGCCGGCATTAATGCAAGAGCAAACAAAAGCGATCGAGTAGCGATTTTCATTTTATTCTCCTTTTCTGACAAGTCGTAATCTACTTTTCCGTTAACTTCACCAAACCTGAATCTATTGTGTGTAGTCCCCCTCTCCAGAGATGGACAGGGGGTGTGTCAATCCATCGTTGCGCCTAAATCTTTACACACCCTCTGTCTCCCTCTCAAGAGGGAGAACTATTTTGTACATTCTATTTGTTTAGTTCAAAAAGACCCATCTTCATCAAACAATCTTATTTTCAACAATCCCCAACCCGGATAAACCGGAACTAAAAAGTTGAACGACTATTCACGGTGTTATAGACCACTAATAATTAAAGGTGGGCACCTCGGGCCGGAGGCAGGTTTTTATATTCCGGCCGCGATTCAATGATCTCTTTGATCAGCGCGGTCAGTTCAATCAACGGCGCACTATAGGCGGAACGACTATCGAGGGGATAAAACCACACCAGTCGTTTTTCCTGGTCGCGGTATTCCACTCTGAGAAAATCCGGACTCGGATCCGGACTCATCATCACCCCCGTCTCTCTGTGCAAAGTATCGGGCCAGGAAAAGAAATCCTTTGCCAGGGCTTTATCCAGAACAGTCCGCTGCTCTTCAAGGGTTAAAGAGAAAGGCGTTTTAATCACTCCGTCCAGGACAAGATCCTTTTGCAAGATCCCCTTGAACGTGTCAAGCTCGTTTTTAAATCCGTACTGATAGTCAATGCGAATGAGGGAGGGTGCATCGGGAGCCGTCGTCGATGGCGAGCAAGTCAACGATCCCGCCCAGGCGATGGCGACGAAAATCAGCAAAACTCTTTGCATGATATCACCCTTGAGAAAAGAGTAAATGGTCACTGGGCCACAGTAAAGACCGGGCCCAGCACCGTCTGCCTGGCCCGGCATCCCGCCTGGCTGATCGGTTGTCCATCGACGCAATCCGTATATGCGGGCACACTGAATCGAAAAGCGCCCTGAACAAAATACACGCCCGGACGAAACACTTCGGAATAACGCTGACCGGGTTCCACTTTGATCGCGATTCCCTCCCAGTAGCACATGCGCATGGCGTGCGCCACCCAGCGGCCCTCCACCACGGTGTTCAGATAAAAGGGACTGCATCCCTCCAGATAAATCGGCTGATCCGAGCGGTTGGACAGGGTTACCCGGATGGAATCGGTCAAGCCGTACTGCGTCTTGCCCATGGATACGACCACACGGGCCTGCTCTTCAGGCCCGTTGATCCGTTGCC
The DNA here is from genome assembly GCA_964554965.1 of uncultured Cytophagia bacterium. Classification (GTDB taxonomy): domain Bacteria; phylum Zhuqueibacterota; class Zhuqueibacteria; order Residuimicrobiales; family Residuimicrobiaceae; genus Anaerohabitans. Next base: position 3,667 of record CAZKQR010000329.1, on the reverse strand, counting down.
AAAGGTCGCATTGGGGAACCATTACAAGAAATGAGAAAAGCAACATCCCCGTCGACGAATATCTCATGAACGTCTCTCCCTGCCTGGTCTTCAGGTGCAAGAACCTGTCCTGCCCGCTACGCCTCCCAGAGCTTCTACCCGTCTGGGAGGCGTGGCGGAACAATATTATTTCAGCATCACCATCTTGCCACGCAATACCTGCGAGCCGGCATGCAGATGATAGACATAGACGCCACTGGCCGCCGAACGGCCGTTCCACTCAATGGTGTGCACACCGGCGGACAGCTTGCCCTTGTGCAGCCGGGCCACCTGTCTGCCGCTCAGATCGTACACCGCCAAGGTCACTTCCAACGCCTTGGGCAGACTGAAACGAATCTGCGTCGACGGGTTGAACGGATTCGGATAATTGCCGAACAGCACCACCGACTCGGGCAGCGCGGCGTTATCCGAGGATTCCACGCCGGTGGGGGCCAGTGTGGACAGCGTCAGATCCACCTGCTGTGTGCCGTTGCCGACGTTGATCCTTTCAGCCAACTCGTTGCTGCCCACGTTGCCGTTGTAGGTGGCGGCAAATCCCATCTTGACCGCCTGCAGAGTGTAATTCCCCGCGTTCATGCCGGCCAATTGATAGCTGCCGTCCGCAGTGCTGTTGGTAACACCGACCGCGTTGCCGTTCTCATCGAGCAGATACACCGTAGCATCCGGCACCGCGTTGCCGTCTTTGTCGGTGATGCGGCCGTAGACCATGGCGCCGTTATACGTCCGGCTGTCCAGAGCGGATTCTTTCAGGAACAGATAATAGATGGGCGATAATTTGAAATTGACATCCCCGCGAGGCTCTGTCTCGGTGACTGAGACCAGCGTCGCCTCACTGGGATCAAAGACGTTGTCAAAATATTCCGTCATATAATAGGCGGAAAAACTTTTCACATAGTATTCGCCGGCCGGCAATCCGGTCAACTGATAGGTTCCGTCCGTCCCGGTCACTGCGGTGTAGAACATCGCCGATTGCGGCCACTGTAAAATCGTCAGGGCCGGCTTGGCGATCACCACCGCTCCCTCTATGGCATGAGCGGAAACCGTTTGAAATCCGGCCGCGTTTCTGCCCGGCGAGACGGCATTGCCGGTTTCATCCACCGGCTGAATGTCGTAATCCTGCTCCACCAGGCCGCTGATCACGCCGTTGCCGTCGTTGCGCAATTTCATGCTGAAATTCGCTTCGGTTTTCACCCCGCCGATCACCTGTACCGGTGTCGCCTCTTCCACCACCCAGCCGTTCTGATAATAAGCGAATCCGCCGTTGCAGTACGCAGACAGAATATAGGAACCCTCCCGCAGCGATTCAAAGGCAAAGAAACCGTTCTCATCCGTAAAGGCGTAAAACGGATAATACCAGAAGGGCCGCATCATTTTGTTGAATTCCATCTTTTCGATTTTGATTTCGATGTACGCTCTCGGGATCGGCAAGCCGGTGGCCGCATCGGTCACTGTGCCGACAATGGCGCCGTACGCCGGTTTAACCGTAAGCTCAAAGTCCACCTTGCCCCGTTTCTCACCGTCGGCCAGTTGCAGCTTGTCGGCCAGGCCGACACTGTCCTTGTGGTCCCACCACTGCCGGCCAAAGCTCTGGTTCTCCCAATAGCTGGCATAGACCAAATAGTCGCCGGCGGTCAATTGATCGACCTGATAATATCCGTTCGAGTCGGTGCCGGCATAGACAAAGGATTGTGCGGCCGTCTCGCCGTCCGACAAGGGCGTCACCTGGACGTTGGCCCAGGTGAGCGGCCTGCCTTGGCTGTCAAGCACATAACCATGGATGGAGGAACGGCCGATGGTGATGGGCAGATTAAAATCGATCGTGTCGAGGTAATCGTTTTCATTCACCTGAATGACCTGAGCCTGCTCCATGTTCTCGCCATCCGGCCACCAGCGATAGGCGCTCTGCCAGCCGCTCTGCGCCCAGCAGGAGATCTGGTAAGAGCCGACCGGAACCCGCTCAAAATTGTACTTGCCCTCCCGGTCGGTTCGGGCGGATATGCCGAAATAAGGGCCTGCGGAGGCCGGATCGTAGAGGCTCTGCAGATAAACCGACGCGCCTTCAAAAGGTTGCCCGCTGCGATCCAGCACCCGGCCGCTGATAGAACCGGCGCCGGATTGAATCCGCATTCGAATGTCGATATGCTCGATCTGTTCATCAGCCTGCACGGTTACGGTCCAGGCTTGAGCCGGATCCTGACCTTCAGGATAATAGGCGTAGCAGGAATACCACGTGTCATAAAAAATAGCAGTGATGAGATAGGCGCCAGGCGCCAGGCCCTGAATGTGATAAAAGCCGTCCCCGTCGGTCCTGGTGGAATTTTGCTCGTAGAATTCGGGTTTGCCGGGAATGGCGCCGTCCGCACGAGGGATCATGGCCTGCACGTGGGCGCCAACCACAGGACGATCGTTTTGATCCACCACCCGTCCGGAGAGAGAGGCGCCCACGGACAAGGCGATGTCCGCCAACACGGTTTCACCCGGTTCGGACACAGACACCAGCGTAGCCGCAGCGGCATCATAAACATTGTCGTAGAATTCGCCGAGAAAACGCTCGGACACAATCTGGACCAGATAAGACCCGGCTTTCAGTCCTTCGATGACAAAATGTCCGTCCAGGTCGGTTTCCGCCTTGCCAAAGTTATAAGGCTCATCCGAGGCGTGCACATAGACGATGGCAGGAAAAACGGGGTGGCCTGCATCATCCACCACCCGGCCGGAGATCCGCCCGGCGCCGGGGCTCAGCTTTTCCATGGTGAAATTGATGTGATCGGTGATCTGGCCTTCCAGCACCGGCACGGGACGCGCCCGGGAAAAATCACTGACATCCGGATAATACTTGTTCGCATACCCTTCCGCCCAGATGTTCACATAATAGCGGCCTGCGGCCAGGCTGTCGATCTGATAGGAAAAAGTAGAGTCCACGACGGCAAAGCCCTTGTAATAGTACCCCTCTTTGGGTATGGAATCCGTCCAGGCATTTACATAGACGAGGCCCACATCAGCGGGATCCAAACCGTGCACCACACCGCGGATGCCGCCCAGAGCGGTCACGGTTAATGTCTGCATCGGCCGTGCAGCAGCGGCGTTTGCTTGCAGGGTTTCGATTCTGGCCGCCAGGGAGGAAGCCAACGGCTTGGAATCCGCGGCAAACGCGCCGGCGGTCACCAGCAGGACCAACAACAGCGCACATGACGACACCACAGCTTTGGGGGAAAACATAGTCTTCTCCTTTCGGTTTATTTGATCAACGATAAAGGTCTGATTGTTTCAAATTGACTGCCGCTCAAACGGAGAAAATACACACCGCTGCTCAGCGGCAGAGTGGCGGCGTCGGCGGTATGCCAACGAATCTGATGCCGGCCGGCCGTCTGCCGGCCGCTGAACAGGGTGATTACTTTCTCACCCCTCACATTGTAAATCTCCAGCGTTACATCCTGATCACTCGGCAATTCGTAAGCAATAACGGTAGAGGCGTTAAACGGATTCGGCCAATTGCAGCAGAGCTCGAAGCGATCAGCCGAGATCGACTTATCCCGCACGCCGACAGCGTTGGTAACGGTAAATTGGGTTCGATAAACCAATGGGCCGCCTGAAACCGGCAAGCTGATCACCAGATGGTACACGCCCA
>CAZKQR010000328.1:0-5059 GCA_964554965.1 uncultured Cytophagia bacterium | reverse complement strand
CCGCGGCTTAATCATGTGTCCACTTTTGCGGGGGCAGTCCAATTCTGGAACGCAGTGCTCGAGCTCCGCGTCATGAATTCGCGGACGGGGACGTCCGCGCCCCCTGAAATCATTCCGGAGCGCACAGCTCCAACTCCGCGTCAAGTATTCGCGGACGGGGACGTCCGCGCCCCATGAAATCATTCCGGAGCGTAGAGCTCGAGCTCTGAGTCAAGTATTCGCGGACGGGGACGTCCGCGCCCCCTGAAATTATTCCGGAGCTCCTTTAATCCTCCGGTACAATGGCCCCGTGCTTTTTCAGCAGCTCCCGGATCTCCTGTACCGGCAGATTCAAAAGCGTTGTATTACGATGAGCGGCCAAGGCCGCTGCTGCGCCGGCTGCCGCACCAAAGGCAACTCCCGCAACAGAGTGCCGGAAAAAGGTACGTCTTGCGATCGATCGGTTTCTCATGGCCTATCTACCTTCCAAACTCGTGAACTCTTACGCACTCATCGGATCCTCTTCCCCTGCCTTTGCTGCCATAAGCAGGTTAATCAAATCAGCATGAACCCGCAAGGTTTTTTTCCATAAACAGGCTCATCATCCGGCCATAATGCACTGATGAGAAAAAAAGGATGCAAACCAATCCTTTGATAATATTTCTTGTTTTTACAGCGATGATTGGGTAATTTTTCATTGTCATCGGTTTGATTCATTCGTGCGGATCTTGGCCGGCATGATGCTGTTGATTCAACAAACAGAGCGGCACAGTGTAGGAACGGCTTTGTGAGATCCTGCCGCAAACCAGGTTCAAAACGTGTATCCGCCTCGGGAGATTTTCTTTCATGTTCAAAAAAACTCGCTGGATCCTGTGCGGCATGCTTTTGCCTCTTTCCGCTGCCTTTTCACAGCCTGTCCTCTACTCGGTTGAATACGGCAACAAGCCCGCTCAACCGCCCCCCCTGAATCCGGTTTTCCATTCCAGCTATCTGGGATTTGAAAACGTCCGGGTCGTGCTGGACAACTGGTATTACGCCAGCCGGCAGCGGGCGGATTCGGTCAAGGCGGATGCGTTTCTGATTCCCGGCGGCAGCACTTCGGATGTGCCTTTTTATGACGGCAGTCTGGACTCTTATGTGGCGCTGCTGCAGAATCCAGGCCGCCCGTCGCTGGGATTCTGCGCCGGTCTGCAGTTTTTGCTCATGGCGCGCGGCGGCATCTGCTCGCCGCGCAGCGGCGAACACGGGGATCAATCAGCAACGATTTTCGCCTGGGATGAAATTCTATCCGGCTGCCCCAACCCCTACAGCGACCGGGCTGCGCACACCTACAGCATTGCAGACCTGCCGGACGACTATGTCAATCTGGCCTCCACCCGCACCTGCTATGTGACCTTCGTTCGCCACAAAACCATGCCGCTCTATGGCACCCAGTTGCACATCGAACGTATGAGCAACGCCAACAGCGCCGGTCCGGCGATCCTGGCCAATTTTAGAAACCAAATCATGACGCGTAAATTTCACGGCCTTGCAGAGGCGACGGGCTATCCCGGCCAACCCGGCCGGGTCCGGCTGAGCTGGTGGCCGGCAAAAACAGATGAGCCGGTGATCTATCAGCTGTTTTACAGCCGGGACTCGAGCGCGCTCGATTTCAGCTCGCCGCAAGGTCAGACCGCGGCCACTGAATTCCACCTCAACGGTTTGGATCCAGCGACCATCTATTATTTTGCCGTCCGCGCTTTATGCCCTTCATGGGTGGATACCAACAGGACCATCGGCGTCCTGAAACCCGATGGCCATCGCACGCTGACCTTTCAAAACGGTAAAGCGACCGATGGGGAGATTTACAACGCCGGCGGAGCGACGACGCTGCACCCGGGCTTTCCCAACAGCAATTACGGGCAGCTGGGAGCGCCGGGAAAAGGAAAACTCACCTGGTGGCACTCCGGATTGGTGCAGTTCAAAGGATTGGAGCGTCGGCTGGCGGGTAAAAAGATCATCGCCGGCCAAGTCTCTTTTCTCTTCGCCGGCGGGGTAACCGATCAAACCAACGCAGCGCATGCCGCCGATATCTCGATCTATCAGGTGCTCAAGCCCTGGAACGAAGGGACCGGCTCCACCCAGGCCTTAGCGCGAACCGGTGAGGCGACCTGGAATTCAGCACAGCATACCATTCTCTCCTGGGAGGCGGCCGGCTGCCAGGGCCGCAGCGACCGGGCGCCGCAGCCCATCGCCGTTTATTCGATCAAAGGCAACGGCGAAGGAATCGCCTTTGATGGGACCGTTACGCTGCCGGCTGATTTAATACAGACCTGGGTGGATTTCCCTGACAGCAACTGCGGGCTGTTGTACGAAAAGGTCGACACCTATCCCGCAGCCGACGCCTTTTATTTTCTCGATGACGATGACGCCTGGTTTATGAATCGTCCGCGACTGATCGTCCATTATTCGGATGAAAACGGAACGATGGCGGTCAGGCATGAGGGCGAAAGAGCGCCCACTGTATTTTCATTGCAGCAGAATTATCCCAATCCCTTCAACCAATCCACCATCCTGCCGATCGAACTTGAAAAAAGCCGGCAGATCAAGCTGGAGATTCACGATCTGCAGGGGCGGTTGATCTGTTGCCTGTTTGATGGAACTCTGGCGCAGGGCCTTCACCGTTTCAACTGGAATGGACGAAACGCGCAGGGCCGGCCGGCAACCAGCGGAGTGTATCTCTTCAGCCTGAAAAGCGGCAGTGAACGTCTGGTCAGACGCATGCTGTTGATCCGCTAGGATCAGCGGGGCTTCGACACCGCCTGCACGCAGTCGAGCATCTCCTTGCGGAAGGCCAGCAGCCTGCTTTCATGGCTGCTGGCATCGATTACGCTTCGGCCGAGTCCGATCTTCATCTCCGCATAGCTCGGATCCACCAAGTCCGGCAGACTGGTATCAAACAGACGCGCCAATTTTTTGTTCGTGGCGGCGTCGGTTTTTCCCGCCCATTCGCGCAGCGCAGTTAAAATTCTAAAGTCCTCCAGTCCTTCACGCACCGCCTCCCACCTACGGCTGGTCACCGGTTTGCTGCGCCCCGGATAGACCAAACGATATTCGAACTCGTTGCGCATCCACGGATCTTCACCGCCGGAATTATAGCACCAGTAACCGATCCCTGTCGCCTGGTGGCGGAAGGCGTACAGCGCGGCGTTGCGAAACTCGGCAAGAAGGTTGGTGTTTTTAATGTTGGCGCCCACCGGCCGGGAGTATCCGTAGCTGCAGTTGTAAGACCACAGCTGTTTCCCGCCGGCGCGCACGACCTTCATGACCGGCGAATCCTCCGCCAGCATGTCGATGCCCGGCACCCAGATGTCCAGCACCGGCGCCATGGCCTGAAACATCGGCAGTTCGCCGCCGCCGTCCATATAGATCATAATACCAGGATTAATCTCGCGCACCATTTTACCAAACGCCACCAATTGATGGACGTAGTGCCAGCCATGGCCGCCGGGTTCATCGATAGGATAAAGAGCGAAATGCTCAAGATCAAAGTCCTGCCGCTGCATGTACAGCACCAGGTGGTGAAGATATTCCGCCAAATTTTTCCGGTACAGGCCGCTGCCGAATTCCCCTTTCAGGGCGGGAAAGCCGCTGAACAGGGCCACAACATCGTGGCCTTTGAACCCCGCAAGGATGGGGTCCAACCCGGAGAAATCAGCTTGGGTGAAATGGGAGGCGGCATCATGTTGAGGCGTCCCATGCGGCACGGTGAACACGTTGTTGCCATGATCAAGCAGATCCTGCAATTCAGCGCCCTGGTTGGGCGACCAGGTGCACAACCGGACCGCACCGGAGGGCGCCATCGTGAATGGAAGAACCTCCAGCGTCACCTGAACCCGCGTCTCCGGCGCCGGCACGCCGTGCGGGTTGGCCGGCGCCTCCATCACGCCCGCGCCGTTCAACGCCTGAAAGACCGCAGCCAGGACGTGCTGCCCCGGCTTGAGGTCGCTGATCTGTATATCCAGCCATATCTCCCGCGTGGTCAACGACGGAAGGCTGATGACTGCAGATTCATCCAGCTCCGGCAGCGCATCCCAGGCCTCCTCCCCCTGTGAGGTGGGGATGGGAATGGAATAATGGGGTGTGACCTTCAGCCCGGCCGGAAGCTGCGGTAACTGCACTCGCACCTGCAGCGTGCGATCGGTGATGTTAAAAAGCTTGATCGAGACCGGCTCATGCTCTCCCGCCACTACCGTGCGATGAACCTGCAGAGGATTTTCCACGATGTCCGGCATTTGCTCATGCAGCTTGCGGTTCTCCCACATAAAGCCGGCAAAAGCGATCAGACTGGCGGAGGAGTCCAGGCGGCCGGCCTGCTCGACAAGGGCAGCCGTTTTTAATGCCCGTCGGGACCGGCTCACCATTTCCCCGGTCTTGCGCAGAGTCTGCTCGACCATCAAGGCGTCATTCGCCGAAACCGTCTGTTGCCGCGGCGCCAGATCTGCCGCTGCTTTTTCCAAAGCATCAGCCTCCCGGCGCAGCGCGACGGCGGACAGCGGCAGTTTGTCATTCACTGTATTCGCCGCGGCGTTGAGGTCGGTCACGGCACGCGTTACCAGGGCCTGGTCATTGACAAAAGGCTGCAGAAACACCTTCTTTTCGCCGGTGACCAACTTTTCACCTCGAGCAGTCTGCAAGGTCCAGGTGAACTCGTAGGAACCGGGCATGGTCACCTGCAGAGGCAGGCTCAGCATGCCGGTTCTGGAAACAATCTGAGTGGTGGCGGTCCCTTTGCTGCCATCCGGCCGAAGGCAAACCACCGACGCCTGCAGGGGTTTCGTGGACGGATTGGGGTTGAAAATGGCAAATGATATCTCTTCGCCGGTGGTGATTTGATTCCAGAGCAGATTCTTCGGCGTTATGGATGCCGCCTGAGATTGGCTCAGCCCAAACCAGGAGGCGGTGTTCTGATCGTCCTTCCGGTACGAAGTCCACTGCGCTCTGCTGGTTTTGCGCGCCTTGGTTGCAAAGCAATAAGTGAGGCCGGATTCACCGCCGGTGACCACCATTTCGAGATCCTCCGTGCTGCGGCTGACCTCGC
>CAZKQR010000327.1:0-5062 GCA_964554965.1 uncultured Cytophagia bacterium | reverse complement strand
CTAAAAACAGCTTGCAATTTTATCTATTAATTGTTTAATTTAATTCAGACGCGATCCGGATTGCACTGGGACGTTCACCGCATGCTCAACTCGCTCTATGCGAAAAATTTTATTCTTCTCGATGAGCTTAAAATCGCTTTTCAGCCCGGGCTCAACGTCATCACCGGCGAGACCGGCGCCGGAAAATCGATTTTAATCGGCGCCCTGAGCGGGCTGCTGGGCGAGCGGTTGACGAAAGAGGTGGTCCGCAGCGGCAGCGACAAAGCGATCCTCGAAGCCGAATTCACGGCCGGCGCCTTGCCGTCGGTGCACGAGTTTCTGCAGCAGAACGATGTGGACGACGACGGCGTTCTGCTGATCCGTCGCGAAATGACCAGCACCGGCAAAGGACGCTGTTTCATCAACGATCAGCCGGTGCCGGTCACACTGCTGCAAAAGCTCGGCGATCTGCTGGTGGATCTGCATGGTCAGCATGAACATCAGCTGTTGCTGCAACCGCAACACCACGGCGCCTATCTGGATGCGTATCTCGGTTTGTCGGCTGCGCTGGCAGACCTGCGCGAGGTGTTGAACGGATTCCAGCATTCGCTCAAAGAACTGCACGAGACGCAGGCGCGGGCGGAGTCGCTCAGGCAGAGACGGGATTATCTTCAGTTTCAGTACAATGAAATACATGCGTTGGAGCCGGTTGCCGGCGAAGATGAGGCGCTTCGTCAGGAAGAGAACATTCTCCGCCACTCTGAATCGATCTTTGAAAAAACGCACAAGCTGTATGCCGCGATCTATGAGGCCGAGGGATCGGTTTCAGAAACCCTGGCCGCTGCGGACAGTACGCTCAACGAACTGGCCGCCATTGACCCCAAATTTCAGCCGCTGGCCGCTGAATGCCGGAATGCCCGCATCGTCATCGATGAACTGGCCAACGGACTTGGCCGCTACCACAAGGGCGTGGACGTGGATCCCGACCGGCTGGAAAAGATCCGCAGCCGCTTGTCGGCGCTGGCCGGACTGAAGAAAAAATACGGCGGGGATCTGGATAAAGTTCTGGCGCATTCGCACCAGCTGCGGCAAGAACTCGATCTGGTGGATAATCTGGACGGCACGCTCTCCACGCTGCGTAAGCGGCTGGAAGAAGAGCGTGAAAAACTGGCGCAGCGGTGCAGCGCGATCTCACAAACACGACGGCAGGCGACCGGCGCTTTTGCTGAGCAGGTGGTTTCGATTCTTGGCCGCCTGGGCATGGAAAAAGCCCGGTTCGATGTGGCCCTGCATCAGCGCTTCGGCGAGGAAGAGCCGTACATCGTGCGCGATCGCCGGCCCCTTCGGGTGACCGCCACCGGCGCCGAACAGGTCGAGTTTCTGATGGCCACCAATCCAGGGGAGGGGTTCAAACCCCTGGTGGACATCGCGTCGGGCGGCGAGATCTCGCGCGTCATGCTGGCGCTCAAAACGCTTCTGGCCAAGGTCGATCATGTGCCGGTGCTGGTCTTTGACGAGATCGATATCGGCATCTCGGGACGCATCGCCTTCAGCGTGGGCCGGTGCCTGCAACAGCTGTCGTCCGATCACCAGGTTCTTTGTATCACCCATCTGCCGCAGATCGCCTGCATGGGGCATCACCATCTGCTGGTGGAGAAAACCGGCGATGACCGGTCGACGCGCACCCGGGTCACCGCCTTGAAGCGGGAAGAGCGGCTGCATCAGATCGCGCGGCTTTTAGGCGGCGCCGAAGTGACGCCGGCCTATCTGGAGAGTGCTAAACAGTTGATGGAAGAAGCGCAGAGACAGGGCTGATTCCATGGATCATCCACGCTTGCCGTTTGGGGTGGATGGAAGCGTTTCTAATAAACAGGGTTTTTGCTGCTTGGGTTTTGCACCTAATTTTGTGAGGACGCCATGTTCAAGCTGTCACGTTCTGCCTGGATGGTGTTGATCGCCATCCTCATCATACTGGTCGGACTGTTTCTGGTCTGCGCCCAGCGACAAACCACGGATGCTGCGAATGGAGAAGACCTGGCGGTCGATGATGACCAGTTTAAACAGGAGCTGTTGCAGCTGCTCGATCTGACCGAAGACTCCACTGCTGTAACCCAATCTCCGGATGTGGACATCACCGCACAACCCGAGGATGACGTGCTCGCACTGCTGGAGACTGAAAAGGAAACCACGCAAAGTGCCGGCCAAAATCCCCCAGCGCAGTTGGATACGCCGCCGCAGACGACCTCCGACAATTTGGGCATCTCGGCCGAGATGTTCAACAAGCTGAAAGGCGATGTGGATCGCCTGGAGCGCGATTTAGAGACCCGCAGCATCGCGGTGGACAGCCTGCGCGCCATTCTGAATAATCGCAACAGCCGCCTGCAGGAGCTGGAATCGCGCGTCGCCGGCATGCCCGCCAAGTCGCCTGCCGCATCGTCAGCGATCCGCCCGCGCCGCAGCCAGGGGCCGTCCGGTTCCTCGGCGGTGAAAAGCAGCTACGAAAAGGCGCGCGAGTCCTTCGAATCCTTCCAGTATCGCGACGCCATCAACGCCTTCACCCGGCTGCTCGAACAGAATCCGGATGACGTGTTGGCGGACAACTGCCAGTATTGGATCGGCGAGTCCTATTTCGGCCTGAAGGAATATCAGCAGGCGATCATGGAGTTTCAAAAAGTCTTTGCCTACTCCATGACCGATAAATATGACGATGCCCAGTTGATGATCGGTCTTTCCTACGTGCGCAGCGGTCAGAAGGAAAAGGCGCAGAAAGAGTTTGAAACCTTCCTGAACACCTATGCCGGCAGCGAATACGTCGGTGTGGCCAGGAGATATTACCGAGATATCTGACCGCTGTTTCCGGGGCGGGCACTCGCCCGTCCCGGTGAATCGGTTGCAACGCCCATCCCGCCCTCTGCGCCTCCTGCATTGTGAAGCATCATTCATAATTTAACAGAAGAGATTTTCGTGAGCGCCTTCGTTCATCTGCACAATCATTCCCATTACAGCCTTTTGGACGGCGCCTGCCGCATCGACGATCTGGTCAAGACCGCCAAAGAGTTCGGCATGCCGGCACTGGCTCTGACCGATCACGGCAACCTGCACGGCGCCATCGAATTTTACAAGAATTGTAAAAAGACGGGCATCAAACCGCTGGTCGGCTCCGAGGTCTATGTCGCGCCCGGCAGCCGCAAGGTCCGGCAGAGCGACGGCGGCGCCGGAACTTCGTTTCATCTGGTGCTGCTGTGCAAGGATCTGAGCGGCTATAAAAATCTGATGAAGCTGGTCTCCGCCGGCTACACCGAGGGTTTTTACTACAAACCCCGCATCGACAAAGAGCTGCTGGCCGCTCATCACCATGGGCTGGTGGCGCTTGGCGCCTGCCTGAAGGGCGAGGTGGCGTGGCGGTTGTTGCACGAGGGCAAAGAAAAAGCCGCTGCGGCGGTGGGGGAATACCGGGAACTCTTTGGTGCGGATTTTTATCTTGAGGTGCAGAATCATGCTCTGCCGGAGGAGGATCAGGCCCGCGCCGGCATCCTGCAGCTGGCGCAGGAGATGGGCGTCCAGGTGGTGGCCACCAACGACATCCATTACCTGAAGCGCGACCACGCCGAGGCGCACGACGTGCTGCTCTGCCTGCAGACCGGAGCGGACATCGATGACTCTCATCGCATGCGCTACAGCAGCCAGGAGCTCTATTTCAAGAGCGAGGAGGAGATGGCCGCGCTTTTCCCAGACCGGCCCGATCTGCTGACCACCACGCTGGAGGTGGCGGACAAGTGTGATCTCAAACTCTCGTTCGACGAGTTCCACCTGCCGCTCTACACCATTCCGGATTCCGATCAAGCCGGCACGCTGGATGAGTATCTGCAAAAGCAGGCCGAGGCCGGCATGCGGGAACGCTACCCGCAGGGGACCCCGGCCTTGCAGGCACGACTGTCGCTGGAGCTGGAGGTCATTAAGAAAACGGGCTATGCGGGCTATTTTCTGATCACCGCTGATTTCATCGGCTATGCGCGTCGTATGAATATTCCGGTGGGCCCGGGCCGTGGTTCGGCCGCCGGCAGTCTGGTGGCCTATTGTCTGCGCATCACCAACCTCGACCCCCTGCGCTATGATCTTCTTTTTGAACGTTTTCTCAATCCCGAACGCGTTTCCATGCCGGACATTGACATCGATTTTTGCTATGAACGTCGCGAGGAGGTCATTCGCTACGTCAAGGAGAAATACGGCTATGAGAACGTCTGCCAGATCATCACCTTCGGCACCATGGCGGCACGCGCCGTGATCCGAGATGTGGGCCGTGTGCTCAAGATGAGCTATGGGGATGTGGATCGCATCGCCAAGCTGGTGCCCAACACCCTGAACATCAAATTGGATGACGCGATCAAAAGCGTGCCCGAGTTGCAGCAGTTGGAGAAAAAAGATGCGATGCACTCGCGGCTGATGCGCTACTCCCGGGTGCTGGAAGGGCTGGCCCGTCATGCCTCCACTCATGCCGCCGGCGTGGTCATTGCTCCGGGCGAGCTGCCCAACTATGTGCCGCTGTACAAGACCAAAGAGGGCGACATCACCACCCAGTACGACATGAAATCCCTGGAGAGCGCCGGCCTGCTCAAGATGGATTTCCTCGGCCTGCGCACCCTGACGGTCATCCAGAAAACCGTCGACGCCGTGCGCCGCGGCAAGAAGGCGGATTTCGACATCGAGACCATTCCGCTGGACGATCCCCGGGTCTACCGGCAGTTCAGCAACGGCGACACCATCGGCCTGTTTCAGTTTGAAAGTTCGGGCATGCAAGAGTATCTGAAAAAGTTGCAGCCCACCTGTCTCGAAGACCTGATCGCCATGAACGCCCTCTATCGCCCCGGCCCCATGAGCATGATCGATGAGTTCATACGCGGCAAAAAAGATCCAGCGTCCGTCACCTATCAACACCCGCTGCTGGAACCGATCCTGAAGGAGACCTACGGCGTCGCGGTGTATCAGGAACAGGTGATGCGCATGGCGGTGGAGGTCGCCGGCTTTAGCATGGGCGGCGCGGACATTCTGCGCCGCGCCATGGGCAAAAAGAGCATGGAGACCA
>CAZKQR010000326.1:2984-5063 GCA_964554965.1 uncultured Cytophagia bacterium | reverse complement strand
CGTACAGCTTGCGGCCGCGCGCCAGGCCCAGCTCCACCTTGGCGTAGCCGTTCTTAAAATAGACGTTGAGCGGCACCAGGGTCAATCCCTGCTCCTCGATTTTGCCGATCAGCCGCTTGATCTCACGCTTGTGCAGCAACAACTTGCGCGGCCGCACCGGATCGTGGTTCCAGGCAGAACCGTGATCATACTCGTTGATATGCAGATTGACCACCCACAGGGCGTCATCGATGACCTTGGCGTAGCTGTCCTTGAAGGAAAGCCGGCCGTCGCGCACGGATTTGACCTCTGTGCCCTGCAACATGATCCCGGCTTCGAATTTTTCCAGAATTTCAAAGTCATGGAACGCTTTACGATTAACCAGATGGGCGGTCTGTTTGTTTTTTGCCATAGCTTGAATTTAATTTTTTTTATCCATAAAACCAAACAAAAACTCCCCTCCGCCGGGCGCGTTCGGCACGGCAAAGCCCGCTGCAGCCACGAAATCCCTTGACAGTGTGGCGAAAATTCTTTATATTTAACTCCACAAAAAATCGCCGAAGTGGTGAAACTGGCAGACGCGCACGGTTCAGGGCCGTGTGGGCTTAACACCCGTGTGGGTTCGACTCCCACCTTCGGCACCCTGCAAACCCCGGTGTTTTTTAACCCGGGGTTTTTTAATTGTAAACCTTTTTCCTTCGCTTACGTATCAAATAGAAAAACACATCGCAAAAGGCGGACGCCATGGACCGTGCCACCCGCTCCTCCCAAGAACCCAAACTGCGCACCGTGCTGCGGCAGGATATCACACACAGCGGTCTGGTAAAAACCGCGAAAAGGGAATACGCTGAACTGCGCGAGTATTTTCTCTCCGAGCACCGTCAGCAGCAGCTCCGCTCCATGGGGGCGATCAAAAAGCTGCTGTTCATCCCCTGGTGGCTGATCAAAAGCCTGCTGCTCAAATTAAGCTGGATCCGTCGCCTGGTGCTGCTTTTGGCCTTTTACTTTATGCTCAACCCCATTCGCATCAAAGCGAACGCCGAAGGTCTCCAATTCGAGCAGAACGGCTCTTGGCTGGGCTTCGTCCTGATCCTGCTGCTGCTGATGCTGGAACTAAAAGACAAACTGCTGGCTAAAAGTGAATTGGCCGCCGGCCGTACGGTGCAACAGGCGCTCATGCCCGAACCCGAACCCCCTATCCCCGGCTGGTCCACCTGGCTCTACTATCAGCCGGCCAATGAGGTGTGCGGAGATCTGCTGGATTTTCTTCGCATCGAGGAGTGGCGCTTTGCCATCGCGCTGGGGGATGTGTCGGACAAAGGACTGGGAGCAGCGCTGCTGATGGTCAAGCTGCAGGCGACGCTGCGCGCCCTGGCGCCGGATCACAACGACCTTGGCCAGCTGGCTGCCAAGATGAACGAGATCTATCTTCGCGACGCCATGGCCAAGAGCTTCGCCTCCTTGGTCTACCTGGAGGTGCATCCGAATTCCGAATCCGTACAACTTTTCAACGCCGGCCATCTGCCGCCCATTCGCATTCGGCGGCACACGTTGCAGGAGCTCGAAAAAGGCGACGCCGCGCTGGGCCTGAAACCGCACGCAGAGTTCAGAGAGCAGCAGATCAACCTGGCGGGCGGTGAAGCGTTGTTCATCTATTCCGACGGCCTCACCGAGGCGCGCAACAGCCAGGGTGAGTTCTTCGGCGAACGCCGCTTGTTCGATCTGCTGAAACAATGCCCGGAGGGATCCGCGCACAGCATGGGCGAGTACGTGCTTGCCGGGTTGGAAAAGTTTGTCGGCGATACGCCGCATCACGATGACCTTTCCATCGCGGTGCTGGTCAAGCAATAGGTGAGCATCGTGGCGCAAGCGTCGTGGCGCAAACATCGTGGCGCAATCCACCGGATTGCGCATAGCCGACATCAACACAAGCCAGGGGCTTGCACCACAGCGTGGCGCAATCCACCGGATTGCGTGTAGCCGGCATCAACGCAAGCCAGGGGCTTGCTCCACAAACATCGTGACGCAAGCGTCGTGGCGCAAGCCACCGGATTGCGCATAGCCGGCATCAATGCAAGCCAGGGGCTTGCACCACAAACA
>CAZKQR010000326.1:0-2884 GCA_964554965.1 uncultured Cytophagia bacterium | reverse complement strand
CATAGCCGGCATCAACGCAAGCCAGGGGCTTGCACCACAAACACCGGATTGCGCACAGCCGGCATCAACGCAAGCCATGGGCTTGCACCACAAGGCAATCGCCCATTTTGCACTCTAATCCCCCGCTCAGCAGAAAACCCAGATCAGATACAGCGCAGTAAGAATCATAAACAGCAGCGCAAGAATCATGGTTCCAATCAACCTCTGGTCCGAGCGAAAACTGCGGCCCGTCTTCACACAACGTCTAATGATGATCGGACAGAGCACCAGCGCGTTCACCAGCAACGGCACGATCAGAAATCCAGAGGTGTCCTTCCAGGCGTTCGCCTGCAGCAGCTGAGCCAATCCCGCCTTCACCGCTCCCGTGCCGCCAGAATTCTTTGCCGCAGTCAGCCATACATCCAATCCGTGGGTGAGGAACAGCAGACTCGTGCCGATCAGCAGCAGCCAGAGTCCGACTCGAGCGGACCAGGCTCGGTGATCAGAGCCGTTCATCTTCTCTCCAATGCCCAATCGGCTGTGCTGCACGCCATAGCCGGCATAGATGACAAACCCGATGTTGAGCCAGGCGGCGAACCGCAGCCAGGAGGTTGGCGGCAGATAATAGATCAGATACAGACAGCTGATCATGCCGAGCGTAGGAAAGATATGGTTGCGCACAAGATAAAACAACACCGCGAGGACCGGCAACAGAATCGCTTTGCTGAGCAGCGTCAGCGGCAAAAAGTAGACGACCACGGCCAGCACAACATAGAGCCCCAGCGCCCAGCGCCAGCCGCCGGGAACGCGGAACGGCCGCGGCCGCAGCGGGTCCTGACGACGCAGGACGATGATGCCGGCGCACACCAGAATAAAAGCGAACAGCGTGCCGATGTTGGTGAGGTCCACCATCTCATCGATGCTGGCGACAGCGGCAAAGACGGCGACGAACAGGCCGGTGAGAATGGTGGAGATCCAGGGGGTGCGAAAACGCGGATGCACTTTGGTGAACACGGCCGGCAGCAGACCGTCGCGCGCCATGGAAAAAAAGATGCGCGGCTGGCCCAGTTGAAAGATGAACAGCACCGCCGTGTGCGCGATCACCGAGCCGAACGCCACGATGCCCACAGCCCAGCCCAGCGAAGAGCTGGCGTGCTCCAGCGCCATGGTGAGCGGCTCCGCCTGCTCCGTAGACAGCTGCGCGCGCAGCGCGTCAAAGGAGATCAGTCCGGTGAAGATCATCGAGACAATCACATAAAAAATCGTGCAGATGATCAGCGAGGCGATGATGCCGATGGGAAGATCGCGTTTCGGATTGCGGGTCTCCTCTGCGGCGGTGGACACCGCATCAAAGCCGATGTAGGCGAAAAAGACGATGGCCGCGCCGGCGCTGATGCCGGACCAGCCGTTGGGCGCAAAGGGCGTCCAGTTCTCCGGCCTGACCCAGCGCGCGCCGACGACGATGAAAAAAATCAGCACCACGATCTTGATGCCCACCATGATGGCGTTGAACCGCGCGCTTTCGCGGATGCCCCAGATGAGAATCACGGTGATGAAAAAAACGATGAGCATGGCGAGTAGGTTAAAGACGATCGGCACGCCGAGAACGTGCGGCGCATCGCGAAGCACGGTGTGCACGCCGGCGGCGTCGACGATGCGGCCGGCCGTTCGGTAATCCATGGACAGCCAGTCCGGGACCAAGACCCCGAAACCTTTGAGAAAAGTCTTGAAATAGTTGGCCCAGGAGATGGCCACGGCGATGTTGCCGACTGCATACTCGATGATCAGATCCCAGCCGATGACCCAGGCGACGACCTCGCCCAGGGTGGCATAGGCATAGGTGTAGGCTGAGCCGGAGATGGGCACCAGAGAGGCGAATTCCGCATAACACAAAGCGGTAAAGCCGCACACCAGTGCGGTGATCATGAACGAGATCATCAGCGCCGGGCCGGCGCCCGGTCGCAAGGCGTCGCCCGCCGCAGCGGTGCCGATGGTGGCAAAGATGCCGGCGCCGATGATGGCGCCGATGCCGAACAGCGTCAGCTGTACCGGCCCCAGAACCCGCTTAAGCTGATACTCGCTGCGGTTGGCATCACGATCGATGTCGTCCAACGATTTGGTGACGAATAACCGACCCAGGCGCGTTGGTCTTTCCATGGAATTCCCTGCCGTCCGATGCTTCAACCTGCCGGGCGACACTTCCTCTGCCGAAACAGAGTTCCTTCGCCCCTGCCATACTTTCCGTTTAGCCGCTTTGCAACGTTAGAGCGCAAAATAATGGTCCGCCAGCAACGCGCCAAGAGGATTCGCATCCGCTGCACACAACCCCAGGGGATTGTGACGCCGCCATCCTTCAGCCCACCGGCAGTCCGTTACCGGCTTGGCCAACTCGCCGCCGAACCGCTTCATGATCTCCACCGGGGCCGACAGGGACTGGCTTTGGTCCAGCCACGCCTGCTGGCTGACATGTTCCGCCAGCATGGCGGACTTGATCTCCATCACCGAATCGATGGCGATGAGAAACTCTGGCTGCACCCGCTGATTCAGTTGATCGCGGTTGCCGTGGGGCTGGGCATGGTAGACGCAGACCGGATTCTGCACCGGCGCCACGGCCGGCTCGGTGATAAAGTTGGGCATGCCGCGGGTAAACGCCGCGGTCACACCCAGCCGGCAGGCGTTCATATGATCTTCCATATAATCCTGGGGCGAGTGCAGCAGCAGAATATCGGGTGCAATAGAGCGAAAAACAGCCGCAACCCGGCGCAACAGCGACGGCTCGTAGAAAATTTCCAGATCATTGGTCAGTGCAGGGTGCCAAATCGCAGAGAGATGCTTGGCCTCATTCCGGCATTCAAGCTCGCGTACGGCGGCGATCGCTGCAGCGTCCAGACTAGTGGATCCGCAG
>CAZKQR010000325.1:0-5084 GCA_964554965.1 uncultured Cytophagia bacterium | reverse complement strand
GCAATGATGCTTCTTTTCATTGCCAATCACCGCGGAGCTGGAGCTCCGCGCTCCCTTTTTTATGTTACCACGTTTCAGAGCGTAGAATTTTCATCGCCCTGGCTCTTAAGCTTGGGAAGGAAAAAAACTTCTTTTCATTGCCAATCACCGCGGAGCTGGAGCTCCGCGCTCCCATTTTTTTCGTTACCACGTTCCAGAGCGTATGATTTTCATCGCCCTGGCTCTCGAGTTTGTAAACGAGAAAGAATATTCTCTTGACCTTGAACCGCCGAATGACTAAGTTTGTCCGGGCCGCAGGCGGTCAGGGTCCTGCCACGAACCTTTCCGCCGGTCCGGCAGGTCAGCCGATTTACAGAGCCTGAGACCGGCGCTTGCTTCACCGTATTCAAACACTCAGCAAGGAAACCAGAATGAAAAAAAACCATTGGCTTTTCGTCGTCACCGCACTGAGCCTGGCGGTGACAAGCTGCCGGCAGACGGCGGAGACCAGCGCCTCGGCTCAAGCCGTCTCCACCCCTGACGCCCGTATCATCGCCACGGTGCACAACTCTAACTTTGAACACGCCCACGACACTTATAACGGACTCTCCTCCGCGAGCGACGGCAAGATCTATTATGTCCTCTGCTCGGAATTGATGGACGTCGCCGGCCAGATGTACTCCTTTGATCCTACCGGCGGTCACATCGAGCACCTGGGGGATCTGAGCGAGATCTGCAACGAAAAGGGGATGCGGGTGGTGGCCCAGGGCAAGAGCCATGTAAACTTTTGCGAGTATAACGGCAAACTTTATTTTGCCACCCATCTCGGATACTATAGCATCATCGACGGCATGGAAAAAACCGGCATTCCCACAGACGGCTATCAACCCTACCGCGGCGGCCATTTTCTTTCATTCGACCTGAAAAGCAAAACCTTTGCGGATCTGGCCCTGGCGCCGCATCAGGAGGGCATTCTTACCATGGAGATGGACACTCGGCGCGGAATGATTTACGGTCTCACCTGGCCCACGGGCCGTCTGCTGCGCTACGATGTGGCGAAAAAAACAGTGCGGGATCTTGGTCCGACGATGGGCAAAGGGGAGAACGGCGTGGGCCCTGAATTTCGCGTGATCTGCCGGTCCATGGCCATCAATCCTGAAGACGGCGCGGTCTATTTCACCAATGCAGAGGGACAGATCATGCGGCTGAAAGCGGGCGAGGACAACATCGAGATCATCGCCGGGGAAGACATGCGCAAGGATTATTTCGGCAGCTATGAGGTGTCCACGGCCGGGAGCATGGCATACAACTGGCGCCAGGTTTTCTGGTATGGCGCGGAAAAACGGATCTATGGTGTGCACGGCAACTCGGGCTACCTGTTCCGCTTTGACCCAGCGCTTCCGCGCCTGGAGGTGCTGCAACGGCTCACCTCCCTTCCATCGCAACGATCGGGCATGAACGACCAGTTCAGCTACGGCTATCTTGGTTTCAAACTCGGTCCGGACGGCCGTACCATCTATTACCTCACCGGCGCGCCGATCTATGAGAGCGGCAGACGGGTTCTGGGCGCAGCCACCACGGCCAAAGGCGAGGCCAAAGGTCTTGAAGACTTGCATCTGATCACTTATGATATTCCGACGCAGACCTATCGCGACCATGGTGCAGTTTTCTATCCCGACGGCCAGCGGCCGTTGTACGTCAATTCTATCGCGATTGGCGGCGACGGTACGGTGTACACCCTGGCCCGAATCAAGGAAAACGGCAAGACCCGGACCGACCTGATCAGCTTCCCCGGGCCGTTTCGACACTAGACTGAACCATCGGTTAACAGGCCATGCCAAAACAGGGAGATTCAGACCATGAAAGATGGCGCCGGTTCAACGGACAGGAGCCCGGTGCGCATGAAAAGCGGCCGGTATGAGATCATATGGTGGGGCTTCTGCCTTCTGTTTGTGTTCGTCGCTGCCGCTTCAGCGCAGGTCAAAATTTTTATCGACACGGATCTCGAAGGGGTCAGCGGCGTATTCAAATTTTCCCAGACGCGCGAAAAGGACACGCCGGCAAACATCCAGGCGTGCGAATATTTTATGGGAGACCTGGCGGCGGTCATACGGGGTCTGCGCGACGGCGGCGCCACCGAGATCATCGTCAACGACGGCCATGGCACCCAGGCGATCCTGCCCCATCTGATGGAACCAGGCGCCAAATACGTGACCGGCTTGCCGCGACCCATGGGCAACCGCTGGAGTCTGGACGACTCTTGCGCCGGCCTGGTGCTGTTCGGCTATCACGCCATGAACGGCACGCCCGATGGAGTGCTGCACCACACCCAATCCTCCATGACTGAAAAAAAATTCTGGTATGACAACGTAGAGTGCGGCGAACTGGTGCAGACCGCCGCAGTGGCCGGCCATTACGGCGTTCCGCCCATTCTGGTCACCGGCGATGAGGCCACCTGCCGTGAGGCGGTCAGATTTCTCGGCAATGAGATCGTTACCGTGGCGACCAAGCAGGGGCTGGCGCGCGAGGCAGCGGTGCTCTATCCGTTTGCAGAAACACGGAAGGCTTTGTATGAAGGCGCGAAAAAGGCCATGACTGCTCTACCCCGGTGCAAGCCTTTTGTCATGAAGCCGCCCATTCAGGTGAAAATGCAATACCTGGAAAAAGATTCCGAGCTGCCCGAACCCAAGCTGAAGGTTAAAGAGTGGGTGGCGCAGGATGCCCTGCACCTGCTGGCGCCATAGACGATCGGGATGGAGGGGATGGTTTTGCGAAAAAACAATTAGGTCTCTTCCTGCGCCCTGCCGCTCGCCTCGGCCTGCAATCGTTGACGTTCCGCCACCTTGGCAAAGGGCCAGTACACCACCATCGCGATAACGATGGAGGCGACGCCCCAGGCTGCCGCCCGCCAATCGCCGCCTGAAACCAGATAGTGGCCGATGATCGGTGGCGTGGTCCAGGGCACATTGACGAACGGCCGGTTGATCAGATGCGCCTGCATGAGAAGAAACGAGCCGGTGGTGAGGATGAGGGCGTTGAGGATATAGGGGATCATAAAGATCGGATTGAGCACGATAGGAAAACCGAAAAAAATCGGCTCATTGATCTGAAAGATCTGCGTCGGCAGCGACAGCCGGCTGACCTTGCGATACCCCGGCTCGCGCGAGTTCCACATCACCAGGGCCAGCGCGATGGTGGCGCCGGTGCCGCCGACATTGACAAAAGCGGTGAAAAAACCATAGGCCGTGATATAGGGCAGAGGCTGGCCGGCCACCATGGCCTCGACATTGGCAGTCAGATATTGCAGAAAGATGGGCGCCACGATGGCGTCCATGGCGTTGTCGCCGTTGATACCCACGGACCAGAGCAGAGTGACCAGAAAGGCGTATACCAGAATGCCGGGCAGTGTGTTTAGGGCAAAGATCAGCGGCTTGAAGCCGGTCTGCACCAGATGGTCGATATCCACGCCCAGGACAAAACGGATGATCCAGAACAGGGTCACGAGAAAAAACAGCGGCGTCAGCGAGACAAAGGACTCGTACACCACCGAGGGCACGTTCTCCGGCAGTTTGATGACCAGGTTTTTATCGGAAAAATATTTCTGCAGCCGCACGCTGATCAGGGCGATGAGCACAGCAGTGAACAGCCCTTTGGATCCCAGGCTGTCCATGGAAAAAGCGATCTCCTCCGCCGTGTCCCCCACCTTGAGTTGAATCATCAGAAACACCAGCGTGGCCATGGTGGCGCTGACAATGGCCTCCTGTTTGAACTGCTTTCCCAAATCATAGGCAATGGCAAAACAGGCGAACACCGACAGCAGCCCAAAGGTGGCAGAGACCGGGATCTGCAGCAGCGGTAGATAGGGCGCCACGACTTTGTCCCAGCCGCTGACCGGCAGATAGGAGATAATCATGAAAAGACCGCCGATGATGGTCAGCGGCACTACGGAGACCATGCCGGCGCGAATAGCGGATAGATAAGTGTTCTCGCTCAAGGCCGTGAGCGGCGGCACGATGTATTGGTTCAACCATTCGGTCAGTTTTTTCACAGCAGCTCCCTCATTCGATCACAGGCCTTCTCCACCGTCTGATCACAGCGTTCCTTTCTCCCTTCAGCTTAAAAAATAACCAATCAACCGCTCAGAGTCAACGATAAGTTGCGCGGCAAACTTGCCGGCCGCGGCATTACGGGATCGTCGTTGAGCAGCCGTTCAAAAGAGCAACCGGCCAAGATAGGCGATCGATGTGCAGCTCCAGCCGTGCAGCGGCACAGCCGGATAGCGCTCCACCGGCAGATTCAGATTGCCCTCGATGACGTTGTATTTTTCCCAGAGCTTGCCGGTTGACCGGTAAAGGTCCAACTGCAGGCGCAGATATTTTTGCGCAATGCGCCGTGCGATCTCTGCATAGCCCCGCTCGATCAGCGCCTCGCAGATGAGAATTTGAAAGGTCGGCCAACCGCTGGGATAGTCCCACTGCAGGTGGACGAACTCGGGATGCGGGCTGGGGTATTTTTCCAGGGTCTGCACCAGGCCGTGGTCATGCTCAAAACGGGGCAGCTGCGCCACTAATCTGTCCACTTGCTGCGGCGTGGCGATGTCGGCCCAGAGGGTCCAATAGGCGGCCAACGACCAATAGGGAAGCCGCCGACCGCTGGTGTACTGGTACTCGAAAAAGAATCCCTGTTCTTCGTCCCAGCACAGTTCACGGATCAGGGCGCTGCGGCGATCGGCCTCCTGCTGCCAACGCTGCGCCTCCTCCTGCCTGCCGATCAGACCGGCCATGACCGCCAGATTGCGCGCATACTTGACCAGGACGCAATTGGTCTGCAGCGGATTGCAGGCGCGGACATCGCCGGCATAGATGGAAGTGAAATCCATCACCTCCGCCTCGCTCGCCAGCTCCGGCCGCAAGGATTCATCGACATCGTATGCAGCCGCCGGCGCGGCCAGCTCGGTCAGATCGCGGTTGGTGGCCAAGCCGCTGCGGGTTTGGTGATGGTCCGCCAGCCAGTAACCCTGGTACTCTTGTTTCAACACCGGATAGGCCCGGCAGATCATATCCATATCCCGCGTGTGCTCATAATAGAGCAGCACGCTGTCGCTG
>CAZKQR010000324.1:0-5089 GCA_964554965.1 uncultured Cytophagia bacterium | reverse complement strand
TCACAGTCAATGAGACCCCCCTCAGTCTGGGGTCGGAAGCCAATAGCCAGAACAGCTTTGCCATTTCGTCCAATATAAGCTGGACCATCAGCGACAATCAGGCCTGGCTAACCACCAATTATACCAGCGGTACCGGCAATCAGACGATTACCGTGACGGCCACAAGTGCGAACCCCTCGACCAGCTCGCGCAATGCAACTGTAACCATCACCGGCAGCGGATTTACCAGAACGATAGCCGTGACTCAGCAGGGCGTGAGTGCTTTCATTAGGGTGACATCTCCCAATGGAGGCGAATCATACAAAATCGGAGAGTCAATGCCTGTTCGATGGAATTATTCATCAGACTCTGGCTCAAGAGTCTACATTGACTTATATAAAGGGGGCCAGCTCTATAAGCATTTAAAAAATGGATCTGATGTCGGCAATGATGGCGACCATGATGAAGTCCTAATCAATGTGACGGCAGGAAACGATTATAAAGTTAGGATAACCAGCACTTCATATTCAAGCATTTATGATGAGAGCGATAATTATTTTACTATTGCCTCTGGAAACGGTGCGATTCCAACTAGTGGTTTAGTTGCTTCCTATCCTTTTAATGGAAATGCAATTGATGAAAGCGGGAATGGCAACAGTGGAACCATTAACGGGGCAGCACCAACTCCAGATAGGTTTAATGTTGCAAATCGAGCATACTACTTTGATGGTATTAATGATTATATTGATTGTGGTAATGGAAGCAGTCTCTCTTTTTCAGCAGCACTAACTATGTCATTTTGGATTAAATTTACCACTAACCCCTATTCATTCTCCGGAGGTAAAATAATCATTGATAAAGCCTACAGTTGGCGATTCTATTATGCCCCGGATGCCAGCACCCAGGAAGAACTCGCTGATCAAATCTATTCTAATCTTTGGGGCTGGGACGATTTAAGTACGAAAACGACCAATTGGCAAACTAACAGATGGTATCACATCACAACAACTTATGATAAAAAATCCCTTACCATCTATGTTGACGGTGTCCAACAAAACACTAGAAGCTTAAGCAAATCACTGCTAACCGATTCATATCATATGTATATTGGAGCGCAATCTGATGGCCCTGGCTCATATTTTAATGGATGCATTGATGATGTTAGAATTTACTCAAGAGCTCTTAATTCGTCGGAAGTTTCAAGCCTATACCATGAGAATGGTTGGTAATTTCTGAAAAGTTTGCCAATTTTTTGACATTTCGCCAAAGTTTCGAAAGTTGAATTATTGAGGGAATATTTTTTCAGCTCCCTGGTACTATTAATGAACCCAAAGAGCAAGGAGCTGACCATGAAAAAATATTTCCCTTTGGCGATCTTGTTGTGGATCGCCACCAGCTGGGGCCAGGGCTTTATCCTGCCCCGTCCAGGCGGCGGATCCGCTGAGCTGATGGAACACCGGTTCACTGCAGACCTTGAGGATCAGGTCGCAGAAATCAAAGTCATGCAAACCTTCCACAATCCCTCCCCGCGGCCGCTCGAAGGGGTTTATTATTTCCCCATCCCTCAGGAAGCGATCATCAATCAGTTTGCCCTGTACGTGGACGGCAAAAAATTGGCCGGTGAATTGCTCGATCGCGATCAGGCGCGCGCCCTCTATGAGGACATTGTTCGCCGCAACATCGATCCGGCGCTGCTCGAGTACGCGGATCACCGGTTTTTTCGCCTGAGTCTCTTTCCTCTGCCGGCGCATCAGAACCGCAAAATCGAGTTGACCTATTCCCAGGTTCTCCCTTTTCAGAACGGCTTGGTCCGTTTTCTCTACCCCCTGCACGGCGAGATGCAGCGCGGCCGTGGCGCCATACCCGCCCTGCCGCCCAGGCCGCAGTGGGCCCGAAACGAGGAGAGGGGGCCTGTCCATGATCCCGCTCGATGCCGGCAGTTTTTTTCGCTCACCCTCACATCGCAAACCGCGCTCGGTTCCATCTATTCTCCTTCGCATGCCATCGAGGTGCAAAGGCGGTCGGATTACCAGGCGCACATCACCTATGAAGGCGACCGGCATGAGAATGAAGCGGATTTCATTCTCTATTACAGCCGTTCCGGCGATGCCATGGGCATGAATCTGCTCTGCCACCGCACCGGCTCAGATCCGGGTTATTTTATGCTGTTGGTCTCACCCCGCAGTTCCTGGGCAGAAGACCGGATCCTGGACAAAGACGTGATCTTTGTGCTGGACACGTCGGGATCCATGGCCGGGGAAAAGATGGAACAGGCGAAGGCGGCGCTGACCTATTGTTTGAACTCGCTGCACAGCCGCGACCGTTTCGCTCTGGTCACCTTCAGCTCTGAGGTGCGGACCTGGAACCTCCGCTGGACTGATGCCGCGCAAAGCCGGCAGGAGGCGGTGGATTATGTGCGCAGGCTGGAGGCCACCGGCGGCACCAATATAGACGAAGCGCTGAAAACCGCCTTTTCTTTTAAACCAGCGGCCGGACGCTCCGGCAGTGTGCTGTTCATCACCGACGGACTGCCCACGGTCGGGGTTCAGGACATTAAAGCCATTCTATCGCATGTGCAGAGCAAACCGGCAGGGCAGCGCATTTTTACCTTTGGCGTGGGCAATGATGTCAACACCTATCTGCTGGACAAAATCGCCGAGACCGGCCGTGCGGTTTCCGATTACATTGCGCCGGAGGAGAACATCGAGGAAAAGATCAGCCGGTTTTTCGACAAAGTGAGCCGGCCGGTGCTCACCGATCTGCAGGTGGAGCTGGCCGAAGGCCAGGTTTTGGATGTCTATCCGAAACAGCTGCCGGATCTGTTCGACGGCGATCAGCTGATGCTGGTGGGCCGGTATGCGCGGGCCGGCGCCGCTCCGGTGGTTTTGCGCGGGACCAGCGGCCATGCCCAGCGGCGCTTTACCTACCAGGGCCAATGGGCGCAAAAAGCGGAGAATGATTTTTTGCCCAGATTGTGGGCTTTTCGAAAAATCGCTTATCTGGTCGAGGACATGCGCACCCATGGCGAAAACGCCGAGGTGAGAAAAGAGATTGAAGCGCTCAGCAAAGAATACGGCGTGTTGTCCCCCTTTACCGCCTTTCTCGCCCAGGAGGACGAGGCCAGGGCCCTTCCTGTCGTGCTCGATCACCATCCGGGCCGATTCATGATAGAGGCCCATTCCGCCGGCGCGCCGGCCCAGGGGCCGATGAATGCCGTGGGCGCTGCCGCGGTGCAGCTGAGCAAAGGGTTGCGGGAGATGAAGGAAAAAAAGGTCGTGGACTCGAACGAGCAGTTTCGTTATGCCGGCGGCAAGGGGTTCTCGCTGCGCAACGACGAGTGGGTGGAAACCCGCTACAACGGCGAGCCTGTGTTGGCGGTTAAACGCGACAGCGACGCGTGCCTCAATCTGCTGAAAGCGTACCCCGAGCTGGGCCGTTATTTGGCGGTTGCAGAGCGCGTGCTGTTCAGCTGGAACGGCCGCTATCTGCGCATCGGTGAAACAGGGGAGAGCGAGCGCAGTGTGGAGAGCTGGCGGGTCTTTTTCAAATAAAGCGCCGGACAGGACCGGCTCTGCAGGCTAAAGCCTGCAGGCGGTTATTTTCTTTTGCGCACCGCTTCCAGCAGACCTTCGCAGAGCCAGTTGGCGACGGCTTGACGGTTATCCGGAATGATGAAACGTTCCTGGTCCTTGGGATTGCGGATGTTGCCGAGCTCGATATAGACGGCCGCCGGATTGAGTGCGGACAGCATGTGCAGATTTCGCGTGGAGATGGAGCTTTCGTACCCACGCCCCGGCTGGGCGGCGCGATACTTTTTTTCAATGGTGCTGTGGATAATGTCCGCCAGGTCGCGGCTCTCTTTGACGCCGTCCTGATAGTAATAAAAGATATCGACGCGCTGTGAGTTGGAGCGGGAATCCACATGCAGGATGAGAGCGATCTGCCGGCGGTAGCGTGTTTTGTTCCGGCGATGAAGGCGGTTGACGATGGCGGCCCGGTCCGCCAGGCGCTGGGCCAGGTCGTGCGAGATGACGCTGTTGTCGCAATACCGTTCGTCGGTGTCGTAGGTGAGGATGGCGCTGTCGCGAATGCCGTCATTGGGGTCCTGCACGATCATCTGCACCGCTGCGCCGTATTCGGCGAGCCGCTTCGCCAGCCGCAGGGTAATATCGTAAGCGTATTCGTCCTCGTAGAGAAACTCTTTGCCCCGTCGGCCGATGGCGCCCGGGTCCGGGCCGCCGTGGCCGGCATCCAGATAGAACAGGCATCCTTTGAGCGCCTGTGAGCGCGGGGTTAGTTTGTCCCCCTCTGTTTCCGGCAACGTCGGGGTGGGTGGCTTTTCTGCAGCCGGGGTCCACAGGTGCAGCGGCACCCAGAGCAGCTTGCTGCGGGTGTAGGGTTGTTTACGCAGTCCGGCCCGGTAGGTGTTGAAATTATAGAGATCGATCTGGTCCACGATTCTTTTATCGTCCAGACCGAGTGAGGAAGTGATGCTCAGGCCGTCATAGGGCACGACCAGCACCGGCAACTGATAATTCCGGCCTGCCAGCAGTTGATCGTTTTTGCGCAGCCCCCCTTTGTTCATATCTTTGAATTTAGCCACCGCAATCATATCGGCCGGCAGCGAATAACGGCGCAGCAGCGTGTACAAGCCGTCGCCGGGTTTGCTTTTTACCGTGAGATAGGTTTGCGACAGGCTGAGCTGTGCAGCCAACAGGATATACACGAATGTTCTAAGCAGGATAGGCTACTCCGCGTTCGAAATGCATATTTTATAAATTTTACAAATCTCGCGGGCAAGATGCAAGCGTTTTGTGCGGGTGTGATGGAGGGGAAAGACTCCGCGCGCAATCGTCGGGAATAAAATCACCCCGTGTTGTTGGCGTTTTTTGTTTTGCGTTTTTGAGCTCTTACATCAACTGGGGAAAGATGCCTTGGGCAACGCGGAGTGCCACCCGCCGAGCCGCTGAAAAGTAATGTTGGGAGAGTACAATGGTTTAGTTTTCTGCAATAGCTGCGAAAACGGTAGGCGGCGAAGGTCGGGTGCGCACCGGAGTTAGCGCAGCCTATTCTGCCAATACCACGGTTTTCTATGCATGTGGGCTATTGC
>CAZKQR010000323.1:0-5096 GCA_964554965.1 uncultured Cytophagia bacterium | reverse complement strand
GGCGTCCCCGGCCAGCGGTTTAAACTGAAAAACGCGTTCCAGTTCATTGCCGTGTAGCAAAAGTTCGCAGGTCTCCTTTGCCAGCCGGCCGTTGACAGCGGCGGTCAGCTGCATGGAAAAAGCAAAGGATTTATATTGCAGGGCGAGGGGCTGCGCTTCCACACAACCGTAAAAATCCAAACCCGCGGCAGGAACGGCATTGAGCAGATCCTTTTTCGCCGCGTCATCCAGAAAAGCGCCGTTATAGCGATCGTACTGTGCTTTGCGCAAAGCGTCGTTGGCAGCCAGCCCGCCGATCTGCATGAGCGAAAGTTTCCAACGCTGTTCGCCATGCAACGCGAGCTGGGCGGGATTGACTGGAACCGACTGATCATCCATGCTGAGGCCGGCGCCGGCCATGGCCAGAACGCGGGCGTTGTACCACCCGGTCCCGGAAAAAGAGGCGGTTATGGTTCCGGACAGAAGAAAAAATAAAAGAAAAATTCTGCAGGACATGATGCAGCTCGTTATTCAACAGGTTGAGCGTGTTGGTTTTCATCTGCCGGCCGCGGATGCAGGGATGACCGATGTTAAGGCCGGTGATATGGACCTATGGGATGGGAAGTGCAGCAGCAATGCGAAGATGCCTGAAATAACCAACCGCGCGGCAGAGAGGAATCGCCACACGGCCGGCGCCCTGAGTATGGAACCCGGTGAAAAGACGGATTGATGATGAGGCAGCTCTAGGGCTTTGTTTCGACCAGGACGATGGTCTGGTCCAGGGTCACGATTTTATAGATCACTTGAGCGGCCGGGGCCCGGCCCACAAGGTCGCCGAACGGCGGACGCCGGTAGTCCTGGCGCCAGGCTTGCAGATACGTCAACCAACGGCAGGCATCGAGGAAAGCGGCGCGCTCAGCAGCCTGCTGTGCCACCAAAGGGCTTTTAAACGACGACGCGGGTTTGCCGACGCCCACGGCATACAGCTTTTGCCCGCTGGAATCCATTGCGGCCGCCACCCATTGCTGCCGCAGCAGCGGCTGATCAGGTCGGCTGATGATCTCCTGCTGCAGCCATTGCAGCTCCTGCAGCAGGGCCATCTGCTTTAAAGTATCGTGGGCGGCGGTTTGGCCGGCTGTGCCAGGGCTGCGGGCTTGCACTGTTTGAGCCAGACCACAGCCGAAGATCAAACCGGCGCACGAAGCATAGCGTATAAATTTCGTAGAACGTTGAAAAATGCGATTCGTCATGTCCCCATTTCCCACGAGGCCAGATAGGCTTTTTGTTCCTCGGTGAGTTCGTCGATTTGGATGTTCATGGATTTGAGTTTCAGCCGCGACACCCAGTCCTCGATTTGCACCGGCACATCGTGCACCTGCACCTTCAGCTGGTCGGCGTTTTTAATCGCCCATTCGGTGGCCAGGGCTTGAGTGGCAAAACTCATATCCATTACGGAGGCCGGGTGTCCCTCAGCGGCCGCCAGGTTGATCAGGCGTCCGTCCGCCAAAAGATGGATCCGGTTTCCGGACGGCAAAGTGTATTCGTCGACGAAATTACGCACGCCGGTGCGGAAGGCCTTGGCCAGTTTTTTCAGGCCGGGGATGTCGATCTCGACGTTAAAATGCCCTGAATTGGCCACAATGGCGCCGTCCTTCATAATGGCCATGTGTTCCGGTCGGATGACATGAATGTCGCCGGTGAGGGTGCAGAACATATCGCCGATTTTGGCCGCCTCCATCATGGTCATGACCCGATAGCCCTCCATGGCCGCTTCCAGCGCACGGATGGGATCCACTTCGCAGACGATCACGTTGGCGCCCATGCCCTTGCAGCGCATGGCGAACCCTTTGCCGCACCAACCGAATCCGGCGACCACCACATTTTTGCCTGCGAGCAGAATATCCGTGGCGCGGATAATGCCGTCCACCGTGGATTGGCCGGTTCCGTAGCGGTTGTCAAAGAGGTTTTTGGTCATGGCATCATTCACCGCAATGACCGGAAATTTCAGCGCGCCGTCTTTGGCCATGGCGCGCAGGCGAATGACGCCGGTGGTGGTCTCTTCCATGCTGGCCACTACGCCCTTGGTCAGTTCCGGGTAGTCGTTGTGAATATTAGAGACCAGATCAGCGCCGTCGTCCATGGTCACTTCGGGCTTGTGCTCGATGGCGGCGCGGATGTGATCATAATAGGTTTTTTCATCTTCACCTTTGATGGCATAGACCGGGATGCCGTACTCCTGCACCAGCGCGGCGGCAACATCGTCCTGTGTGGACAGCGGGTTGGAGGCGCATAGAACCAGATCCGCACCGCCGGCCTTGAGCGCACGCACCAGGTTGGCGGTCTCTGCGGTGACGTGCAGACAGGCCGACATTCTTCGTCCCTGCAGCGGTTTTTCTTTTTCAAACCGTTCTTTTACCAGTCCCAGCACCGGCATATCGCGTTCCGCCCACTCGATCCGTTTTTTGCCGGTCTCGGCCAGATGAATATCTTTGATATCGTATTTCACACAACCTCCCTGATTACATGTACACGCCGCCGCCGTGCCCTGATGGCCGGCCGGGCTGATTGATTGGATAAAGGCTCTTGTTCACCGACTCATCCGCGCTGCAGATCCTTAGCTTTGTCCGTGCGCTCCCAGGAAAAATCCTTATCCAGCCGGCCAAAGTGACCATAGGAGGCAGTGTCTTTGTAGATCGGCCGGCGCAGATCCAGCATCTCAATGATGCCGCGCGGCGTCAAATTAAAATTCTTGCGCACCAGTTTGACGATCTCCTCATCGGGCATCCGGCCGGTGCCGAACGAATCGACGAACACGGAAACCGGTTCCGCCACGCCGATGGCGTACGCCAGCTGAATTTCGCACCGTTTGGCCAGACCGGCGGCCACGATATTTTTGGCGATATAGCGCGCGGCATAGCAGGCGGAACGGTCGACTTTGCTCGGGTCTTTGCCGGAAAAGGCGCCGCCGCCGTGACGGGCAAAACCGCCATAGGTGTCCACGATGATCTTGCGGCCGGTGAGGCCGGTGTCGCCCTGCGGACCGCCGATGACAAAACGGCCGGTGGGATTGACATGAAAGGTGATGCCCGAGGCAGGGACCATGGCGATCGGCATCTCCGGCATGATTACTTTGCTGATGACGTCTTCGCGAATCTGGGCATTGCTGATGTCCGGATCATGCTGGGTGGAAATGACCACCGTGTCGACAAACGCCGGTTTGTCGTCGATATATTTAATCGTCACCTGCGACTTGCCGTCCGGACGCAGATAGGGGATCCCGCCCTCTTTGCGCACCTGGGCCAGGCGGCGGGTCAGTTTGTGGGCGAGGACGATGGGCATCGGCATGAGTTCCGGCGTTTCATCGATGGCAAAACCGAACATCATACCCTGGTCTCCGGCGCCTTCCCGATCCACGCCCATGGCGATATCCGTCGACTGCTGATCGATGGTGGTGATGACGGAGCAGGTCTTATAATCATATCCGAATTCCGCGTTCGTATAACCGATCTCTTTGATCGTCTGCCGGGCGATGCCCGAGATATCCACATAGGTCTCTGTGGTGATTTCGCCGCCCACCAGACACAAGCCGGTGGTCACATACGTTTCACAGGCTACGCGGCCCTTGGGGTCGTCCTTGTACACCGCATCCAAAACAGCATCAGATATCTGGTCGGCAACCTTGTCCGGATGGCCTTCGGTCACTGATTCTGAAGTAAACAATCTTTCCGACATTCCATTCTCTCCTTGTCCTAATTTGATCTCACTCGCTCGCACTTTCATAGCATATACCGGCAATCTGAGTCCGTTGGCGAATGTAAGCAGGCCCTCAGGCAATCCCGGTGTCACACACCAGCAAATCCTTGAACTTGCGGTTCATCACATCGAGCAGATAGTTTTCCACCCCCGCAGCGGCGTCAAAGTTCAGCGCCGCGTCGGCCAGATTCTCGCATTCGGGATACTCCACCCGCCGAATGATGTCCTTGATCATCAGCAACGACACCGGGCTGACGCTGAATTCATCCAGACCGAGCCCGATCAACACCATGGTGGCAAACGGATCGCCGGCCATCTCGCCGCACATGCCGACCCAAACGCACTGCTCATGGCCCTTTTGAATGATCTCTCGAATCAGGCGCAGGACCGCCGGGTCAAAGTTGCGATACAGATAAGCGACGAATTTATTGCCGCGGTCCACCGCCAGCGTGTATTGGATCAGGTCATTGGTTCCGATGCTGAGAAAATCACTCTCCTGCGCGATCAGATCCGCGGTCACCGCGGCAGAGGGCACTTCGATCATGGCGCCCACCGGGATCTCCGTATGAAAGGCCATCCCCTCCCGCTGCAGCTGCTCCTGAGCCTTGATCAGCACAGACTTGCAATAGCGCATTTCCTCGACACAGGCGATCATGGGGAACATGATCCGCACCGATCCGTGCACGCTGGCGCGCAGGATGGCGCGCACCTGAGTGAGAAACACGGGTTCATTGTGCTCGTACAACCGCACCCCGCGAAAACCGAGAAAAGGGTTGGCCTCATGCGGAATGGAGAAAAACCGTTGCGCTTTATCCCCGCCGATATCAAACGTGCGGATGGTGACCGGAGCGCCGTTCATCGCGCGGATGATGCGGCTGTATTCCTCCACCTGTTCCTCTTCGCTGGGCAATTCGCTGCGCGTCAGGTACAGATACTCGGTCCGATAGAGGCCGACGCCCTGTGCGCCATAATCCAGCGCCGTTCCGAGCTCTTCGAAAAACTCGATGTTGGCGGAGAGCTCGAGATCCTTGCCGTCCTTGGTGCGGCTGGCCAGTTTCTTGACCCGGGCCAGGTTGCTCTCCACACGGGTGAATTCGCGCTGCATCCGTTTGAAGCGGGTGAGGGTCTCGCTGCTCGGATTGACGATGAGCACCCCGCTGCGGCCGTCGAGAATGACGGGATCGTTGCTGAAAACCTGGCGGCACACGTCCACCAGGCCGACGATGGAGGGTACCTTGAGAGAACGGGCAAGGATCGCCGCATGCGAGGTGCGGCTGCCCAATTCGGTGACAAAACCGAGAATCTTGCTGCGGTCCATGTTGATGGTGTCGGAGGGCGACAGATCCCGGGCAATCAGAACCACC
>CAZKQR010000322.1:0-5098 GCA_964554965.1 uncultured Cytophagia bacterium | reverse complement strand
GCGTACGGAGAAAAATACAAAGTCATGCGCGGCGGCGCCAGCTTTAATGATTTCGCCCACATGCGCACCACCCATCGTTATTACCTGCCGACCAACACCACAGGAAATTATTACACCGGATTCCGTTGTGCAAAAGATGTGGAACCCGGGCTTGAATGATTTTTCTCCCTGAGCGGGTGGTCGCACCTTCTGTTACATATCGCTGAAATGTTCTCGTCAAAAGGACTTTATCATGAATCCTCTCCTCTCTCGCGCGACGCTCCTGCTCTGTCTGCTGGGGATCCTGCCGCATCCAGGATTTTCTGCACCGGAATGGCAAAAAAAATACACCGCCGCTGAAACCCGCGCCCATTTCCATCAGCCGCCCAAATGGTTCGCGCCCCACGCCTTCTGGTTTTGGGATGCGCCGTTGAACCCCGATTCCGCCGCCTCCATGGCGCAGGAGATGACGCGTCAGGGGCTCAATCCCGGTTATGCGCATGCCAGGCACAGCGGCGACCTCTCCAGCCGCTATCCTTCACTGCCTTTGGAACAGTGGCTGTCGCCGCTCTGGTTCACAACCTTTGGCGCTGCCATGCAGGAAGCGGCTCAAGTGAACATGACCCTTGGCTATTGCGATGAATACTGGTGGCCCAGCGGGCAGGCGTTCGATCGTGTGCTGAAAGCCCACCCTGAACTGGAGGCAAAATCCTTGCAGTGGAGCCGGCATGAGGTAACCGGTCCTGCGGAGGTTTCCCTGCCGCCGGCCGCGTTTTATGTCGCCGGCAAGCGGGATGATCAAAATCGACTGCTCAGCGAGACGCTGATTCTCATCGAGCCGGATAGCGGCGCCGCCTGGCAGGCGCCGGCAGGCCGCTGGACGCTCTATGGCTATAGCACCTATCATCATCCCGGCGTGGACGGCGGCAGGGTGAATTATCTCGATCCAAAACTGATGGAGGTGTTCATCCCCATCGCCCATCAGCCCTATGTGGACCATTTCCCGAATGAGATGAGCAAGACCATTCCCGGTGTTTTTGTCGACAACGAAGGAGATTTTGGCTGGAAGATGGCCTGGTCAGACTATCTGCCCAGACGGTATCAGGAGATGAAGGGGCGCGACCTGCGACCCTGGTTGCCCCTGCTCACGGAACAGGATGCCGAAGGAGTGTGGGTCAAAGCCCGCTATGATTGGTTCGATGTGGTCTCGGATGTCTATGAGAAGCAGTTCATCGGCCGCATGAGCGATTGGCTGGCGGAAAAAGGCATGTACTGCATCTCTAATCTCTGGGAAGAGAGCCTCATGCTTCAAACCCGCGCAGTCGGCGATTTTATGCGCATGCAGCGATCGGTCACCATGCCGGGCACCGATTGTTTGGAGATGAAATCGCAACAGGTGCATGATTTCAAAGAAACGCAATCGGTGTGCGAATTTGAAGACCGTCCCTGCATGAGCGAACTCATGGGCGTAGCCGGTTGGGAACAGACGCCCAATCAGATGAAGATGACCCTGAACAGCGTCACCGCCTGGGGTGTGACCCATACGGTTCCGCACGGCATCAATCTCAACCGGCAATTGGAGACCATCCCGTATCCGGCCGACTGGTTTACTGAAAACCCCTACTGGCGCTATCTGCATCTATGGACCGATTTCGCCAGACGCGCCTCCTTTGTCAATCGCCAGGGGAGGTTGGTGGCAGACGTCCTCCTGTTCAATCCGCTTGAAAGCGTGTGGGCGTTATCCGAAGACTATTTTGCCGGCGAAGCCGGAAATGAATGGCCGGATCAGGTTCTGCATATCGATCAAACCTATAGCGCCGCTATGGAGGCGCTATCGCAGGCCCATCTGGATTTCCTGATCGCCGACGCTTTTTATTTCAACCAATCCACCGCAGAGACCAAGGCGCGGAAAAATCCGGTTCTGCGCATCGGTGAACACACCTTTTCCGCGCTGGTGTTGCCGCCTCTGTTCATTCTCTCGCGGTCGTGCGCGGAAAAAATAGCGGCTTTTGGCCAGGCCGGAGGCGTGATCGTTCTGTTGGGCGAACTGCCCGTGGGTTCGCCGGAGATCGGCGCCAACGATCCGGTCATCCAGGAGACGATGAAAAACCTGCGTGCTTGGCCCACGGTCATTAACCTGGCGGATGATTCGAATCCATGCGACCGGCTCGCAAAGACCATCAGCCAGGCGATCGCGCCCGATGTGATCGCCACCAGCGATGGCGCTCCTCTGCTGGTGGCGCATCGCAAAATCGACAGCAGTGATTTTTATTGGATCGCCAACCAGGCGGATCAGGCAAGGTCTGTGCGGCTTTCGCTGCGCGATGCGAGCGGCGGTGCGGAAATCTGGGATTGCGAAACCGGCGCCATCACCCCGGTTGCCGGTGTGCGAGAGAAAAACCGCACCGCCCTGCAGCTCGAGCTCGAGCCGCTGCAGGCGTTCTGGCTTGCCCTTGACCGCCGGACGAAAAAAATCTCACCTGCTCCCATGCCCTCTACAAGCTCGGTCATTCCGCTGACCGGACCCTGGCGACTGTCCTTTCCTGAAACCGACACGGTCAAGGTCTCATCGGCCCTCGCCCTGCTCTCTCAAGAACCGCGAGCAACGGATATCCCTCCAGCGGATTCTGACTTTTACCAGGGAAAGCGCTTGGGCATCGTCGGCCCCACCCGCGTGTATGACCGCTGGCGTGCCACCCTGCTGTACATTCCGGATCCGGAATGCCGCTGGTTTTTCCGCTACCGGTTCACCCTGTCGGACCGGGTCGAGTCAGCCCTGGTCACTATCAACGCCGACAACCGGGTGCGTTTTTGGGTGAACGGCATCGCTGCGTATCCCGGAATCCATGCGGACCAGTTGG
Source organism: uncultured Cytophagia bacterium (assembly GCA_964554965.1). Lineage (GTDB taxonomy): Bacteria > Zhuqueibacterota > Zhuqueibacteria > Residuimicrobiales > Residuimicrobiaceae > Anaerohabitans. Next base: position 2,258 of record CAZKQR010000322.1, on the reverse strand, counting down.
CCGATGCGGATGTGCACACTATCGATATGTTGCTGAAAAAAGGAGAAAACATCATCGCCGTACAGGTCGACAATCGCCTTGGCCATGGTTACCTGGTGATGCAGGGTTCGATCCAGCTGACGAACGGCAAGTGCATCGATATTCAGACTGATGAAACCTGGAGACAGAACCGCCAGGCGGCCGCCGGTTGGCAAGAGTTGGATTTCAACGACAGCGCATGGCCTGCTGCGCAAAAAGCCACAAAAGAATTGCAGCGGGATGCCCTGTCCTCGTTGCGGCATCCACAAAAAGCGATCGCCAAAAACGCGCAGCTGATCTGGAGCATCCCGGTTCCGCCGGGCGCGACAGAGGTGATCATGCCCGGCCTGAACTCCCGAGCGCAGGTTTGGCTGGATGGACAGACGGTTAAACCGCAAAACAGCCGCCTTGAACTGGCCGGGGAGGCAAAAAAGCTGGTCATCCGCTTGCCCGGGTCCGGCTCCGGACTCGGCGATGCGATGAAATTCATCTGCCCACATTCAGCCACTCGGGATCTGGACTCATGGCAGAACATGGGCCTGAGCCGGTTTACCGGTTTTATCGATTACCAGACAGAGATAACCCTGGCGAACAAACCGGACAAAGCGGTGCTGGACCTGGGCCGGGTCCAGCATATGGCCGAGGTGTGGGTCAACGGCGTCAAGACCGGCGAACGGCTGTGGCCGCCTTTTCGCTTTAATTGTTCAACAGCGATCCTTGCGGGAAGCAACCGGATCAAAGTGCGGGTCGGCAATCTCATGGTCAATGCCATGGGACTGCAGGATGATCTCGGCAAACTGCGGTTGTGGGGGTGGCGCGGCAGTCCTCCGGATTCGTGCTTTGATGCCGGTCTGTTCGGACCCGTTCAACTCCTTATCGGAGAAAAATAATGACACGGCTTTTGCGCTGGCTCTGTGTACTGCTGCTGTTGTCCTGCACAAAAACAGAGAAAAAAATGGTGAGTGAAGACGACTTGCACTGGCTGCAGTCAGAAGCGCGCCGCCAGCTCCTCGGCTGCCGTATCAAAGCGACAGACGGGACCACGCTCTTTACGCCGGACGGCGAAGGCCATTATGCTGCGCTGTGGACCAGGGACTTGGCCTACATGGTGGAAAATGGTTTTGACCTGTTCACCCTGCCGGAGATCAAAGGGGCTATTCTCTACCTGTTGGCCGGGCAGCGCAGCGATGGCTGCATGCCGGATCGCCGTCAGGCTGACGGCCTGGCGGTGTACAGCGCTGGACCGGTTAACCACCCATTGGGCGACCCGCCCACAGACAACTCTCCGTTCATGGTCAAGCTGATGGCAGACTATGTTGACCGCAGCGGCGACCTCGATTTTTTTGCCGCCCATTCAGAGGCCTTGATCCGCGCCATGGATTATACGCCGCGCAGCAGCCGGGGACTGGTGTACATCGATCCGCTCCATCCGCACTCTCCCTATGGCTTTACCGACACCATTCAAAAAACCGGAGACCTGCTGTTCTCCTCGCTGTTGTACTGGGAGGCCGCGCAACGATTGGCAACGCTGTTCGACAAAAGCAAGAATCCGAAAAGTGCGCAAGCGTTCCGCTCCAAAGCCCGATGCATCGAGCAGCAACTCGATGCCCTCTGGGATGAGAGAACGAGCATGTTCTTCGCAGCACCACAGGAGTGCCGCCAGATCGATATCTGGGGCAGCGCCTACGCCATCTATATCGCCTTTCCGCTGGGGGACAAGAAGGCGAAAATAGTACGCTATCTCGCTGATCATTTTGACCGCTATGTGTATTGCGGACAGATCCGTCATCTGCCTGAGCCCGAGGTGTGGGAAAAAACACTTATTCCGGTCAAGGAGGGAACTTATCAGAACGGCGCTTATTGGGGAACCGCGTCGGGATGGGTGGCCGTGGCGCTGGCGCAGCAGCATCCGCGATTAAGCCAACGGATTTTTGCGGAATTGATACTGGACTATCGGATGCACGGTCCACACGAGTGCTGCAACCGTGGATATCGACAGCTCAACAACTATGTGGTCAGTGTGCTGAATCCTCTCGGAGCTCTGACGAGAGTGCGATAGCGTGCAAAGGGCGGCAAACAGAGGAACGTCGGCGCCGGCCGGTGTTCGAAATAGGGGCCTATCTGAAAAGGAACAAAGCACCGATCCATCCGCATCATCGGTGGATTCGTTTGCTTTCACTATCCGCACCATGGCGATAAACCAGCCACGGATTAAAAATCAAGCCCGCATTTTTTTTAAA
>CAZKQR010000321.1:0-5098 GCA_964554965.1 uncultured Cytophagia bacterium | reverse complement strand
ACGCCGGCGTCCATGCCCTCATAGTCCGTCGGAATCCACAGACGGAAAAAATCCATCCGGGCCATGTCTTTGACGATGGGCCAGGGAAACTCGGCTTTCTGATCGTACTCTGCGGCCGCTGGGGCGATTTTCCCCTGGCTGAATTCCCGCGCCAAGTCGCGCAGGGCGATCTGTTCCTCGCTCAAAAAATAGTTCATCATTCCTTTTTCACCTCACTCGGCTTTCATACGCAGCAGCGCTTCCTTGGCCGCCATCTGCTCGGCGATCTTTTTCGAACGGCCGACGCCCATGCCCTGTTTTTCATGGTTAATGGTCACAGCCACGGTGAAGGTTTTGCTGTGATCCGGCCCCTGCTCCGCTTCCACCGCATAATGGGGGCCTTGCAGGTTCTCCCGTTGACAAAACTCGAGCAACTCGCTTTTGAAATTTTGCATGGCGCCTTCAGCGAGCAGTTCCTCCAATCCCCGAGCGATATGCTCGTCGATGATGCGTCGGGCGACCTCCAGGCCGCCGTCCAGATAAATCGCGCCGAGCAGCGCCTCCAGGGCGTCGGAGAGAATGGAGACCCGTGCGCGGCCGCCGGATTTTTCCTCCGCCTCGTTCATTAAAAGATAATCGCCCAGGTTGAACTTGCTGGCCACGCGCGCCAGACTGGAGCGATTCACCAACAGGGATTTGTAATTGGTGAGCACCCCTTCCTCTTCATCCGGAAATTTTTTATACAGATATTCGGTCACCAGCAGCCCAAGCACCGAATCGCCCAGCAGTTCGAGCCGCTCGTTGGAGTGCAGCCGGTCCTCACCGGTGACCACCAGATAGGACCGATGTTTGAGCGCGTGAACCAGCAACGAAGAATCGGCGAAATGATAGTCTAAACGCCGGCACAGCTCTGCGGTATCCGGCGGATAGGTCTTGCCGATCCTGCCGAAAAAGCGATTGAACAGCTCTCTAAAAAGTAACGCCATGATGCCGCACACCTATTCGCAAAATTTTTTAAAGATCAGACTGACGTTATGGCCGCCGAAGCCGAACGAATTAGACAGAGCGTGAGTGATCTCCAGCGGTTGAGCGCCATGCACCACATAGTCAAGATCGCATTCGGGATCCGGGGTTTGATAATTGATGGTGGGATGGGCCGTGGCCTGTTGGATGCACAGCACGGTGGCAATGGCCTCCACAGCGCCGGAGGCGCCGAGCAGGTGCCCCAGCATGGACTTGGTGGAGCTGACCGCCAGGTGATAGGCGTGGCGGCCGAACACTTTTTTAATGGCCAGGGTTTCGACCCTGTCGTTCAGCGGCGTTGAAGTGCCGTGGGCGTTGATGTACTCGACCTGTTCCGGCTGAACGCCGGCGTGGCGCAGCGCGATGCGCATGGAACGGCTGGCGCCGTCCCCATCGCTGTCCGGCGCTGTGATGTGAAAGGCGTCCGCGGTCATGCCGGCGCCGACGATCTCTGCATGGATTTTAGCCCCGCGCCGACGCGCATGCTCCAGCTCTTCCAGGAGCAGCATGCCGCTCCCTTCCGCCATCACAAAACCGTCGCGGTGCAGATCAAAGGGCCGGCTGGCATGCTCCGGATCGTCGTTGCGTGTGGACAGGGCGCGCAGGGCGTTAAAGGCCGCCACGCCGATGGGCGTGATCGGCGCTTCACCGCCGCCGGCGAGAATGCCCACCGCATCGCCGAAGCGAATGTGATTCCAGGCAGCGGCCAGCGCATGGGCGGAGGTGGCGCAGGCGGAAACCGTCGCATAGTTGACGCCCTTGAGCCCGTACTCGATGGAGATGCGGCCGGCGGCAATGTCCGGAATCAACATGGGGATGAAAAAAGGACTGATGCGGTCCGGTCCTTTTTCGAACAGAACCCGGCACTCTTTTTCAAACACCTGCATGCCGCCGATGCCGGAACCGACCACCACGCCGAATTGCTCGCGATCCACCTGGTCCCAGCGGATAGCCGAATCGTTCACCGCACCCTGGGCGGCGATCATGGCCAGCTGCGTAAAGCGGTCCATGCGCCGGGCCTCCTTGCGATCGAGAAACCGTTCGACCTCCAGATCGCGAATCTCACCGGCAAACCGGGTGGCGTAACCGGATGCGTCGAAATGAGTGATCGCTGAAATGCCGCTTTTTCCAGCCTTCAGGCTGGTCCAAAAATCATCCAGAGTCAATCCCAGTGAAGTGACGACCCCCATGCCTGTCACCACGACGCGTTTGGGTTCCATACCCTCCCTCGTTGGCAAAATCAAGACGGCGTTCGGCCGCTGTGTTACGACAAAAGGGCTTTGGCAAAGTCGCCTTATGCCAAAGCCCCTGTCTGTCTAGCAATGACTGTTAATTGTCGCCCAACTTTTCTTTCAGGTATTTGAGCGCATCACCGACCGAAGCCATCTTTTCCGCTTCGCTGTCGGGGATCTCGATGCCGAACTCTTCCTCAAACGCCATCACCAGTTCGACCGTATCCAAAGAATCAGCGCCCAGATCATCGATAAAAGATGCTTCCGGTGTGACCTCTTTTTCATCGACGCCCAGTTGATCGACGATGATCTTTTTTACCCGTTCTTCAAGAGCCATGTGAGTAACCTCCTCGTTTAATGTAGGCTTGTTGAAATGATTGTTTTCGTTTTTACATCACCATGCCGCCGTCCACCTGTATCACCTGACCGGTGATGTAATCAGAGGACGGACCGGCAAGAAATAGCACACTATCAGCCACCTCATCCGGTGTGCCGGCCCGCTCAAGCGGGATCAGCTTTAAAAAGGCCTCCCGGGCTGCCTGCGGCAGGTTCCGGGTCATCTCGGTGTCAATGTAACCCGGCGCCACGGCGTTGACCTGGATGTTGCGAGAGCCGAGTTCTTTGGCCGCCGATTTGGTCAGGCCGATTACGCCGGCTTTGGCCGCCGCATAATTGGCCTGGCCGGCATTTCCCATCAGTCCGACCACGGAGGCCATGTTGATGATTTTCCCGCTGCGCTGTTTGATCATGGGCCGGGTCACGGCCTTCATGCAGTGAAACACGCCGGTCAGGTTGACCGTGAGCACCGCATTCCATTCTTTCTCATTCATGCGCAGCAGCAGGTTATCCCGCGCAATGCCCGCGTTGTTCACCAGTATGTCGATGCGGCCGTAGTGCTGAAGGGTTTCAGCCGCCAGACGATCCGCATCTTCCTGTTTGCCGACATCGATGACCAGGGCGATCGCTTGCTGATTCAACCGGCGAATCTCACCGGCTGTCTCCTCCGCGCTTTGCCCATCCATATCCGCAATCACCAGCCGGGCGCCGGCCTGCGCCAGTTTCATACTGCACGCCCGCCCGATTCCGCGGCCGCCCCCTGTTACAATAGCGGTTTTATTTTCAAGGATCAACAAATTTTTTTCTCTCCCGGTTTGCGACCCGGCAAGGCTCTTGTCAGGCCTTGCAGCCTAATGCGTCCAGTGCGGCCAGGTCCGCCATTCCCGAGGCATGATCGATCCGGCACTGCCGGTTGATCTTGCGCACCAACGCACTCAGCACCGTACCGCTGCCGATCTCTAAAAAATCACTAACCCCATCGTTGAGCATGGATTCGACGGAGCCCATCCATTGCACCGGCCGCACCAGCTGCTCCTCCAGTAAAAATCTCAGCTGCTCCGGATTCTGAACCGGCTGCGCCGTGACGTTGCAATAGACCGGCAGCGTCGGCGGATGGATGGTCGCCTTGTGCAAAGCCTGTGCCCATTCGCGCTTGACCGGCTCCATCAGCGGCGAATGAAAGGCCGCGCTGACCTTGAGCGTCAACGCTCTTTTGGCGCCGGCCTGCAGCGCCAGGGCCATGGCCGCTTCGACGCCGGCCTGGGGCCCGGAGATCACCACCTGATCCGGTGCATTGTAGTTGGACGGCACCACCGGAAACTCGGCCACGATCCCGGCACACAACTCTTCGACGCGATGAACATCCAGGCCGAGGATCGCGGCCATGGCGCCGGGATAACGCTGCCCGGCTGATTGCATCAACTCGGCGCGCAGATGCACGACGCGCAGTCCCTGTTCAAAATCCCATGCGCCTGCAACCGCAAGCGCCGTCAACTCGCCAAGGCTATGGCCGGCCACAGCCTGCGCCTGCACCCCGCGGTCCCGCAACAGCGTATATAATGCGTAGCTGTGCACATAAAGCGCAGGCTGCGTATAGCGGGTTTCGCGCAACAGCTCTTCGGGACCGGTAAAACTGATCTTGGCCAGATCAAAACCGAGTATTCCTTCTGCCCGCTCATACAGCGAACGGACGCTCTCACAGGCGGCAAAGAGGTCCTGCCCCATGCCGACGCCCTGCGACCCCTGTCCGGGAAATAAAAAGGCCCTTTTATTCACATCCTGCCCACATGTTTTGAAAGCCTGACCGCCTGTGTGGAGGAAAACCTTCCCTGAACCGGCTGGGGCGCCTTTCGTGATGAGCCGTGGCCGCTAGAGCCGAACCGCTGCTGCAGCCCAAGTCAATCCTCCACCGAAGGCCACCATCACAGCGACCTGCCCCTGGCTCAGCCGGCCCATGCGCCTGGCTTCATCCAGGGCAATGGGGATCGAAGCCGCAGAGGTGTTGCCGTACTTGTACAGATTGATAAAGACCCGCTCCATGGGAATGCTGATCTTTTTCGCGGTCGCCTCGATGATGCGCAAGTTCGCCTGATGCGGAATCAGCAGGTCCACCTGATCGGAACTCAGGCCGGTTTGCTGCAGAATTCTGCTCGCCGCTTCACCCATGGCAGTCACCGCCTGTTTAAACACCTCCCGGCCTTCCATTTTGATGAACTGGTATCCGGCTTTTACGGATTCAACAGAGGGCGGGTTTTTGGTACCGAAACCGGGTACATAGAGGAGGTCCGCATAGCGGCCATCAGAGCCGACCAAGGTGCCGAGCAGGCCGACCTGTCCGTCTGACGGCGTCATCACCACAGCGCCGGCGCCGTCTCCGAACAGCACACAGGTATTGCGGTCCGAGTAATCGGTCATCCGCGACAGCGTTTCGCCGCCGATGACCAGAACAGTGCGGCAGGCCGCAGAGCCGATGAACGCATCGGCGATCGACAAGCCGTAGAGAAAACCCGAGCAGGCGGCAGAGACAT
>CAZKQR010000320.1:0-5261 GCA_964554965.1 uncultured Cytophagia bacterium | reverse complement strand
GCGCCAAACGGTGGCACATCATGCTGCAGATCATCTTCGAGTCCCTGCTGATGTCCAGCGCCGGCGGGATTGCCGGCATCCTGCTTGCCGTCGGCATCATCCAAATGGTCTGGATGATCCCTGCCGGTGAAGGGGCGATGCAGTTCCTTGGCCGGCCTCTGCTCTCCCATGCGGTGATGGCGGCCGCGGTCTCTCTGCTCGCCGTCATCGGCCTGCTGGCCGGAATTTTTCCTGCGCACAAGGCGGCGCGCATTGATCCGGTTGAAGCATTGCGCTACGAATGAGCGCCGGAATAAAAGCGGCGGAAATATAAACGCCGAAGCAGGAAGCTTCGGCGTAGAGGTTTGCTCCAGCCGCACTTGTGGGTCAGGCCTGAAGAAATGTGTTCTCGAACTTTTAACAACGCTTTCAGGAGCGAATCCTTTTTAAAGTGGACCCGGCGGAGGCGATGCTCACGGCACCCGGGTAAACCGGTAAATCTCTCCGCTCGGCTCGAAGGCGCTCTTTGCGTTCATTTGGCCGTATTGCAAAAGCAACGTGTTGATGTCCTCAAACCACCAGGCGTGGGCGAGCGGTTTTTTCCCCTCTGCTTTATTCCATGCCGCGTTGACAACGATTTTCTCCTCACCCACCTCAACGGTCCCCTCGACCAGCTCAGCGTCGACGTTCCAATACCAAATGCGGAGTTGCTGGCGCAAAGGATCCCAACCGTAGAGGCCGAATCCTTTTTCCACAGTCTGATCAGCCACCTGGACGGTCCAATCCCATTTCAATATATTACGGTTATTCGCCCAATCACCGTTAAAAAACAGTTTTCTTTCTTTGCCCTCCTTGGTCATGCTTTTGCTCAGCCAATGGCCGGCCAGGTATTTGGCCCAGGAAAATTTCAGGTAGGCGGAGGGAGTGACGGTGAAATTCAAAAGGGTCCGTTCTCCCTGTTTCAGATGGATATCCGCAAGGGATCCGATCAAACTGTCTTTTCTGGCATAGAGCCGGTAGCATTTACCAGGCTCATTCAGGATGAAATGATATTCTCCATCGGCGTTGGTTTTATTTTCCAAATAATGTTCATTGATGTATGGAATGCCGCTGCTTAGTTCTATGTTGACATCGGCGAGAGTCCGTTTTTGCGGATCCGTCACCACTCCGGACAAAATCGTCGGCTTGATCTCGTCGGCCGCAATGAAGCGAGCGCCGCGAATGTCCCCGTGCCATCCGTTTTTCGACAGATCCACGAGCCGGCTCTTTTGCACCGAGGCAGGCGTATACAGCATCAGAGTCTTGGCGTCGGCAGTCCAGTCGGCGGCGGGCTGAAAACGGTCCTGGTAACGAACGGCCGAGGAGATGCGCAGCGATTTCAGGTAGCCCGATCCATAACCCCACGGCAGCTCGGGTTTGCTCATCTCCGTGGCGCCGATCGTCAGTTTTCTGCTGACGTCGAACGGGCCGGGCTTGGGCGCCTCCTGCTTTTTTACCAAAGCCCCATTGAGAAAAACGGACTGCATTTTGCCGTCGTATTGCAGGGCGATGTGCGTCCACTGATCCGGGACCAACGAACCGATGTTGATCGCATAGTTTTTGCCTTTATCCGATTCCCAGGCACAGCCGTCGGTCGGACTCTCATCCGTGCTCAGCCAGATGCCGTTCTCCGGGTCGCCGGCGCCGCCCTGATTGACGATGTATCCGCCCCAGTTTTTAACCCAGACTTCGATGGTGAACGCCTTCAGCTTGTCAAAAGCGATAAAAGGACAATCGACAAAATCATTGTCGCCGTCGAAAAAGAGGACTTGCTCCTCCGCTGCGCCCGCAGGGATAAACAGGCAGACCAGTAGAAGGAAAATCCATGCCAGAGGTTGAACCGATCGGGTCTTCATAAAGGGCATCCTTTTTTAAGTGGGCGTTCTGTTTACATTTTGATGGGAATTGCTGAATGGTGCAAACCGTGATGCACAATGAAAAGCCTTTCAGTGGAATAAACGGATGTCGCCGCTTGCGTGGGGCATGGTAAAGCCTACGCGGCCACCCAAGCGGCGGTTCTTTGTTTCTCTGGATCAGACCGTGGCGCATTTGATCACCCCCTGGCTGTCGCCGTGATGATAAAAAGGACATCGGCACAGAAATAGAACACGCAAAGCGATGATCTGGAGGTGTGGTCGAAACCCTGGGAGTAGCAGAATAGGCGTGGCAGTTGAAAGAAAACCCGAAGCATAAAAAGTGAGGAAAACCCCTGCTTATAAATGATATCACCAAATCGGTACAAAAGCAAGACTATTTTAACATTTTTTCAAGGTTTTTCGATCCGATCTGAAAGAGTGCCGTAGGACCATAAAAAAAGGCAGCCGCGCATCGGGCGGGCTGCCTTTTTATACCGGGATGGACAGGCTACTTTTTTTTGCGCTGCTTCCGGGCGCCGAGGTCGTCCAGAATGGAATAAACCACCGGCACAATGAAAAGAGTGAGCAGCGTGGAGGTGATCAAGCCGCCGATCACCGCCTGGCCCATGGGCGCGCGGAACTCGCTGCCCTCGCCGAGGGCAAAGGCCACGGGAATCATGCCAAAGATCATGGCAAAGGTGGTCATCAGAATCGGCCGCAGCCGGATGGCGCCCGCCTGAATGAGCGCCTGAGTGCGCGCCATCCCCTGGCGGCGCAGCTGATTGGCATAGTCCACCAGCAAAATGCCGTTCTTGGTCACCAGGCCCATAAGCATGATGATGCCGATCATTGACATCATCGAAAGCGAACTTCCCCACGCCAGCAGCGCCAGAACCGCGCCGATCAGCGACATCGGCAGCGCCAGCATGATCGAAAAGGGATGGATAAAGCTCTCGAACTGAGCGGCCAGCACGATGTAGACAAAGATGATCGCCAGGACCAGGGCCATGAGCATATTGGCAAAGGTTTCGGACTGCATCTGCCCCATGCCGACCACTCCGATCTCATAGCCGGGCGGCATCTCCATCCGGCGGGTCTGCCCCAAGACCCCTCCCATCACTTGTCCCAGCGTCTTGACATAGGTGTTGGATTCGACGCGGATTTCACGCTGCCGGTCGAAGCGGTTGATCTTGGAGGGACCCGAGCCCTGCTGGATCTCCGCGACATCGCGGATCGGCACCATCAGCCGCTGGCCGTTGCCCATGTCCTTGCCGCTCTTGACCAACAGATCGCCCACATTCTCCAGTGAAGTACGGTCCTCCTTGTTGAGACGGACGCGCACATCGAACTGTTCGTCACCCTCCTGGAACGTACTGGCCACATAGCCGTCGACCATGGCGCGCGCGGTGGTGGCGATCAGGGCGGCATTGGCCCCGAGGTCCGAGGCCCGCTCGCGGTCAATGCGGATCCGTACCTCTGGTTTGGAGGTCTCGAGGCTGTTTTGCACGTCCACCGCGCCAGGGGTCGCGCGCACAATTCGCTCGACCCGATCGGCCAGTTTTTTCAGGACATTCAAATCATCGCCGCGCACGCTCATGATCAATGGCTTTTGTGCGCCGCCCATGCCCTGCTGGATGGTAAAGCCGATGTTGGCGCCGGGGATGGCCTGCAACTCACTGCGCAGCTCGCCGACGATGGCCTCAACGCCCTTTTCGCGTTCCCGCTTGCTGAGCAGCTTGGCGAACACCGTCCCCTTAGTCACCGGATCGGTGCCTGAGCCGATGGTGGTCAGCACCATGGTCACATCCGGCCGCCGGTGCAGGGTCTCCTCGATCTTGCTGCAGATCAGGCCGGTCTGCTCCAGTGAACTGCCGGGCGCGGCATCGACGGTGACGGTCAGCTGGCTCATGTCAAAGCTTGGCATAAAGGCCGTGGCGAGGAAGCGAATAAGAAACAGACTGACGAAAAAGGTCGCCATCGCGCCGAAGACCATAGTCTTGCGGTGATTCAGGGACCATTCGATCGCCTTTTTGTATTTTTCGCTGAGGATCTCAAAGAAATGGTTGAACCAGTAGAGGCCCCGGCGCAGCAGCGAGCCCTCGTTGGTCAACTCCTCGTCCTCTTCCCGCAGCCAGCGCGAGGAGAGCATCGGCGTCAGCGTGAAAGCGACAAAGAGCGAGACCAGCACAGCGGCCGAGACCGTGATGCCGAACTGGTAGAAGAAGCGGCCGGCGATGCCGGGCATAAACGCCACGGGGATAAAAACCGCCACGATGGTAAAGGTGGTGGCCATGACCGCCAGGCCGATTTCGCCGGTGGCTTTGCGCGCCGCCTCCATCGGTTTCTCACCTTTCACAAGGTGCCGGTAGATGTTCTCGATGACGACGATGGCATCATCGATCAGCAAGCCCACGGCCAGCGACAGGGCCAGCAGCGTGAGGGTGTTCAGCGTGAATTTGAGCGCAAACATGATGATAAAGCTGGCGATGATCGAGGTCGGCAGCGCGATGGCGCTGATCAGGGTCGGCCGGTGGCTGGCCAGAAAGAGAAAGACCACGATCACGGCCAGCAGACCGCCATAGAGGATGTCAAAGAGTACGTCCCGCACGGAATCGCGGATGAAGGTGCTGTTGTCGCGCACCGTGGCGAGCTGCACCTGGGGCGGCAGCTCTTTCTTGACTTCTGCAATCTGGCGGGTGATGCCGTCCGCCACGCGCACGGTGTTGCTCCCCGACTGCTTGAGGATGCTGAGGACCACCGCAGGCTTGCCGTCGACGCGCGAGAGACTGGTGCGTTCCTCGACCCCGTCCACCACCGTGGCCATTTCAGCGAGGTAAACGGGCTTGCCGCCTGGTGAAGCGACGATGACCTTGTCAAAATCGGCAACAGCGGTGTACTTGCCCATGGTGCGCAGCAGGATCTGGCGTTCGCCCTGGATCAGGTTGCCGGCCGGTACCTCGATATTGGCCGCGGCGATGGCCTGCACCACCTCCTGAATCGAGAGGTTATAAGCATGCAGCCGGGCGGCATCCACTCTCACCTCGATCTCACGCTGAGCCCCGCCGACCAGATCGACGCGGCCGACCCCGGGCACATTCTCGAGCCGTTTCTTGACCACATCTTTGGCAAAGGTGGTGAGCTCCTTGTCGCCCAGGCTCCCCGATAACGCCAGAGTGTAGATCGGCGTGCTCGCCGGATCGAGGCGCTGGATCACGGGATCCTCAATGTCGTCGGGCAGATCGGCGCGGATGGCCGCGATCTTTTCCCGCACCTCCTGGGCCGCCTGCTTGCCATCCACCTCCAGCTTGAATTGGATAATGACGATGGAGACGTTCTCCTGGGAGATCGACTGGATATGCTCGAGCCCGCCGATGGTGTTGACGGCGT
>CAZKQR010000319.1:4716-5310 GCA_964554965.1 uncultured Cytophagia bacterium | reverse complement strand
ATTGGACAGCGTTCAGCAGGAACCGGTGATCCACTATCAAAAGTCCTATGATTTTATCTGGTATGAACTGGGTCTTGCCAACCGGACGCAGAAATTCATCGACGCCGCACGTGTGTTCGGCGGCCATCTTTCCCCAGAGACCCACAAGCGGCTGTTAAAGATCATTCTGGGTTCCTCCAGATGGCTGGAGCAGTGCCTGGAAAAAACCCCTTTTCATCCCTACAACTGGCAGACGCACACCGCCTTTACCCTGTCCTATGCGGCAGCAGTCTTTCCCGAGTTCGCTGAATCCGCCGACTGGCTGGCGCTCGGGAAAAAATACATGATCTTACATCTGGAGAACGACATTCGCGACGACGGCGGCTATGTGGAGCGCACGCCCGGCTATGCGAGCTATATGTTTTCCGTGTTCTACCGCTACATGATGATGATGGAATATTTTTTGAACGATTCCTCTATGCGACAAGCCTACTTGCCCAGGCTGGAAAAGTTCATCGAGTATTTTGTCCTGACCCAGACGCCGGTAGGCGTTAATGCGCCTTTTAACGACGCCGCCAGGGGCAAAGACCTGGTGACGCTGTTCAAGGAGATGAG
>CAZKQR010000319.1:0-4706 GCA_964554965.1 uncultured Cytophagia bacterium | reverse complement strand
ACCGCGGGGATTTTCTCGGCGGTGTGCGCAACGAGTTCTCTCCCGAAACCGCGGCGGCGCTGCCCGTGGCCATCCGGGAACCGGGCATCACCTCCATCGATTTTCCTGATTCCCGGTTCGTGGTCATGCGGGATTCCTGGCAGCCCACTTCTTATTACCTGATGCTGAATTACGGCGAGTGGCAGAATCACACCCATTATGATCAGCTGGATTTCGAGATCTATGCCAACGGCGTTCCCATCGCCCTGGACGCCGGCATCGGTGTTCTCGGCTATCTCGATTCGCTGCACGTCAGCTGGTACAAGAATCCGCTGGCGCACAATATGGTCACCATCAATCAGGCGGTTCCGGAGAAGCGGGACCGGCCGGGCTATGACAAAGTCTGGGCGCCCCTGACCAACGTCGAGTTCTTCGCCGCCACGCACGACGGCTATCTTGATTATCAGAAGGCCAGGCACCGGCGTCATATCGTGTTTGCTAAAAAACGCTACTGGCTGATCATCGATCAGATCCATACGGAGAGAAAAAGCCAGGAGATGGATTTCAACCTGCATACGCCGTGTTCCATGACCGCGGTCGACGACGGCTTTGTTTCGCTGGAGGAGACCGGCTTTCTTATCAAGCAGGATCATCAGGAGGCGCCGTTCGTTGAAAAAATCAAAGACAAAGGCATCGCCGATCTGCGCGGGCTGGCGGGGGAACCCTCTCATCGCGAAATCGACTGGTTGATCTTTCGCAGGAATCTGCAGGGCGATCCGGTGAGGGATCGCATGGCCACGCTGATTTATCCTTTTGCCTCCAGGCGCGATTTTTCCGCTGATGTAATAACAGTGAACAGGCGGGAGTTGAAAGACCGCGCCGCCATCGGCTATGTGGTCAAGACCCCGGATCACGAGGATCTCATCATCGTGTCGGACGGCGCCTACCGTAGGTTCACCGGCGCCATCGCCGGTGATTTTACCTATGGCTGGTTCAGCTACCGCGACGGCCGTCTGGACGCGGCGGCGTTTACCGATGTCAGCCGCTGCAAGGTTAAGGGCATGAGAAGCCTTTCCTTTAAAACCAAACGAGAGTACGAGTTCAAAAGGTGAGCGCCGGCTCATCAGTGGACGATCCTGAACCGATTTGATCAAGGAGCTGCATGCGCTACTGTTTCCCCTACGACTCGATTGCACCCATCGAAATTCCTTCCTCTCATCCGGTGGATGTCTACTCCGTTCAATCCATTGACGCCAGCCGGCAGGAGGCCGAAGAGATCGTGGCTGCCGGCCTGGCGAATCCCATCGGCATGCCGAGACTGTCGCAGCTGGTTCATAGCGGTTCGCGCGTTTTGATCCTGGTCGACGATTCGTCGCGGCCGACGCCGGCCCATCAGATCGTGCCCGCCTTGCTGGGAGAGTTGGGTCGCGGCGGCGTCAATGAAAGCAACATCCGTTTTCTCATCGCCCTGGGTACACATCGTGCCATGACGGCGCAGGAGGTAGCGACCAAAATCGGCGCGCAGCAGGCTACACGGTTTCAGGTGCTCAACCACCAATGGCATGATCCTGCGACGCTGCATTCTTACGGCCGCCTGGAGGACGGGACCGAGGTGCTGCTTAACCACGCCATGCACGAATCGGACGTGGTGATCGGTGTGGGCAGTATTGCACCCCATCCGGCCGCCGGCTTTTCCGGCGGCGGCAAGATCATCGCACCGGGTGTGGCCAGCGACGAGGCGGTCGGTGAATTTCACTGGCGCAGCGTGCATTATCCGCAGAAAGAGGTGCTGGGCGTGCGCGACAATCCGATGCGGCAGCGCATCGATGCGATGGCGCACATGGCCGGGCTCACGGCCATCGTCAATGTGGTTTTGGACGGCGAGAATAAAATCGTCCGTTGCTTCGCCGGCCATCCGGTGGAGGCTCACCGCGAGGGGTGCCGCTTTTCGCAGACGCTCTATCAGGTGGAGGTGGACCGTCCGGCTGATGCCGGCATTTTTATCATCGATACCCACCCGCTCGATCAGGATCTGTGGCAGGGCGTCAAGGCCATGTGCGCGCTCGAGTGCATTGTACCGGACGACGCGGTGGTCATCATCGTTACGCCCTGCCCGGAGGGCGTCAGCCGGCAGCACCCGGACGTGCTGGCCGTGGGATACCGGGGATTGGCCGCCACGACCGAACTGGTGAACGCGGGCCGTTTGGATAAAGTGACGGCGCACAATATCGTCCAGGGAGGCCGGTTGATCGAACGCACGCAGGCGTTCCTGGTTTCCCCGGGCATCGAGGCCGAGGATATCCAGCGCCTGGGCTTTACGCCGTTTGCGAGTGCGCAGGATGCGCTGAACGAGGCGATTCGCCGCAAAGGCAGCCGCGAACGGGTGATCCTGCTGGGCATGGGCGGCGAAATCTGTCCGAAAGCGGTTCAATAAAAAGGGAAGTCCTATGGAGCTGTTTATACCAGGCCGTTACTATCGTATGTACCCTCCTGCATCTTATCTCGGCCATGCTGAGGAGACCCTGCACCTGGCGCTGGAGCGCACGGCGTTCATGTTGATCGATGTCTATGGACTGGGCTACAGTCCCGGAGAACAAGAGCCGGAACGTCCGGCGCTTTTTTATCAGGGCTCTACAGATGTGGAGCGCCGGGTGATGGTCGATCACATCAAGCCGGCGCTGGAAGCGGCGCGCCGCATCAAACTGCCGGTCATCTATGTGAACAATTCCAATCAGCGGGTGGCGACGCAACACAGCGAGTTCGGCGGACTGCTCGTGCGCACTCATGGCCTGACGGTGGAAGAGCGCTGGGAGACGGATCCGGTTGAATTTCGCTTCAGTAAACTGGTGGAACCCCTGCCGGGCGAGTATCTGGTGCACAAACAGATGTACAGCGGTTTTTTCGAAACCTGTCTGGAAACGCTGCTGCGGAATTTGCAGATTAAAAATCTGGTGGTGGTGGGATTCGCCGCCAACGCCTGTGTGCAGGGAACGCTGAACGACGCATTTTACCGCAACTATCGCATCCTATTGTTGCGCGACGGCACGGCGGCCATGGAGTATCACGATACGCTGGAGGAGCAGCTGATCACACGATACATCATCCGCCATGTGGAAGCATTCCTCGGCTATACGGCGACCAGCGCGGATTTTGTCCGCAGCTGCGAGGCTGTACGATAAAGACCGCTCGCCAGTGTATCCCATTCCATCCTGACCGCTTCTCGCTTTTGCAGTAAGCGATCAGGAGATTCGTTTTGTAAAATCTTCCTGCTTTGTGGTTTTCGCTGTTCCGAGACCCAAGCGTTGACCAGACGTTGCTCCTCCTATCTTTCCCACCGCCGCATTGCTGGTTGCGCTTTTCGATCACCTGAAGAGGAAATATGAACAAGACGAGCGTTCAGATTTTGGCCTGTTTATTCTGCATCACCGTAGCAAAGGCCGCTGAATGGTCCGCTGCCCGGCCTGTGTTGTGTAGGTGCACGAACGATGATCGCTGCCATGGAAGCGTAAGGCCAAGCGCTCGTGCCGCGGGAGTGTTGAAAGACGCAGCAACGTTTTTTTTTCATACTAAGGAGCTCGTTCATGCAGCCCATTTATCTCGATTATAACGCCACCACCCCTATCGATGCCGAAGTGGCTGCGGCCATGCTGCCCTGTATGGTCACCCTTTTCGGCAATCCTTCCAGCACCCACTGGTTTGGTGTGCAATCTAAAAAGGCGGTGGAGCAGGCGCGCGCTCAGGTTGCCGAACTGCTCGGCTGCCATGTGGACGAGATTTTGTTCACCAGCGGCGGTTCAGAGGCCAACAACCTGGCCCTCATGGGGTATTGCCTGGCGCATCGCCGTCATGGGAGCCATCTGATCCTCTCGGCGGTGGAGCATCCTGCTGTGATGGAAGTGGCCGCCCACCTTGGGACTCTGGGTTTTGAGGTCACCACGCTGCCGGTGGACCGCTATGGCATGGTGGCTCCTCGCGACTTGAAGGCCGCGCTGCGGCCGGAAACTTTGTTGGTCAGCGTCATGCATGCCAATAACGAGGTCGGAACCATCGAGCCCATCGCTGAACTGGCGGCTGTGGCTCACGCCGGCGGCGCGGTGTTCCATAGCGACGCCGCACAGTCGGTGGGCAAAATCGGAGTGCGTGTTGATGAACTGGGAGTGGATCTGCTCTCCATTGCCGGCCATAAATTGTACGCGCCCAAAGGCGTCGGCGCCCTTTATATTCGCCGCGGCATCGTTGTGCAAAAACAGATCCATGGCGCCAACCATGAGCGCAATCTCAGGGCCGGCACCGAGAACGTGCTCGAGATCGTTGGGCTGGGGGCGGCCTGCAGAATCGCCGGCCGTGACCTTTTACACACCAGGGCACGTCAGGCACTGCTGCGAGAGCGCTTATATGAGGGCCTCAGCGCCAGGCTCACCGACTTGCAGCGCAACGGCCATGCACAGAAATGCCTGCCAAATACCCTCAGCGTCAGTTTTCATCAGCTGGAGGCCAACACCATTCTGGATCAGCTGCCGCAAGTGGCAGCATCGGCCGGCGCCGCTTGTCACAGCGACAGCATCACGGTTTCATCGGTTCTTCAAGCCATGGGCGTAGCGACAGAATGGGCTATGGGAACCATCCGTTTTTCTTTGGGCAAAATGACCACCGAAGAAGAGATCGAGCAGGCCATCGATGCGGTCTGCAGGGTGGTTGAAGGATTGCGCGGCTCGTCGCCGGACCAT
>CAZKQR010000318.1:0-5361 GCA_964554965.1 uncultured Cytophagia bacterium | reverse complement strand
CCCAGCTTTTCCATCCCGGCGAAATACATGGAACTGCATGCCAAAAACAGCGGCATGACGACAGTAGAAATCACGATTTTCCTTCTCATCAGCATTTTCCTCTTCAGGTCGGTTTTTTCAAGACTTGAACCACGATGTAACCCCGGTTAAATTGACAAAAATAACTCTAATCTGCAATGTTTTTTTCTATTCACCGGGAGGGCCGAAGCCTCACGAGGACCTCTCGGGAATCGAGCACGCCACTCGATGGATCTTTATTTACGAGCTGCCGTCAAAACGGATGAAATCAAAATCAGCCCAGCCGGTGGACGCGTCCAAAGTGCCGCGAGGCACGGGAACGGCGCCGGCAACAGGCTCTGCGGTTGCAGCCAGCGCATAGAGCCCGATCTTGGCGCCGACCCATTTACCCGGTGCAGCGATGAATGCGCCGGCAAGCGGCGTATAGAAAAGATCGTCCGGACTATAGGCAAAGGTGCATTGGCCGCCGGCCTGGACCTGCACGTAAAGAAAAACCTCCGCTTGCGTGAGTGGAACAGCGGCCACGATGGTCTCTTCGCCGCCCTGATCCGCATTCAGGCAGAGAGCCAATTCCAGCATCACGCATCCTTGCCGCCGGCAAAGACTCAGACAGGCATAATCGCTGCCCAGAATGATGATCCCGGCGCGATCGCCGAGAACGGCGGGGTGAAAGGATAAACAGACCTTGACGGCAAACCGCTCGGCGGGAAATTTTTGCGCCAGGATGTTGCGCAGCAACCACAAATTTGCCAAACGGCCTGGAGGGGGGACTGCGTACAGACGGAGAAATCCCGGCCGGACGGAGAGATCATACCAGGCAGGGTCCGGATTGGCCTGCCACTGCCATTGCAAACCCAGCTGGTTCGCAGTGAATTCATCAGAAGTCGGAATGCTCAGCTCCGGCGATGTTTTTTTCGTCCTGGGCAAGGGGCAAGATGATACCGGTTCACCGATGCCGTCGCCGTCCTGGTCATCGCCGATGAATGGCCATCCATTTTCCCAGCGCAGAGGCTGCAGATGGAGGATGCGGCCATAGGGGCCGCGGTCCTGAAAATGCACAAACCAGGAATCGCCGTTGGCCAGTTCCACCCAACCGCCCTGATGCGGGCCATGAACAGGCGTGTTTCCCTGTTTTAAAACGATCCTGTCCTCATAAGGCCCATACACGGAGCGTGAGCGCAGTATGGTTTGCCAGCCGGTCCGAACGCCTCCGGCCGGGGCGAAAATATAATACCAGCCGTCGCGCCGGTAAAATTTCGGCCCTTCGATGATGGGATGATTCTCATGTCCGTCGAACACGGTGACGCCTGCATCCAGCACTTTTTCCCCATCCGGGCTCATTCGATGAACGGTCAGCAGGCTGTTGAAACCGGCTCGGGTTTTGGCCCATGCATGCACGAGGTAGGCCCGGCCGTCGTCATCCCACAGGGGGCAGGGATCGATCCAGCCCTTGGCCTGTTGCACCAGCCTGGGCGCATGCCAGGGTCCGGCCGGATTTTCGCTCTTGACCATAAAAACGCCCAGATCCGGATCGCCGTAATAGATCCAGTACTGGCCCCGGTAAAAGCGCAGACTGGGCGCCCAGACGCCGTTGCCGTGTTGCACCAGGTCATAGCGCGGCGATGGCAGGCGCTGCAGCGCATGCCCGATGATCTCCCAATGGATCAGGTCGCAAGAGTGCAGCACCGGCAAACCGGGCACATGGTTGAAACTGGAAGAGACCAGGTAGAAATCATCGCCGACCCGGATGACATCCGGATCAGAATAGTCGGCAAAGAGGATGGGATTGAGGTAATGCTCTATATTTTGATTAGCCGCCAAAGAAACCTCCGTCGGAATCGCGCGGGTCACGGCTTACAACGACAGCCGTGCGAAAGAGCAGGAGAAAAAATAGTTATTCGTCGCCGGTGATCAGTCGCCCCCAGGTGTGCTCAGCCGCGGCCCTGCGCTTTTACCTGCATGACCCATTCGTTTCAGCGGCGGCCCGATAGCCTGATGAAGCTCAGTTTGACGGCTGTGCGGGTTTGCCGGCCAGACGCAAAATCCAATAGCCCCACAGGCCGGAGAGCAAAGAACCTGCCAGAATGCCCAACCGCTCATCGATGAGCAGATTGACGCCGGTCTCTTCAAAAGCGAGCGAGCCGATGAACAGGCTCATGGTGAATCCGATTCCACACAGCACCGCCGTGCCATAGAAGGACAGCCAGGTCGCCCGGGTCGGTAACTCGGCCAATCCCCATTTGATGCCCAGCCAACAAAAGACAAAGACGCCCAATTGTTTGCCGATGAACAGACCGAGGGCAATGCCGAGGGGGATGGGATGAAGCACCTGTTCCCAGCCCATGCCGGAAAAGTGAATTCCGGAATTGCAGAAAGCGAACAGGGGGAGAATGATAAAAGCCACCGCGCTGTGCAGATCGTGCTCCAGGCTTTCCAACGGCGAGGGTTCGGACGGTGCGAAGGATTTCAAAGGAATGAACAGGGCCAAGAGGATGCCCGCCAGCGTGGCGTGCACGCCGGATTTGAGCAGAGCGATCCACATGATGACGCCGATGGTCAGGTAAACGCTTTTTTGGGCGACGCCGCGGCGGTTGAGCGCGAAAAGAGCGAGCAGACAAACCCCGGCGATGATCAGGGCGGCGAAAGAAATTTTGCTGGTATAAAAGAAAGCGATGATCAGAATGGCGCCGATATCATCAAAGATGGCCAAGGAGGTGAGAAAAATTTTCAGTCCGGCGGGCGCCCGGGAGCCCAGCAGAGCGAGCACGCCGAGGGCAAAGGCGATGTCGGTAGCGGCCGGGATGGCCCACCCTTTCAACGCCATGGGATCCTGCATATTGAAAAAGACATAGATGGCTGCCGGCATGATCATGCCGCCGAGAGCGCCCAGGCCCGGAAGGACAACCTTTTTCCTGTTCGACAGCTCGCCCTGGAGAAACTCGCGCTTCAACTCCAGGCCGACGAGAAAAAAAAACAGGGCCATGAGACCATCGTTGACCCAGAGCAGCAGAGGTTTGGCGATCTCTAGACTGCCCACACGCACCACAACAGGCATCTCCAGCAACCGGCGGTAGAGCCCATAGAGCGGCGAATTAGCGGCTGCAATGGCCAGCACCGCAAAGACCACCAGCAAAATACCACCGGCCGATTCCTGCTTGAAAAATTTCTGAATAAAAGAATTTGTGCCGTTATTCATAAGAGCTCCCGGTGTATGGCTGCCGAAGTATTCCGGACGATGGCCGATCCGCCTGTCAGTGGCTCAGGCCGGCGGTTGCTCGCCATCGCCGATCGTCTGCAGGCGTCACGCCGGAAGACGGGTCATGGCGGCGAGGGCGTCCACCCGTTTCTGAATATCAGCTGCGGACAGATCGCGAATCGCGGCGATGCCGAAGGCTTCGACGCTGTAGGAGGCCAGGGCGCTTCCATAGACCACGGCCCAGCGCAGGGTCGCGTCATCGACCTTGCCGGTTTTCGCCAGATAGCCCATAAAGCCGCCGGCAAAGGTGTCGCCGGCGCCGGTGGGATCATAGAGCGAAGTGACCGGATAGGCCGGGCAATAGAAATACGAGCTGTTGTGAACCAGCAATGCGCCATGTTCGCCTTTTTTGATGATCAGGGTGGAAGGTCCCATGGCTTGAATTTTTTTAGCGCCGATAAAGATGTTGGACTCGCCGGACAGCTCTTTGACTTCCGCGTCATTGATGATCAGCCCGTCCACAACAGAAAGAATTTTGCGCAGCGATTCAGGGGCGCCGGAGATCCAAAAGTTCATGGTATCCATGGCGACGAACTGGGGCTTGGCCACCTGCTGCATGACGGTGTACTGAAGCTCCGGACCGATGTTAGCGAGAAAAACAAACGGGCTGTGGCGGTAGCTTGACGGAAGCTCGGGCTGAAAGGTCTCAAACACGTTGAGATGGGTGTAGATGGTTTCGCGATCGTTCATGTTCTCGAGATAGCGGCCTTTCCAGCGAAAGGTTTTTCCCGGCACGGTCTGCAGGCCTTCCAGGCTGACTCTGCGGTCTTGCAAAAACGCTATGTCCTGATGATGAAAGTCATCGCCGACGACCGCCACCAGATTCACCGGAGTGAAGTGACTGGCGGCGGTGGCGAAGAACGTGGCGGAACCGCCCAAAACCTCATCCACCGCCGCCTGCGGGGTGATGATCGAATCATATGCGACTGAACCGACAACCAGCAAACTCATGAGCAAGCCTCCTTACATTGTTTCCGGCGCAGAAATACCCAGTATCTTTAATCCATTGGCCAACACCAAGCGGGCGGCCCGGCACAGGAGCAACCTGGCGTTCGACACCTCCTCATCCTCGATGACCACGCGGTTTTCATGATAAAAGCGATGAAACACCGTGGCCAGTTCCTGCAGATAATCCGGAATCCGGTGGGGCTCCAGATACTGCGCAGCGCGGGCGATGACCTCGGGGAAATCGATCAATTTTTTGATCAACTGCAATTCAAATTCATTCTCCAGCCGGCTCGTATCCGCCTGATCCGGCAGGGTTCTGCCCTGCTCCTGCGCATACCGCAGCACATTGCAGATGCGCGCATGGGCATACTGAACATAATAGACCGGATTTTCATCCGTCTGCTTTTTCGCCAGATCGATGTCAAAGTCCAGCGGCTGCGACATGCGGCGATCGACGAAGAAGAACCGGCTGGCGTCAACGCCCACCTCTTCGACCAGTTCGTCCATCTCGATGATCTCACCGGCGCGCTTGGACATTTTCACCGGCTGGCCGTTGCGCAGTAGGTTCACCTGTTGAATGATGCTGACCTGAAAGCTTTCGGCCGGATGGCCCAGGGCCAGAATGGCGGCGCGCATCCGGTCGATATAGCCGTGATGATCCGGTCCCCAGAAATCGATGAGCTGATCGAAGCCGCGCTCGTATTTGTTCTGATGGTAGGCGATATCGATAAGAAAATAGGTCGGCTCGCCGGCGCTGGTGATCAGCACACGGTCCTTTTCATCGCCGAATGTACTGGACTGAAACCAGAGTGCGCCGTCCTGCTGATAGCTCAATTCCGCCTTTTCGAGTTTCTCCAGCACCGCCTGATGCGCCCGTCCTTCGCGCAACCGGCTCTCGCGGAACCACAGATCATAGTGCACGCCGTATTTATCCAGGCTGCTCTTCTGCCGTTCCAGCATATACTCCAGCGCCAAGGAGCTGAATTGAGCATCCCTCTCCTCCTCCGCCAGGCCGGTGTAGCGGTCGCCGTCGCGTTGCACGATCTCTAGCGCCAGGTCGCGCAGGTACAGGCCATGATAGCCTTCCTCAGGCACCGGTTGCTCGTTGCCTAGTGCGGTCAGGTAGCGGCTGCTGAGCG
>CAZKQR010000317.1:0-5374 GCA_964554965.1 uncultured Cytophagia bacterium | reverse complement strand
TATCTAGATACGACGTGCGCACATGTATAGGGGGCCTTTTGCTGGTTGAAAGAAGCGGCGTCTCCTTCCCCGACGGTCAGCAGGATGCGAACGGAACCATTTTCATCACATACGATTATTCTCGTAAAGACGATAGAGCGATCCTGATGGCCGCGTTTACTGAGGCGGATGCAGCAAGCGGAAATCAAGACTCTGCCGGCGTTTTGCTGCGCCAAGTTGTTGCTGCTTATCCCAAGCAAGCCGAGGGATCCTTCAAAGCCCTTGAACCGGGTGCGCCTGACTGAAGCCGTGCGAAAACGACGGCAGCCTAGCTGCGCATGAGTGAAAAGTTGCTGTAGAAGATCGCCAAAGCGCCTTGATCACCAGGCAACAACCCGCATTTAAACAAAAAGGAAGAATCCGTGGATCAACCCATAAAAATTATGCCCTGTCTGGACATGCAGAACGGACGCGTTGTCAAGGGCGTCCATTTCGTGGACATACGGGACGCCGGCGATCCGGTCGAATGTGCACGCGCCTATTGTGAAAAAGGCGCGGACGAGCTGGCGCTTCTGGATATCACCGCCACCGTGGAAGGGCGGGACACCATGCTCGATGTGGTTTCGCGCGTGGCAGCGGTCACCACCGTGCCGCTGACCGTAGGCGGTGGCATCTCTGACATGCGCTCCGCCGAACTGGTACTGAATGCAGGAGCTGATAAAATATCCGTCAGCAGCGCCGCCTTTCGCAAGCCCGAACTGGTCGAAGAGATGGTGAAAACGCTGGGGCCGGAAAAGGTGACCGTAGCCATCGATGTGGACAGAAATGCGGCCATGCCCTCTGGCTATGAAGTCTACATCAACGGCGGCCGGACGGCAACCGGGGCGGATGCGATTGAATGGGCAAAGCGCGTGGACGGCTATGGGGTTGCGGTGATTCTGCCGACCAGCAAAGCGGGCGACGGCGTGCGCACAGGTTACGATCTGCCGGTGATCCGGGCGATCAAGGAGGTTGTCTCGGCCGACGTGGTGGCCTCAGGCGGGGCCGGCGAGCTGGAACATTTTTATCAGGCGGTTGCAGCCGGGGCCACGGTCCTGCTGGCTGCGTCGGTTTTTCATTTTGGCGTTATTGAAATCGGCACGTTGAAAACGTTTCTGCGGCAAAGGGGTGTGGCGGTCCTGTAGACCTTTCCGGTACGATGTTATCAACGCTTGGCGAAAAAACGCGGTCGCTCCTTTTGGCTACGACCGCTTTGCCTTGTTGGGGCCATTCGGTGAATAAACCACACGCTTGTGCCCGAGAAAAGCACAGGGACAACCGCTGCCTTTTGCCGGTCCCAAACACGCGCCGGACCAGCAAAGCGCGCCATTTTGCAGACCCTCGGCGACCGGCCAGCGCCGCTATTCGCTCTCGTCCACGCCCTCTTCAGCGAACTCGAGAAACTGAATCGTTATCTTGGTTTTCTGAGAATAGCGCTTTTTCTCGAAATCAAAGCTGATATCCTCCACGTTCAGGCAGAACTCCGACCTGCCGTCGTTCGCGTTGATAAACTCCCAGATGAAAGCAGCGTCAGAAAGAATGCTACCGTCGGCCGACCGGGCCCGGTGCATCAGTGATTTTTTCACCCACTTTCCGTCGCGGATCAACAGATCGCGTTCGTACTGGTTCTCGAAATCCTCCGGCTGATAATAGTTCAAATCGTACTGAACCGGCGATGTGCCGCCGTTCATAAGAATCTCCGGATCAAATCCCTCGCTGGTGGAGGATTGCGCCTTGAGCTGTCCGATGTACCAGCGAGTCACCTCGTCGGGGGCGGCGGTGGTCACCAGAACCTTGAGCTCGCGACGGGTCAAGCCTGCCATTTCGCAGGTGGTTTCATCGAAAAGCTGCCTATCCTGCGCCTGAATCACAGCATCCACAGCGGCGCCAGGGAAGACCGGCACCGCCCTCATGGTCCGCGGCGCCTGAGCCCATACGCCGCTGATGCAGACCCCCAGCAAGACAAAAGCGAATGCGAGAGACCGCTTCATTTTTTCTCCTGTAATGACTTGTGATTGAACGGGGAAGAGATTCAAAGCAGCGAAAAGAGGGCGCCACTCTCGGTGAGCCTGGCAGACGAATCGATCCGCACCCGCACTCTGGTCCGCAACACCCCATCCTCATTTCCTGTTCGTCTGTATGATGAGGCTAAAATAAGCAAAAGGAACAATCCTTTCAAGATAAAATCCCTGCGTCGACCCTCTTCGCTCATGTCCTGATGAATGTCTGTTCGCAATTCTGCTTGACTCTCAGCGACTGAATGAGTATTTTTAAAAATTAGGAATATGGCCGGACCGCTATGAAAGAAAAGTTCAAAAAAATCGCTTCAGCTCTCTCCGCCGTAGGACCGGGCCTGTTTCTCATCGGCTATAACATCGGAACAGGCAGCGTGACCACCATGGCCAAAACAGGCGCCGAACACGGCATGCATCTTTTTTGGGTGCTGGTGCTCTCATGCCTTTTCACCTATCTCCTGATGGTCGCCTATGGCAAGATGACCATCGTCAGCGGCAAAACCGCACTGTACACGATTCGTTCCCAATTCAAGCACGGCTGGATGCTTTCCCTCTACATCCTGATCGCGCTGATTACCGGTGAACTCCTGGCTCTGATCGGCGTCATGGGGATTGTGGCCGAGCTGGTGCAGGAGGGCGTTCGAATGGCGTCCGGAGGATGGGTGCTCGACACCTTTTGGATCATCCTGTTTTTTTCCATTCTGCTTTATCTTTTGCTCTGGTTCGGCCGGTATCAATCGTTTGAAAAAGTTCTCACCGGATTCGTCATCCTGATGGGCGTGTCGTTCCTGGTGGTTTTTCTGCTGGTTAAGCCGAACTTTGCCGCTGTCGCCCGGGGATTGATCCCGAGCGTACCGAATCAACCGGGCGCTTTTGGACTGGTGGCGGCCATTGCCGGCACCACCTGTTCAGCCGCGGTGTTCATCATGCGCAGCACCGTGGTAGCGGAAAAGGGATGGACGCTGCAGCATCTGAAAGCTGAAAAAAGGGATTCCCTGGTATCCGCCTCGATGATGCTCTTCCTGAGCGGCGTCATCATGGCTGTGTCCGCGGGAACCCTGCATGTCATGGGACTTAAACTGGAAAAAACCGTCGAGCTGATCGCTCTGTTCGAGCCCCTTGGCGGAAAAATGGCTGCAGCGATCCTGATCCTGGGCATCGTCGGCGCCGGTCTGTCGACGGTTTTCCCTATCGTCCTGATCGCTCCCTGGCTGATCGCGGATTATACCGGCACTCCGCGCACCACCCACTCGCCATTAGCCCGAGTGCTGATCCTGCTGGCCCTGTGCTTTGCCTTCGGCTCTGTTTTCCTTGAGCAAAGCCCACCGGCCCTGATGATTTTTTCCCAGGCGTTTCAGGCTTGCATTTTGCCGGCCGTGGCCATTCCCGCCCTGATCCTGTTGAGCAGGGAAAAGCTGATGGGTCCCAACCAGGCCACCCTCGGTGAAAAGGCGGGCATCTGGGCCGTCATTCTGTTTTCCCTGATGACCAGTTATTATGCGGTGGTCGAACTGGTGCAGACCTTTCTGTCCTAGCCGTGGATTTGCGGCCGGACCATGCCGTTCACTTTAGCAGGGATTGTAAAATGGCCGTGCATACGCTGTTGATCATCGACGATGAGCAGGCCCAGCGGGAATCGCTGGCAGGCTTTTTGGCGAAAAAAGGATATCAGATTCAGCAAGCGGCCTTCGCCCAAGAGGCGATAGAGATTGTCCAGCGGATGCCGGTGGATCTGCTGCTCACCGATCTGCGCATGCCGGGCATGGACGGCCGCGAGTTGTTGCAAAAAGTCAAGGGGATCAATCCCGAGGTGGAGGTGATCGTCATGACCGCCTTTGGCAGCCTGGAAAGCGCTGTGGCGGCCATGAAAGAGGGGGCGCTGGATTTTCTCACCAAACCCATCGATCTGCAGCAGCTGGAGTTGATTGTGGCCAAGGCGATTGAAAGAAAGCAGCTGCTTTCTGAAAACGCCCGTTTGCGTGAGCTGGTGCAGGAGCAGAATACGTTCCAGGGCATCATCACCTCCAGTCCGGCCATGCAGGAGAGCCTGAGCATCGCCGGCCGTGCGGCTGAAAGCAAGGCGACCGTGCTGATTCTGGGTGAAAGCGGCACCGGCAAGGAGCTGGTGGCTAAAGCGATCCATCTGGCCGGACCGCGTCGCGACAAGCCTTTTGTGGCGGTCAACATGGCCGCTCTGCCGGAACAGCTGCTGGAAAGCGAAATGTTCGGTCACGAGAAAGGCGCTTTCACCGGCGCGGAAAAATTCCGCCAAGGCCGGTTCGAGATGGCGCACTCCGGCACTTTGTTCATCGATGAGGTGGGCGATATACCAGCCGGGCTGCAGGTTAAACTGCTGCGCGTGCTGCAGAGTCAATCCTTTGAACGGCTGGGATCCTCGCAACCCATTCAGGTCGATGTGCGGCTGATCGCAGCCACGCACCGCAATCTGGAGGCTTTGGTGAAGGAGGGCGCTTTTCGTCAGGATCTCTATTACCGGCTCAACGTCGTGCAGATCCGCCTGCCGGCTTTGCGCGAACGCCGCATGGATATCCCGGCGCTGGCCGGCCAATTTTTAAAACGGTTCGCCCGGCTGAACGACAAACCGGTTCACGGTTTTTCCCGCGAGGCCATGGACCTTTTGCTCAAACACGACTATCCGGGCAATGTGCGCGAGTTGGAGAACATGGTGGAGCAGGCGGTGGTGCTGTGTCGCGACGAACTCATCACCAGCCGGGACCTGCCTCTGCACGCCCTGTCGACACCGGCCATAACCGTACCGGAGGCAGGCGCCTCTTTTCAAGAACAGGTCGCCTGGTTTGAAAAAAAGTTGATTCAGGAGGCTCTGCAGGCTGCGGCGGGCAATCAAAGCAAAGCCGCCGCCCGGCTGGGCATGGGCGAACGGCATCTGCGCTACAAATTAAAAAAATACGGAATGAAGTAAAAGGCCGGACCGGCGATGCATCAATAGGCGGCGGAAATCCCCAGGGTGAGAAAATCAGCCCGATAACGATAATAAGGATCATTGGATTCATTTTGCACATATTGGTAACCGAACGTGATCCCCAGCGGTTGCCCGTTCTTCGCCAGCCGCACTTTTTTCTCCACAGATACCGACCATAAAAGACGGCGATCTTCGCGCAGCCGTTCGTCCACGAACGGCACGCCGTCCAGTTGCACCGCTTGCCGCTGATCATAATATTTCCATACCAGGGCGCCGCCGAGCTGAAGAGTCCAGCCGGGAACAAAGAGCATTTTGAGCGACGGCGCCAGAGAGAAACCGTGATAGCCGAACACATCATCGAACAGCTCATCATCGGAATAAAAAGTGCTGTCGCCGGTGC
>CAZKQR010000316.1:0-5418 GCA_964554965.1 uncultured Cytophagia bacterium | reverse complement strand
GGTCGGAACCGAGCGAAGGTTAAGTCTTGTCCTGGTGGTTAACCGGCAATAAAATGGTAACCTCGGCGCCCTGTTTCGGTTTATTGTTTATCTTGATGTTGCCCCCATGGTCTTCGATGATTTTCTTGGCAATGAGCAGGCCCAGACCGGTTCCGCTCGCCTTGGTGGTGTAAAAGGGTTCGAACACCTTATCCACGGCCTCCTCGTCAATACCGGTTCCGTTATCGGCGATAAGAATGCGGATAAAGTTTTTGCTTGCCGAGGAATGCAACGAATGCAAATCATATGCCGGTTCTGTGCTAAGGGTCAAGCGGCCGCCCTGCGGCATAGCCTCGATGCTGTTTTCCATCACAATGCTCAGGGCCATGATGATCTGATTGTCATCCACCATGACGGGAGGCAGGTCCTCCTCAAGGGACAGGCGGACCTTGATTCCGGCGCCGAAATAGGGTTCGAATTTTTTCAGCGCCAGACGCACCAGGTCATTCATGCGGCAGGCCCGGTGGACCGGTTTTTCCAGCCGCGCCAGCTTGAGCAGACCATCCACAATGTGCCGGATGCGCCCGACCTCGCCCGTCACATAGTCGACATAGCGATCATACTCCTTTGACCTGTTTGCACCATCCTTGACATACTCCATTTGCAATCGCTGCACAGCCAACACGACGGAGGAGAGCGGAGTCTTGATCTGGTGGGCGAGTCGTTGCGCCATGGTGGACCATGCCAGGGCCTGCATCGCCTGGATCTGCTCCGTGCGGTCTTCCAGGGTCAAGAAAAGACCTTTGAAACGGTCGCCGGCCGTGCGCAACGGCCTGAAGAAGACGTGCAGATTGGCAGAAGCTTCCATAAAGAGCAAGGTTTGTTCTCCGGACGCCTTCTGCGCCTGGCGGTACGCTCGCTCAATAAAAGGCTCCATGCGTTGGATCAGTTCATTGGCGATCTTTAGAAAAGGCTGGCCCTGATGACCGGTTGTCAGATTCAACAGCATGCGCGCTTTTTCGTTCATCTGTCTTAATCGGCCCTGCTGGTCCAGTATCAACACTCCGGGTATTTCCAGGTTCTGCAGGGCATGGTGCGCCAGATAGGGGATCTGCTGTTGCTTATACCAGCGCACCAGCAACAAGCCGCCGGCGAAGAGCAACGCGCCGCTCAACATGGCCGTTATCCAGACCCGGCGATAATGCGCTGCCCGCGCAGTGTTGCGCCGCAGAGAAAGATGGGAGACGGAGGTGTTGCTGGTAACGAATAAACTGCGCCCTGTGGCCGATTGAATCAATTGAATGTCCTCTACATCCATCGCCTGTTTGGCTAAAAGCTTCAGCCGGTCGGAAAACACATAGAGCTTGCGATTGGCGTGAATAAAAATTTCAGGCAGGCCGTTTTGATCAAGATCCAAGAACCATTGGGCGACGACCGGTTGATTCAGAACCCTTCGTTGCAGCAGCTGCAATTGCTGGTTACGAATTTCCAGGGCGCCGTTGGTTTGTGTGAGCAGGATATCCTCTTTGCCGTCGCCATCATAATCATATTGAAACGCAGTGGTCAGGATGGAGCCGGTTAATTTGACCTTTTTAAGAAACCGCCTGTCTGGATAATGATAAATAGCCAGAAAAGATGAATCAGCATTCTCGGTGTTTCGCTGAGAATAGAGAATCCAAAAATTTTCAATGGGAGCGTCCCCGTTGGAGATCGGGTAGGCATTCGACCCATTGGAAAGGCCGCCCAGCGTTTCGTAAAAAATCGATCCCGGGGTGGAATTAAAGATAAAAAAATAGGTGTGGCGGTCATCGGTGCCGTTCACCTGCAGGCCCTGACAGTTATCCGGCGTATTGCTGCCGGCGTAGTATTCATTAATTCCGTCCCGCTCGATGTCCACAAATGCCAGGTTGTCGATAGAAGCGCCGAACCATCGCGCATCCACTATTTCGCCGGAAGGATAGCGGACGCGAACAATGCCGCGAGGTTGATAAGAGTAACCGGTGTGCAGGGAAAAGATCAGGGAGGTGTCGCCGGCCTGACATCGCCATTCCATCGGTTTGGCTTGGCACTCCCACTGATATCCCGGGCGGGAAGAGCCGCTGATGAGAAAAAAGCATCTGCCGGTTTTTTGGCCGGAAGACGACAGGATTTCGATGAACAGAGAATCATGGCGCAGCTTGTTGACCAGAATCTCTTTCCGACCGTCGCCGTTCAGGTCAAAGAAATTAGCGTAAATTCTTTCCGCATCTTCAAAATTGGTCTGCTTTCCCGCATCTCTGAAATAGATGTCCGCAAGGGTTATAAACGGGCGGATATTGTGTTCCTGATTGAACGTTGGATATATATTGAGGAAATCGCTGATCCCGTCCTGGTCCAGATCCACGGCGATGTGCCCGCCTGTCGCGTAACGGCTTATCGAGTTCTCGGTAACGAGCAGATACTCCATCATGTCGTCTTCGGCTTCGATATCCACTCGCTCCGATAGGCCTCCCCATCCGCTCTCAAAGAGTGCGAATAAAAGGGTGAGCAATATTTCGATCAACAAAAATATACGCATGGCTTGATCCGATAAAATGGAATGCCGATCCTCACCGATCAGTTCTTTCGTGTGCCAATGACCACCATGGCGCAGCGGCGTTCCAGGGGGATGCTGATCTTCCACCCCTGGCTGCCGTCGCGATCGGCAAACGCCGGAATGGACCTGCCGCCGGGATAAATCACATAGCAGCTGATCATGTTGTCCAGATCGAGGTTTTTAAGATGGATCTGGGCAATGGGTTCTGTGCCATGGATCACAGGAATGACATAGCCGGCATCGGTTGCAAAGAGATTGGCTTTGGCGGTCTGGGCTGTTACCGTGATCACATGCGGCGTCAGCACCCATTTTTTGCCCACCAACAGACGAAAGAGCGGACCATAATCGAGATAAAAGCTCTCCGCCCAGGGATCCGGTTCAATGGTGTGGTCGTTGCCGGGAAAGGGCGCGGTGGGAAAAGCGCCCATGTACAGGTGATGCTGCAGATAGGCGTCCGGATCTCCTTTGAGATCGTCGACCGTGGAAGTCCAGGCCAGCAGGGATTTGCGCAGACAGAGAAAGGCCGACATGTTCAAATTAAAACCGATGTGGCCGAATTCATTGTATACGCCGTCGATCTGCCGCATCAGTTCAAGGCGATTGACATGCGGATTGCAGAAAATGACCTTATCCGCACCATGCCACATGGGGCCGATGCGATCCAGCAGCTGCAGCCAGGAAAAATATAGACTGGCCACCGGCCGGTCGCCGACCCAACTGACGCCGTCGTCGCGCCGGCTGTTGTATTCGCCCAGCCAGTCCATACGGTCGATGCAGATGCCGTGGGCCTCCTGAAAATAGTCCAGATGCAGGCGGCACTGATCGATGAGATACTCCGCATAGGTCGAGTCGCCGCAGTCCATGGCCACTGCGTCGCCCCAGGTAAAGTGGGGCTTGTCATGAATTCCAGCCACAGGGTGCATTTGCAGCGCTGCGGTGCGGTTGTCCCAACCCTGGCCGCCGTTCTGTTGTGCGCCGTAGAGGATGCCGCTGTTCAGGCGGGTGTAGAGAAAGGCGTTGGCATCCTGCCACAGCTCCTGGCTCGGCAACGGCGAAGCAGGGGGTGGGTATTTGATCCATGCGCCGAATTCGGTCATGTTGAAATAATTCAGAGTGTAGAATCCCTTTTCTTTCATCGATTCAGCATAGCGTGCCATTTGATTGATGGTGGTGTAGGTGGCCGGCTGTTTAGCATCCATGGAAAAGCGCCGCCATTTTCTGTTACGATCTTGTACCGGCGGGATGAACATGCCCATATAAGGAAAATCAAAACTAGCCTTCCAATTGACCAGGCCGCCCATCCGGTGAAATTTTTGCACATCGAATTCTCCCTCATAGGCGGAATAGAGTCCGCAGCCGGCAATCCGGCCGGCATTCGGATTCGGCGGATTGAAATAATCCGGATAGCGTTCTACGATCCAGGCCAACTCGGCGCGCCAATCCGCCTCATGGACGATGAGCGACAGGGTGTGGCGAACCGATCGGTTGCGGCTGAGACGAAGATCGGTCCGGTTGAATTCAAACCGGCCCTGTGCGCTGGTCCTGAGATCCATGTTGAGCAGCGTGTCCTCAGGTGATTGCACCAGCGACCAGGCCACATTCTGCTGCGGATAAAGAACGGTGAAAGCGGGCAGGCAGAAACCGCCGCCCAGCGACTTGTGGCCGCCGTATACCAGATGCAGATCGCGGAGCGGCTGTGGTTGCAGGGGATCCACCCATTGTTTATGGTTTTTTATCGCCTGATCGACCGGTTCAACCTGAGTGGGGTCACTCCAGCTGGTCCAGAAGCGGGCTGTCTGCTCATTGTCGGCAAGGCGACAGATCGTCTGCAGCGGCGCGGTAAAGGGCTCGGCCTCCGGTGTGCTCCACTCCACTTGCCAGGACAGCCCGCCGGGCGTCGCTGCAAAGGTCTCGGTGCAGATGAGGGTACGCTGCTGTGCATCGGTGAAAACAGTGGAGCGTCTGGGCAGCTGCGCATTCGGCGACCAGGTCATCGATGTTTGTTTAAAGCCGGCGGCCTGATGATAGGCGTCCAGCAGCAGAGGTTCGCGCAGCCCAGGGCTGGCGATTGAGAGAGTCGGCTTGGAGACATTTAAAGTAAAGGCGGTCTCGCCGCTGCGAATGAGCAGTGTATTCTGTGGCTGGCAACTTAGAGAAAAAAGCACCAGCAGAATGGCTCCGGCTGTTTTAAGCACATCGTTCATGGCACAAACCTCATCAGTAATGGGTCCTGGTCTTTTAAAAATCGACGGATTATTACACACGTTACAGCTTCCACCAGCGATACAGGCTTTGCAGCATCAACCAGCCATACAAACACCCGCACAGCAGCACCGTGATCAGGATGAACGGGGCGGAATTCCTCGGTCTGGTAAAAGCGTTCTTGATGCCTAATATCATAAAAATCGCGGTTAATGGCAACAGGGGATAGAGATTTTTTCCCCA
Organism: uncultured Cytophagia bacterium; assembly: GCA_964554965.1. Taxonomy (GTDB): domain Bacteria; phylum Zhuqueibacterota; class Zhuqueibacteria; order Residuimicrobiales; family Residuimicrobiaceae; genus Anaerohabitans. The sequence continues at coordinate 419 of CAZKQR010000316.1, read as the reverse complement.
ACTTGTCTGCATTCCCGGCGGATAGGATAGAGTGAACCACAACGAAGCAACCGTCCCCAGCAGCAGCGACACGATAATGAGGATGAATGGACCAGGTTCGACCTGGCGCATGCGCAGCCAGCCGATAGCGGCGATGATCATGGCCGGCAGCACGGTCACCAGGTACAGGACGATAGGCGCTGTCACCTGATAGGTGCGGCCGAACGCCAGCCAAAAACTCCAGCTCAAATTGCGCAAGGCCCACAGGCATTGCGGCAGAGAAATGTAACATCCACGGTCCACGCCTGGGATGACCGCCACCAGCGTCCGGTACTGCTGCCAGTTGACAATCAGCAGGGCGATCAATCCGATGGACCAGCCAAGAAGGAACAGGGCGGCGATTCTAACTCGATTTGATTTTTGGCCGCGGGTGGTGATCC
>CAZKQR010000315.1:0-5423 GCA_964554965.1 uncultured Cytophagia bacterium | reverse complement strand
ATAGCGAATGCACGGTTTTTCCGGCAGTCCGCTGATCTCCTGTTCCGCGCCGCCGGGCAATTTTTTCACAGTCAGTCTGGTGTAATAGCGGCTGCGGCTGGGCGCGGACAATCGTGGATCGATACGCAGTCCCGCCAGTCGCAGTTCCGGTTGCGCCACCTGAGAAATTGGCGGAAACGTGGGCAGGGACATGATCAACAGGTGCGTCTGCGCCGGATTGAGGCTGACCAGAGGAGAAGGCGGTGCATCCACCAGATCCAAAATGGCTTTAGGGGGAAGCTGATAGCCCTTTTCCACCGCGCTGGCGCTGCGTAGTAAGCAGAGGCAGGACAGAATCAGGGCAAGCAATTTCGGCAACGACGGAAGACAGTTCAGCATGGAGGATTCAATCTATTTTTGTGAGCTCTATCGATTCGTTTTCTCTAAAATGGCGTACACGGGCGATTGTGGATGCTAAAGGTTTGGTAATAGAGCCTGCTCCATTTGTCCGTCGAAACGACCGGAGCGCTGTTTACCATCACAGTTCTTTCATCGCCTGACGCATCTTTTCTAAGGTTTCATCGATATCCGCCGGCTGATGTGAATAAGAGACAAACCAGCGCACGTTGGCGAACACGCCCTTTTGATAAAGCAGGGAGTAGAAACGATTGTACATGGCTGTGGCCTCCGGCTCCGGTACGGTAAAGGCGATGGTCTGACTGACCTCCAATCCGTACATGACGGCGGGGATGTTGAACTCGCGACACATCTCACCAAAGCCATCGCGCAGCCGGCGACCCATCGCATATAGATGGTCGTGCACTTTTTCCGTACGCATGACCTCCAGAGTGGCACAGCAGGCGGCCATGGACAACGTTTCTCCGGCATAGGTTGTAGTGAGAATGGTTTTTTCCAGAGCTTTCATCGCCTCTTTTTTGCCGGCAAAAGCCGAGAGCGGATAGCCATTGGCTATGGCCTTGGCAAAGGCGGAAAAGTCCGGGACAACGCCATAGTAACTCGGCGCGCCGCCCGGAGCCATGCGGAAACCGGTCAAGATTTCATCAAAGATCAACAGACTGCCGTATTGGTCGCAGAGACTGCGGCAACGGGCGACAAAGGCCTGACCCAGGTCCTTACCCCAGTCATAGGGCTCGATGATCAGACAGGCGATTTGCGAGCCGAACTCTTTGAATATTTTCTCCAGGTTGGCGATATCGCCATAAGCGGTCTCATGCACCCATTGCGACATTCCAGAAGGGACGCCGGGATGCGACCAGGAGGTGACGAACCAATCGTGAAAGCCGTGATAACCTGCGGAGACGATATGGTCCCGTCCGGTGAGGCTACGTGAAAGACGCACGCAGCTGATGCAGGCGTCGTTGCCGGTTTTCATGAATCGGACCTGATCGGCCCAGCCGATGGTGCGCAGAATTTCATCCGCTGTCTCCAGTTCAATGGGACTGGCCATGCTGAAGAGCACGCCTTTTTTCATCTGTGCCAGCACAGCGTTCTCCACCGCCGGATATTGGTGGCCGAGGATGATGGGGCCCAGACTGCAGCGATAATCGATATATTCTTTGTCATCCAAATCCCACAATCGGCAGCCTTTAGCGCGATCGATAAACGGCGGCATCGGTTCCCAGGCGGCATTGTAGCGTTTGGCGTTGGTTTGTGTAGCCCAGGGAATTTTTTCAATCGCCTGATCATACTGACGCTTGTTGGCAGAAGTCATAATTCTATTCTCCTTCTTGAGTGATACGAATGCTAATTTAACAATCCTTTTCCAGCAAACAAAGAAATTTCGTTGAAAAAACCTGTTTGCATTTTAGCCGAAAACTTGTAATTTGCACGATGAAGCAGAGATCAAGCGAGGGAAAAATGAATCGTCGGACTTTTATGCATTCGTTGGCCGGCGTCGCCGCCTTGAGCGCTTTACCGCTCACTCGTGGGATAGCCGCAAAGCGTGGTTCACCGCTGGAATTGTTTTTTGATATAAGCCAAATTCAAACGCTGCGCGAGAAATGGCGTCTGCCTCTTTTTCAGACTTATGTGCAGGAAATGCTTGCGACCGACCTTGCGGCGGACAAGAATTTTCTGCTCAAGGAACTGGACTTGAACAACCACATCCGCCACATCGCCCGGGCCAACAAGATCGTAACCCGCGAAGCCTTTGTCTGGCTGATGACCGGCGACCGGACACGTCTGGATTTGGCCAAGTTGGCGTTGAAAAAGATACTGGCCTATCCGGTCTGGGATTACTTTCTCGAGGCCGGCGCTGATGTCATTGGATTGCAGCGTGCGCCGGAAACCACCATCGCCGTGAGCCTGGCCTATGACTGGCTGTATGATCAATTGGATGAAAAGACCAGACAGCTTATCCATGCGCAGCTGGGTCCGAAAGGCTGCGAACCGTGCTTTAGAACACTTTGGGGATTGCGTTATCCCGACCAGGTGAAAGGATGGGGCTATGCTCCGTCGGCAAAGCTCGAACCCCGCGATTTCCGCCGCTGGCCTTATTTTATCAGTCAGACCAACTTGAAGGCCATTCCTCTGAGCGGGCTGGCGGTCGGCGCCGCCGTACTCCGCGAACAGCACGCCAAGGCTGCAGAGTGGATCGAGATGGCTCAATACAGCTACGAGACGCTGGCGCGGTTGTACAGCCAGGACGGAAGCTATCCGGAAGGAGGGGGGTATGGCGATTACACCACCTTTCATATGCTGATGACCCAGGCGGTTTTCAAACGCAAGCTAAAGGTGGATCTGTTCGACCGGGTGAACTATAACGGCTTTATCGAATTCATGATGGGGCTGCATATGCCGCATCACGCGACCATCGATGAGCGCGTCAATTCCGCCAACCGGGCGACCATCAATTCCGGCGATATGCCGCAGCGAAGAGATTCGACCGTTAATTTCGGCGATGCCGGCGGCGGACTTCAGTCCAGTGTGGGATTTTATATCGCCGGCCAAACCCGCGATGGATTGGCGCAGCACATCGCTTTGCATCACGCTCGGGAGCATACGCCCTTTTCCATTTTTTGGTATGATCCGACGGTAGCGGATGAACCGCCCGGGGAAAGCGAGCATTTCAAGCATTTCGATCTGGACTGGATTGTTTATCGCACCGGGTACCAGGCGGAGGACCTCCTGGTCGCCATGCGCAGCGGATTGCCCGCCAATCATGAACACGCGGATCGCAACTCGCTGATCGTGGCCGCTCATAACGATATTCTGCTGGCTGACATCAAACATCCAACCTATGATTACAATCACCCCGGTTGGATTCTGCGCACAAGTCCGGGCCACAACACCGTGCTGATCGACGGGCAGGGGCACCAATACCACGACGGACGGGAAGGCACCAACATGGCTTTGGCTCAGGCAAAGATCCTGCGCAAAGGCCGCCGCCGTCATATGATCTATTGGAGCAGCGATGCCACGCACGCCTATGCGCTGGTGAATCCCGACGTAGCGTACATTCAGCGATCGGTCTTTATTCTGCCGGACATCCCCTTAGTGGTGGTGGTCGACGACATGGAGAAAAAAGAAAAAGAATCGATTTTTTCCAGCCGCTGGCATGTGGAGAACAGCGACGGCAACGGACGGCTGCGCGTCCATGAGACCGGGTTTGTCGTTCATCGTCCCAATGCCAATCTCTATGCCGTTTGCAGCGACGCCGGCGAGTGCACCATCCATCAAGACACTATGCCGGTGCCTCACCAGTACGGCGTCTATCCCTATGTTCAGGTGGACCGCACCCAGGCCGCGCGCCGCAGCACGTTGACCCTGGCGGCCATGCCGCTGCCGGCGAATCAGCCGGAACCGGCCATCGCCTTTGGTCCAGACGGTTTGATGACGGTCGATCATCTCGGCAAGCATTTTGCCCTGCGCCTGCTGCACATCGGCCGAACCGTTCATCTGCATCGTGAGGTCTAAGTTTTCATTTGCTTTCATCTATTTTTTCTCTATTTTGTACTTAAAAAAGTCGCCTAGACCGCCTCCTTGCGGACACGGGCGTCAAACCGTTGCCTAACCTTTTATCAGGATGGTCCTGATGAGAATTTGATCTCCGGCAGTCGCTCTTGCAGGAAAACCCGGGAGTGAGGGGTTGCGTATGCTGAAAACCTATGACATCATCGACGGTAAAGTCCAATGCGCAGAGGGCGCAGAGGGCCGCATTCTGGCCTTCTTCAATCCGGATGATCAGGAGAAAAAATATCTAACCGTCGATTTAAAGATCGATGAACACACCCTGAACTCTTCGCTCGACCCGGATGAGCTGGCGCGTATCGAATTCGAGCCGGATCATCTGGCGATGATCTATAAACGTCCGAAAAATTATTCCGCTGAAGATCTGCTGCTGTTTCGCGTCACCTCTATCGGGCTTTTTGTATTTACCGATCGTATCCTCATAGTCTCTTCCGAAGAACTGCCGCTGTTCGAGGACAAACGTTTCAACAAAGTGGCCTCTCTGAAAGATGTCATGCTCAAGATCTTCTTGCGTTCTGTTTTTCATTACCTCGAACATTTAAAAATCATCAACATGATCTCCGAGGATCTGGAGGACAAAATCAACCTGTCCATGGAGAACCGCTATCTGCTCAATCTCTTCACGCTGGAAAAGAGCCTGGTCTATTACCTCAACGCCATCAATGGAAATTCCATTCTGCTGCAAAAGCTGAAGAATTACGCCAGCAAGATCGGGTTCACGCAAGAAGAGGAAGAGTTGCTCGATGATCTCATCATTGAAAATTCGCAGTGTTACAAGCAATCGGAGATCTATTCCAACATTCTTTCAGGCCTCATGGATGCCCGTGCCTCCATCGTCAGCAATAATCTGAACGTGCTGATGAAGACGCTCAACATCATCACCATCGGCATCATGGTGCCGACGTTTGTGGTCAGCGCTTTTTCCATGAATGTGTCGATTCCTCTCGAGAATCATCCCTATGCGTTCATCATTATTCTCGGTCTGGCGCTCATATCGGTTGTCGCCTTTATGTTGTTCTGGCGGGTGAAAAAATGGTGATTTTTTGAATAGTTTCCGGTTTTGTCGCATCTAATGAATACCCTGGGGGGCGGCATCATTCAAATAGTAGGTGAGGCATTATGTCCTGCGATAAAATTTTACAGCAGCTCTGTGACGAGTTGGCGGAAAATATTGATTCCGAAGTCTGCGAAGAGATCCGTCAGCATCTGCAGACCTGTCCACACTGCAGCCGGCAGCTTTCCTCTTTGCGCACCGTGGTGCAGCTGTACCGTTGTCTCAACGAGCAGGATGTGCCTTATGCCATGCACCAACGGTTGCTGACACTGCTCAATGTAGCGGATGCGAGGGTTTAGTTGTTGTAGGACATAGGGTGTACATTTAAACAATTTTCCTTGACAAAAAGAATCTGTTTTTGTATAATAAGGTGATTTAATGATCACCTTTTTTGTTTTTA
>CAZKQR010000314.1:0-5484 GCA_964554965.1 uncultured Cytophagia bacterium | reverse complement strand
CGCACGAATCTTTTGCATCCTTGCCAAATCTTTACTATATTTTCCCGCCAATCATTCCCCAACCATTACAAAGGGACGCTATGCACATCCTTTCGCTCTTTCACGGTCTCATCGGCCTGGGATTCGTCACCTTTCTCGCCTTTCTCTTTTCTGCCAACCGACGAGCGATCAACTGGAAACTGGTGCTGACCGGCATCCTGCTGCAATTCGGTTTTGCTTTTCTGGTGATCAAGACCAACCTCGGCCGTGCGGTTTTTGACTGGATCTCCCGGCTTTTCGTCATTCTGTTCAATTTTGCCGGCGACGGCGCCCAGTTCGTCTTTGGCCCGCTGGCCAAAAGCAGCGGTGAAAGCAGCCTGGGGGTGATCTTTGCCTTTCAAGTGCTGCCCACCATCATCTTTTTCGCCTCCCTGATGGCGGTGCTCTACCACCTCGGCATCATGCAAAAGATCGTTCAAGGCATGGCCTGGGTGATGCAGCGCTTGATGCGCACCAGCGGGGCGGAAACTCTGGATGTGGCGGCCAACACGTTTATGGGCCAGACCGAAGCTCCTCTGGTGATCAGACCCTATCTCTCCAGCCTGACCGAGTCTGAGCTTTACACCATCATGGCCAGCGGCATGGCCCACATCTCCGGCGGCGTGCTCGCCGCCTATATGCAGATGCTGGGACTGGCCCTGGCCAAGTCGCAGGGCGTGGCCTTTGAAGCGTCGCAGGTGTTTTTCGCCGGCCATCTGCTCGCCGCTTCCATCATGGCCTTTCCCGCCACTTTGGTGGTGGCCAAGATGTTGATGCCGGAGACCGGAGAACCCATGACCATGGGCACCGTGCGCCTCAAGGTCGAAAAGAGCCACGGCAGCGTCATCGAAGCGGCGGCCGGCGGCGCCGGCGACGGCGTGCGTCTGGCGCTCAACGTCGGCGGCATGCTCATCGCCTTCATCGCCCTCATCGCGCTGATCAACGCGCTGCTGGGCTTCATCGGCAACCTGACCGGATTGAACGGCATCCTGATGAACCAGTTCAACAAACCGCTCAACCTCGAGCTGCTCTTCGGCCTGGTCTTTCAGTTTATCGCTTTCATTATCGGTGTGCCGTGGAAAGAAGCGCTGGAGGTCGGCAGCCTGATGGGCATCAAACTGGCGGTTAATGAATTTGTCGCTTATCTCAAAATGGCGGACGTGGTGGGCGCCGGCATGCTGTCCACCAAGTCCATCGTCATCGCCACCTACAGCCTGTGCGGCTTTGCCAATTTTTCATCCATCGCCATTCAGATCGGCGGACTCTCGCCGCTGGCGGAAAACCGGCGCAGCGACATCGCCCGGCTGGGCCTGAAAGCGGTCCTCGGCGGCACCATCGCCACTTGGATGACCGCGGCCATCGCCGGACTGCTGACCTATTGATGACAGACTCTCAAGGATACGGAGGAACCATGTCCAAATCGGCTTCATCGAAATACCGTTGGTTCGTGGCCGGCGACCTCAACGGTTTTTTCGGCCTCATGTTCGACAACCTGACCGTGCTGTCGTTTCTCGCCGGCATTTTGATCTTTGTCTTTAAATATCCGGCGGACATCGTCTACACGCGCATGTTCCCGGGCACCGCCTTCGGCGTGCTGTTCGGCGATCTGGTCTACACCTGGATGGCCTTTCGCCTGGCGAGGAAAACCGGCAACACCCGGGTCACCGCCATGCCTCTGGGATTGGATACCCCCTCCACCATCGGATTGGCGCTGGTGGTGTTGGGCCCGGCGTTCATGGGACTGAAAGCCGAAGGCTATTCGGAACGCGATGCCGCGATGATGACCTGGTATATCGGCATGGCCACCATGATGTTCATGGGCGTGGTCAAACTGGTCTTTTCGTTTTTCGGCCGCTGGGTGCAAAAGATCGTGCCGCAGGCCGGACTGCTGGGCTCGCTGGCCGGCATCGGATTGGGATTGATCGGCATGACGCCGCTGATCGACATCTTTGGCATGCCGCTGGTCGGCGTGATCGCTCTGGGCATGATTTTCTACACCCTGGTGGCCGGGATTCGGCTGCCGGGAAAAATCCCCGGCGTGCTGGCCTCTGTGGTCATCGGCACCGGGCTCTATTATCTGATCGGACCATTGGGATTGGTGGGAGGGACCTATGGCGGTCCACCGCCTCTGGATCTGCATTTCGGTCTGCCGCTGCCGACGCTGGATTTCATGAAAGGGTTGTCCGCTGCGGTCAAGTATCTTCCCCTGGCCATTCCCTTCGGCATCCTCACCGTGGTGGGCGGCATCAACGTCACCGAGAGCGCGCGCGTGGCCGGCGATGATTACAACACGCGCGATATTCTGTTGACCGAAGCCCTGGCCACCCTGGTGGCCGGTCTGTGCGGCGGCGTTGCCCAGTCCACGCCCTACATCGGTCAGCCGGCTTATAAAAACATGGGATCCCGCGCCGGCTATACCCTGCTCACCGGCATATTTGTCGGCCTGGGCGGCATGCTCGGCTATGTCTCGTTCATCATCGAATTGATTCCGCGCGCTGTGCTGGCGCCGATTCTGGTCTTCGTCGCCTTTGATATCATCATGCAGGCGTTTATCGCGGTGCCCAAACGTCACGCCCCGGCCGTGGCCTTTGCCTTTTTTCCCACTGTGGCCCGGCTGCTGGCGATCAAGATGGGCACGCCGGAGCCCATCGCTGCGGAAAAATTCCACGAGCTCATGACCGCGCCCGGCAAAGCGCTGCCGGAACTGCAGGTCATCATCGCCCTGGGCAACGGCTTTATCGTCACCGCCATGCTCTGGGCCGCTTTTCTCGCAGAGCTGGTGGATCGACGGTTGAAAATCTCCGCGCTCTATCTGATCGTGCTGGCGTTCTTTTCCTTTTTCGGCATCATCCATTCCGCCATGCCCGACGGTTCCATGTATCTGCCGTGGAAGTTGAGCGGCATCGCTCAGCAGGTGCCGTATCAATTCAGCCTGGCCTATCTCTGCCTGGCGGCGCTCTTTTTCTGCCTCTCCTATACCCGTGAGAGCAAAGAGCCGGTCACCGGCATGGCGCACGAACAGGCGTCGTTATAACTAAAAGGTTCGAAGCAAGAGACTCGGGCCGCAACCCCTGCCGGCTTCGCGACCGTTGAAAGGAGATCGAGATGATCGCCTATCGCAATTCGCAAACGGGTTATCTGATCATCGCCCTGCTGGTGATCGGGATTATCGCCACTCTGGCTTCCACCACGCTGGAAACCATCGGCCTGGCGCATTATATGGTGCTGCTCCTTCTCATCATGGCGCTGGTGATGTTTTACAAATTGACGGTGGTGGTGGAACGCGGCGTGATCGTCTGCTCGTTCGGTCAGGGGGTTTTCAGCAAAACCATTCGCGTGCGGGAAATCGCCGGCTGCCGCGTGGTCAAAGTGCCGTGGTACTATGGCTGGGGCATTCGGCTCACGCCGGCAGGGTGGATGTTCAACATCGCCGGCTCTGCGGCGGTGGAGATCACCTACAAATCCGGCAAAAAATTCCTCATCGGCAGCAATGAGGCGGAATCGCTCTGCGAGGCCATCGAGGATGAGATGAAGAAATTTCCCTGAACGTCCGCCGCGCCAGGCAGCGCAGCAGAATGACAGCCGGCTTTTGCCTTTTCAGCAGCTGTTTGCAAAAGCCCTTTGCCCTGCGCTCACCCCAAGGTCACCCGGCCGATTCGCCAGCTCATGGCGGCATGGTTATAGATCAGTTCAAAGGAACCGGATTCCCGCGTGGATACATGAAAATGGAACACCCGATCCCTGCCCTGCACCTCATGCCAAACGCCATGGACCTGCGCCACATGATAGGTCCGGTTGCGCCAGTGAAAACGAAGAGGACGCGTCTTGCTGCCGTCATAATGGCTGAGCACCTGGACCACTTCGTTGATCTGTTCAAACTGCATGATCGTCTCTTTAGTGTAATAAAGTACACCTTATAGTAATCATAAATTTCTCGATTTGCAAGCCATTTTTTAACTTTTGTCATTGCGGGGATATTTTAGTAAATTGGCGCAGAGAACCATCGGAACGATCCAAGCGCCGGAACAACCATGCAAACAGCAGAACGACCACGGCACCATAAAATCATTCAGTGCGCCCTGCTGACGGCGGCATCGATCGCGATCGGCTATCTGTTCCTGCTTTTGCCCAATTTTGAATTCATCACCGCTTCCGTTTTTATTTCCGGTTTTTTGATGGGCCCGTCCTACGGCCTGCTCATCGGCCTGACCGCTGAATTTTTGTTTTCCATGTTCAATCCGTTCGGCGCGCCCTCGTTGCCCTTGCTCGTCGCCCAGATCCTCTCCATGGCGGTGGCCGGTTGGGCCGGCGGCATGGCGGGGCGCACCCATTGGCTGGACCTGCCGACAGCGGTGCGCATGGCCTGGTTCGGCCTGATGGGCTTTCTCTGCACCCTGGTTTTCGACGTGTTGACCACCCTCAGTTTCGCGGTGTTCATCGCCGGCGGCGACAGCCGGAAAATGGCGATGACTTTTATGTCCGGCATGGCCTTTTATCTGGTTCATCTGCTGGTCAATACCGTTAGTTTCGCCGTCCTGGTTCCTGTGTTGCTCAAAAGACTGAAACGATTGCTATGAAACACGCCCTGATCCTGATCGTCTGTCTGTCGGCCGCTGTGGTGTCTGCAAGGCCGGCGCCGGCTGATCCTGAAACGAAAAGCGATACGACGGCCTGGCCGGTCCTACGGATGATCGATTCGACGAGCATTCAGCGCTCCGGCTATGGCAGTGCGGCGGATCTGTTGGCTCAGGTTCCCGGCGTTTTCGTCTTTGATCGCGGCAGTGTGGGCCAACTCGCCGCCGCCGCCCTGTTCTCCGGTTCCTTTCGCCATCTGGATGCGACCTGGGACGGCCTGCTGTTGAACGACCCGGTCAGCGGGGTGGTTGATTGGAATCTGGTTCCGGTGGAAGGAATCCAGCGGATGGACGCCTGGGCCGGCCCGGGCGATGAAATCGCTGGGCTGCTTTCACCCGGTCATTCACTCTACGTGGCCGGCCGCGATCTTGCGGGCAGCGGTCTGCGCTCCGCAACCGCCTATCGCACCGGCGGCAATGGCTATGATGATGTCGATGTGCGTCTGGGGCTGAAACCAACGGCGCACAGCGCGCTCACGGCCGGTGCGGTGTTGAAAAATTACGGCGGCACGTCGGCGGATGAAAAGTATCGCGCGCAAAAAGTCAATCTGAGCGTCGAACGGCGGTTCGGTCCGCAGTGGCGGCTGCGCTATCTGCTGCTGCTCAACAAAATGGACCGCGATGTGCCGTGGTCGGCGTCCACGCCCCAGGTTCCTTTTTTGCATGAAAAACTTGATCGCTATGACCATGGCCTCAGCCTGCAGGCCCATCGCGTCTCTGTTTTTTGGCAGTACACCGATCTCTATCGCGAGTTTTATCATCGTCCATCCCCGGCCGCTGAGCAGATTCAGAACGCCGGCCGGTCGCGGTTGTTGATGCAATACGGCCGGCG
>CAZKQR010000313.1:0-5520 GCA_964554965.1 uncultured Cytophagia bacterium | reverse complement strand
AATCGCAGGCGGCCTCAGCCTCCCTAACCATCAAAAGATGGCCGTTCACGCCGGCACAGCCGCAACCGCTCAGGCTGTGCCACTGGGGCTATGTGCACACCTCTCTGCTGAAAGATCAACCGCAGGCGGCGCTGGAGGATCAGATCAGCCATGGCACCAATGTCTTTGTCGCCACCGGCGACCAGGCGCCCCAGGCCCGCTATGACGAGACCGGCAACCTCATCGGCGTCATAGATTTTTCCACCCACGACGAGTATATGAGCCGCCACGCCCAACACGGCATCATTCTTTTCTGTGGTTATCAATCCGCGCTGAAAGGATCCGGTCCTCATTTTTCCCCGGCATGGACTAGAGCCTATAAAGCCTGGCTGAAGGCCTGGGTCCAACATCTGCAAGAGATGGGAGTGGGATACGAAAACTATGCCCTGTATCCCATCGATGAACCCGGCCTCAACGAAGGCCTGGTGGAGGCGTTCATTCAGTACGCTAAACCGGTTCGCGAGGTAAATCCCAAGGTGCAAATCTACACCGATCCCGTGGAAAGAGCCACGCTGCAGGAATTGCAGGAAATGGCGCCCTATGTGGATATCTGGTGCCCGAACCGTAACGGCTATCTGTTGCACAAGGGCGCGGAGAAATTGGCCTTTCTGAAATCCACCGGCAGTACGGTGTGGACCTATGAATGCGAGCACAATGCCAAACATCAATCGCCGCTGGGCTACTATCGCGCCCAGTCCTGGCTGACCTGGTTCCGGGGCTTGACCGGCATCGGATTCTGGTCCTACTGTACCCATAACAGGGATCCCTGGTTCATGCCCGCCGGCAGCCACGATTATCTCTTGATCTATTCAGGCAATGGCGTGGTCACCAGCAAGCGATGGGAAGCCATCCGCGACGGCATCGAAGAGTATGGCTTGCTCGTGCAATTGCAGAAAGCGGTGGATGCGGCTGCCTCCAAACCAGCAGCGGCGAAAGCGGTCGCTGCCGCGCGCGCCATTCTGACCGAGCAGGCTTCGGTCATCGCACAGTATTGCGGACTGGACAAGGCCGGCACACTGCCGGGCATGGAAGGCATGGCTGCTTTGCGCGCACTCGAAGACCGTCGCCATCAAAAGGTAACACAGGTGCGCAGCAACATGGCAAACGCATTCAAGCAATTAACCGAATACTCGACAAGCAAGTAGTGGAATCGACCAGGCAGGGGCCGCATGATACCCGCCCCTGCCCGCTCATCTGGGCGATATCCTTGAACTGTTTCATCCGGTAAAAAGGTCTGATCAGTGAAACAACTGACTTGGCTCACCCTTGGGATCTGCTTTCTGTATTCGTGCGGAAAGCAGACCTTTCCCCCTGCCCCGGCGTATCATGTGCAAGCGCTGCAGGTAAGCCTGCAACCCGTGCGGCCGGGAGAGCCGGGAAAAAGACCTTTCTGGAACAGCCGGGCGGTCAAGTTTATTCACGCCCCAGCCTTTGATTTCAAACCGGTTCAACAGGCAGCGCTGTATCGTTTTACCGCCACCTCTGTCGTCGACGGTGCAGACTATGTTTTTACTGCGCAACAACCCTGGGCCGCTCTTACGGAAATATGGCAACGCCTGCCCACAGGTTACGTTCAATTAAAGGTGGAAGCCCTGGACCGACAGGGCCAGGTAAAAGAACTGTGCGGCGCTAAAGAGTTTTACAAGGACGCTGCATTTGCCGGACCCTATCAGTCCGCCGCACTGGATTATCGGGCGAGCGCCCTGGCGGCCTGGTCCCATCTGTTCAGGCAAAAACATGTGCAGACATGGGCGCAAACGGGCGCACCGGATCCCGCCTATCCCCTTTACTGCTATCCGGCAAAAGTGATCGGCGCGGTCGTCTCCAGCATGGCGCGCTATGCGCGTTTGGCGCCGGCTGATTCAACGCAGGCCATCGCCATCGCCAAAAACGCCGCGGATTATCTGATCCGCATCAGCCGGCCGGCCGGCAGTCCGCTCGCCTATTTTCCTCCCACCTACTATGGAGAGCAGCTGACCGCCGGCGCCTATTCGGGCCAGATCATGATTCCGTACGCCGCGGAAGCCGCCATGTACTATCTGGATCTCTTTGATGCGATTAACGACACCAGCTATCTGCAGGCAGCCCTGCGCATCGCCGGCACACTGAAGAAAACACAACTTGGCTCAGGAACTTGGCATCTCAAAGTGCATGCGGAAAGTGGACAACCGATTCAGCAGAATCTGAGCATCCCGATAACGATCATTGAGTTTTTTGACAGACTGAACAGGCAATACCATATCGAAACGTATCAAGCCGCCGGCGATCATGCCATCAAATGGGTGTTGGCCCATCCGGCTGTCACCTTTAATTGGGAAGGCCAATTTGAAGATGTAGAGCCCTCTCTGCCGTACGAAAATCTGACTAAGCATCAGGCCTGTTCTCTGGCCCTGTATCTGCTGGACCATGGCGAAAAATTTCCAGAGTCTAAGCAGCTCATCGCCGATCTTTTACGCTTTTCCGAAGATCTGTTCGTGATCTGGCAAAAACCCTTTGCCACCGCGCTATCCTTGACCAAAGGGCCTGCGGATGATTGGTTCACGCCCTGTGTGCTGGAGCAGTACCGTTGTTACCTGCCGGTCGACGCCAGCAGCGCCAAGATGATAGAAAGCTTTTCCAGATATTATGAAAAAACCGGGGACGAACTGTATCTGGCCAAGGCGGTTGCCCTGGCCAACAACATGACGCAGATACAGCAGCGCTACGGCGGCAGATACAGAACCTGGTGGCAAAAAACCGACGGCGGCTGGCAAGAAGACTGGATCAATTGCACCCATTACGACGCAGTGGTGATGCATGCCTTTGGCACGCTGTGCGCCGAGTTGGATCAATCACTGACGGATATAGATATAAAACCGCTGGCCCTGCTGCTCTCCTCCCCTCCGCAACCGGCGATCATTCATGAGCTCCTCAGACGGTATCAGCAATGCGAGAAGTCGGCCTTGCGCTGCGAGCTGCTCAACGCCATTGCCCGGCAATCCAGTGATGCCGCAAGGCCTCTGGTCCTCGAAGCGATTCAATCCAAAGATGAAGACCTGCGGGCTGCTGCCACAGCCTTGTTGGGCGGTTTCGATGATGCGAAGGCCAAGGACTTTCTGCGGAAAACGCTCGTTCACGGACCTCAAGCCATGCTCTCCGCCGCTGTGCGCGCCTGTCTGCAGCTCGCTGGAAAAATGGCTGCGGTAAACCAGCCCGAGGCGGACCTGTGGCGCCGTCTGGCCCTGCATCACGCGTCTGATCCGGCATTGATCAGAGAAGCTTTGCTGGAGATGGGAGATAAAACGGACGATCCTTTGGTGGTGCAAAAAAGCGACGAAATGAAAACCCGTTTCCAAACCATGGCGCAAAAATTCGGCTTCGTCGTTCACTGGTATCTGGCCGGGCCTTTTCCGCTAGACGAAAATAATCGGCACAGCAATCACGTCTCAATTGAAAGCATCGACCTGTCCCAACCGCTGAGAGTGGGGACAAAAACCATGTCCTGGTCCGCTGTATCAGCCGATAATATTCAGGGCATTCTGCACCTGAGCGATTGGTTTGGATCCGTGCCGGGGGTGATCTATGCCTGCACAGAAATGATCCTTCCGAGTCCGCAGGCGGCACAGTTCAAACTAGGAAGCAACGACGGCGTCACGGTGTGGTTAAACGGCGTTAAAATTCATCATCATGCAAAAGGTCGGGTTCTCGCCATCGATGAGGACCGAATCAACGTCGCTCTGGTCCAGGGACGAAACCGGCTGATAATGCGGATCATGAATCTGGGCGGCGCTTGGCAGGCCTGTTTGCGCATCTGCGATGAACAGGGACTGCCAATGGATTGCAGCCGCTGGCCTAAACTCTCCAATCCCTCGCTAAAACAATAACACGGAAAGGAATTCTCGCATGGTATTTCCACGGTTGAAAACAGTGATGATCATTACGCTGATCCTGGGGACGGGGCTTTTTGCGGACGGCAAATTTTTAAGAGGGGAAAACTGGCAAAAATTTTCCTATGAGGGGAAGCAGGCGGACTTTTACGTGGCCAAGAACGGAAATGACAACTGGTCCGGCACTCTGGCAGAACCCAACGCCGCGAAAACAGACGGGCCGTTTTCCACGCTGGCGCGGGCGCAAACAGCGGTGAGAGACCTGAAACAACGCGTGTACAAACCCAAAGAAGCCTCTGTGGAAAGACGTTTTATCGGATCCCCCCACCCCTTTGGCGAAGGCAAGGATATTTTGGTCTATGTCCGTGATGGGTATTACCCGCTTGACCGTCCCTTGCAGTTCACGCCTGAAGACGGTGGCGAGCGCATACAGACGAACCTGCCGACCGGGGCGTTTGAGTTTCATCAACTGAAAGAGCATTTTGTCACCTGGGCGGCATATCCGGGTGAAAACCCGGTGATCATCGGCGGCCAGCCGGTCAAAAATTGGCAAAAGAAAAACGGGTACTGGGTGAGCCGGCTCGATGTGGCCGCGGCAGACGCTTTTGTCGTCAACGGTGTGCTCCAGCCTCTGGCGCGCACGCCGAATGAAGGGTATTATACTCCGGCGGTACACCCGGTGTCCACCTCCGCCTTGACCTATCGCCGTGGGGAGGTTCGTGCCTGGCCGGATCTTGAGGGCAACCGCATCATCATGCTGCTGCGCTGGCATACGGGACACAATTCCATCGCCCGCATTGATCAAAAAAAGCAGATGATCTATTTAAGCAAGGAAGAGAACGGCATCGTTGTGGTGCCGCCCAGATACTATATCGAAAACGTCAAATCCCTGATGGATGGACCGGGAGAGTGGTTTTTCGACACATCGTCGAGTGAATTGTCCTTCATTCCACCGGCGGGCGTTAAAGACCCCAACACACTTCACTGCGTGGTCCCTGATCTGAACCGACTGGTGTCTGTGGTCGGCACGCGCGAAAAACCGGTGCGCAATCTTCGCTTTTACGGACTCGATTTTGAAGGGACCACCTCCGGAAGCGAGGCGATTAAATTCGAACATGCCTATTATTGCGAATTAGTGGACGCCAAACTCAACGCCATGGCCGGGCAGGCCATCCACCTGGCGGCCGGCTGCTACCAAAATCGTATCCTCTCCAACAGAATCACCAACATCGAGGAAGCAGCCATTCAGATCAGTGGCAGTCCTCATCCCGAACATTGGCTGGATATCATTCGCGAGAATATCGTCTCTTATAACTATATCGAGAACGCCGGCGCCGCAGCCATCGGCGCGCATAACTGCCTCAACACGACCATCTCGCACAATGAAGTGACCAACAATCACGGCCGCACCGCCATCTCCATCGGCGCCTGGTCCAATCTGGAAGAAGCGATTGACGGCGGCTATCGGGTGGAGTACAACCACGTGCATCATGTGCAGGGATGGGCCGATGATTCCGGCGCCATCACCACGGCCGGATTCACCAACGATTCCATCATCCGTAACAATCTCATCCATCATGTCAAGGCCGGCTATTTTAACAACAACGTCGCCATC
>CAZKQR010000312.1:0-5527 GCA_964554965.1 uncultured Cytophagia bacterium | reverse complement strand
CCGGCGATCTGTTCCACCGGAATGGGCCGGCCGAAGCGCACCTTGATCAGGCCCGGCCGCACCAGCCAGCTGCCGCAGTTTTTAAAACGATACAACCCGGACAGGCCGATGGGCACGATCGGCACGTCCGCCATTTTGGCGAAATGGAACGGCATCTTTTTAAATTCACTCAGCTCTCCGGTGCGCGTTCGCGTGCCTTCAGGCAGAAGGATGACCGAGGTGCCGTTTTTTATGCTCTGCGCCGCGCGCTGCATGCTGGCCCAGGACGCCCGGGCGTTTTCACGCGAAATGGGAATGTTGCCGATGGCGCGGAGGAACCACCCAACGATGGGCCAGTCGAATTGCTCCGCCGCCTGCAGGCCCCGGGCCAGGTTGGGAATATAGCCGCCGAGCACCGGAATATCGAACAGGCTGACGTGATTGGACATGAACAGATACCCTTTCGTAGGATCCACGTGCTCCAATCCCTCGACGCGGACCCGGCCGCCGAACAGCCACACCAGTCCGCGCAGCAGTGCGCGGCCCGGCCGATTATAGACCTTGATCGGCAACACCATGGCCATCAGGGTGATGCTGAGCAGGGCCAACGCAGCCAGCGGCAGCCCAATCAGCCAGCGCAGGGCACTGGTAACATAGATCATGCCTGGTAATTCCTCGCCAATTCCATAAAGATCTCCACCTCGGTTTCGATCCGGGAGCGCAAGCCGTCGAAATAGATCACGCGCAGCGGAAAGCCGTTCAGATCGCGGCTCACGCGCGGGTAAACCGCCTCGCACACGATACCGTTCATGCAGGTGAACGGACTGATGTCGATGACTCCGCTGACGCCGTGGTGGTGGTACCAGATGGCTTTGCCCAGACTGATCACCATCTCTCCGTGCGCCCCTTCGCGCGGCAGATAGGGACGACTGAGGTCAAGGATTTCGGTGATATGACCCGGCTCCGGGTATTTTTTAAAGGTCTCGCGAAACGGCTCCAGCAGCCTGTGCTCATCCGCCGCCATGATCGAGCTCTTAATTTTTTCACCCAGCATGCTGAAGGAAAAGCGCCTGCCGGTGCGGATGAGCCGTTTCTCCGCCTCGTCGCTGGTGTACCAGACCCATTCAGAGACATCGGACATCCACACTTCCCCGCCGAATTTTTCCACTGTGCGCACCAGCTGGTCGTTGCTGAATGCATCCAGGCGGCAGAATATTTCACCGACGATGCCGATGAGCAACCGCGGCTGCGTGCGATCCTGGGCGATGGCGGAAAAATCGGCAAGAATGCTTTCCAGAGCAGCAACCATTCGCTGCAGCCGTGTTCTGTGGGAAACATGCGGCGTGGCGATGGCATCGCAGAGCGAATCGAGCGAACGGCGATAGACCGCATCGCCGGCGCCCGGCTGCCGCTCGTACGGACGGGTGGAGAACAGCAGTTTGCGCAAGATATCCGAGGCCACCACCGCACGCCAGCCGGTGCGCACCAGCTCCTGCGCGTGTTCTCCGATGTCCGCATAGCCGTCGGTGCTGGAGGGTGAAAAGAGCAGCACCTCGTCTTCGCCCCGCTGCCGGAACACCTTGCGCAGCAGGGGAAGATAATGGCCGAAGCGGCAGGGTCCGTTGGAGGTCGGCATCATGACTGCGGTTTTCGTCGGGTCATACTCGGGCTGTTGGGTTATCTGCAGCAGACTGCCCAGGGTCACGGCTTCAGGCAGGCATTCATCGCCGGATAAATATTTTTTGGCCAGCTGATAGGTGGCGGTGGTCGCCTCCGGCGCCGGCAGCGCTTGCACGCCGATGGAGCGGAAGGCGGCGGCCATGCAGGCACTGCCCTCCAGAGACATTTGCGGAATATACAGTGTTCTTCCGCTCAGGGGATTACGCATGCGGTTTTCTCGAATTTGTCAGCCCCTCTGCGGCCGGTCTCGCCTGCGGGCTGGGAACCATCGAACGGCTCGCGCCGGTCAATATCCCCTTGCTCTGCAAAAAGGCTTCACACCGGGTCAGAGCGCCGGCATCGTTGCTGTGTTCGTCGAATTGCAGGGTGAGATAGGGAGCGCCGACGGCATCGCGGACAAAATGCTTGATGTAGGAGTCCGGGCCGCATTTGAAATTGGTGATGTAGATCAGATGCAGATCTTTTTGTCCGGCCATCCAGGCTGCGGTCTGGAGGATTTTGCGACCGTAATTCCAAAACATGTTTTCATGCCAGGCGGAGATGTCGATGCCTTGGAACGGCACAAAATTCATGGGCAGGACGTCGATGCCGTATCCTTCGCGCAGTTTGGCCGGAATGTTGAGATTCAGGCCCGGATCATACAGGTTATAGGCGCGGCCCACCAGCACGACAGCCGGCCGACGATTTTGCCGCAGTGTCTGCAGCGCCTGGCGACCGGCCTCTTGAATGTCCCGCTGAAAGGCTCTCTGCGTCGCATAAGCCCAGCGCACCGCCCGGCGATGGCGTTTTCTGGAAACGCCGAACTGTTTCGCCATTTCGAACAACGACGCTTCCACCGACGCCTCTCCATCGCGGAAGCGGATCACCGGCGCCAGCAGCCGGCGCCGCCACCCTTCGTCGGTCAGGCTGTTTTTCAGCACCAGCGGCAGCGTCTGACCCCAGGGGCAGAACCAGGATTCGGTTTGCGGGAATTCTGTTTCGCTGTTGATGGCATTGGCGACAAACACGTAATCGATATCCCTCTTTTCAAGCAAGCGAACGACATGGCCGTGGCCGGCGATGATGGGAAAGCAGGGTTCGGCAATGCTGTGCTCACGGCCGAGGGCGATGATAGGGCGGTTGGTGGTTTCGCTGACCACCACCTCTGCACCGAGGGCGCCGAAATAGCTGCGCCAAAATGGAAAGCGGTCATAGTAATAGAGCGCTTTGGGTAGGCCGATGCGAAGGCCCAGTCCGTCGGGCCCGGGAATATCCTGATTCAACAGGCCGGTGTAGAGCCCGATTAAATCGGGCAGCACGGTGCGCTGGACCGCGTTGGTTTTTTTGCGGTAGCGATCCGAGCATTTATCCCCCCAAAAGGTTTTTTCACCGTTGACCGTGATCTGCTGGATCTCACACTGATTGGAGCAGGCTTTGCAACGGAAATGGGTGATGGCGAACTCGGTTTTCAATTCAAAGCCGTAAAACCGGCTGGCGTGGTTCTGCTGCACCATATGATCGCGCGCCAGCAGGGCGGCGCCGATGGCGCCCATCACGCCGTTATGCGGCGGCACCACGATGCGCTTGTGCAACACCGCGGCGAACGCTGCGGCCACCGCTTTGTTATAGGCGGTGCCGCCCTGAAAATAGATCTTTTCGCCGATTCGCCGGTCGCGCACCACCCGGTTGAGATAGTTTTGCACCACGCTAAACGCCAGGCCGGCGGTGATGTCCTTTTTGGCCACGCCCTGCTGCAGATAAGCGGACACATCCTTTTCCATGAACACGGTGCAGCGTTCGCCCATTTGCACCGGAGTCTCTGAGGAGAACGCCAGTTCAGCGAACTCGTCGATGATCGAGATGCCCAGCTTGTCGGCCTGTTCTTCGAGAAAGGAGCCGGTGCCTGCGGCGCAGGCCTCGTTCATGGTAAAGTCCACTACCACGCCGTTTTCTATGGCGATGAATTTAGAGTCCTGACCGCCGATCTCAAAAATGGTGTCCACCGCTTCGTTGTACAGGTGATGTGCGATGAACGCGGCGCCGGTCTTGTGCGCGGTGATCTCGTCGTTAATCGTATCCGCGCCCACCAGTTCGCCCGCCAATTCGCGGCCGGAACCCGTGGTGCCCACGCCGAGCACGCGCACCCGGTCGCCCCATTTTTTCTTCCACTCGGCGAGCTCCCGCTGTACGACCTCCACCGGCCGTCCCTCGGTACGCGTATAGATTTCGTCCAGGACCCAACCCTGTTCGTCCAGCAGAACCAGGTTGGTGCTCACGGAACCGACGTCGATGCCCAGATAGGCTCTCAGCCGGCCCGCGGATGGCTGCGGCCGGGCCGGAGGCTGGGCAACGGCCACCAGATCCATAGTCAGTTTCTGCGGCCGACGGCTATGGTCTTCGTTCAGCGCGATGTGGTTTTTGTTTTTCAGTTTTTCCGGATCAAAGGGCACGGCGCCGGCCAGCGATGCGCACCCCAATGCGGCGATGAACGCATGCTCCGGCGGCACCATCAGCTCATCCTCCCGCAGATGCAGCAGGTCGCGCATGGCCTGCACCACTCCGGCGTTGGCCGCCACGCCGCCGACAAAGGCCACCGGCGGCTCGATGGTCTTGCCGCGCAGAATGGCGCCCTTGTAATTGCGTACCACGGCTTCGCACAATCCTTTAAAAATGGCGGCCGGAGAGTAGCCGCGTTGCTGCGCATGCACCATATCCGATTTGGCGAACACCGAACAGCGGCCGGCGATGTTGGCGGCGATATCGGAGCTCAATACCAGCGGGCCGATCTCGTCGATGTGATAGCGCAGCCGCTGCGCCTGTTGATCGATGAACGAACCCGTGCCTGCGGCGCAGTCGCCGTTGCGTTCATAGTCCACGATCGTAGGCTCGCCCTGATCGTTGTTCTGGCGAATCCGCAGATAGCGTGAATGGTCGCCGCCGATCTCTAAAATGGTTTTGACCTGCGGCAGCAGAGCGGCCACGCCGCGCCCGATAGCCTTAAAGTCGTTGACGAGCGGCGCCTGCAATCGGCTGCAGAGTATTCGCCCGTGGCTGCCGGTGATCAATATTTGCAGCGGTTCCGGCCAGGAACGGACCAGCTCCAACAGGGTCAGCGCCGCTTGTTCCGGGTTGCCGCGCACCGGGGTGCGGCCGGCGAGAAGCCAACCCGTACCAAAGGGGCGCACCCGTTCAAAGCGTGCGGCCAGGTCGGCGCCAGGCTGGTGTGTACAGAGAAGAACCAGTTTGGCCTCGATGGAGCCCATATCCAGTCCGATCTGGGATGTGATGTGAGCGCAGGGATCCATGGGTTTATAATCGTGTGGGTGCAAACATGATAAGGGAGAACCTCTGATTATGCACACCGAACATGACTAAAGGAGTTGATGGCGCTGGGGGCATCCTCGCCGGCAAGAGGGCATTCAACCGATCTCCAACATTCTTTGTACCGCGCGCAGTGCGCGCCGGCGGATCGACTCTTCAACCTCCACTACATATTGGGTTCGCTGCAGAGAGAGAAGGGTCTCCTCCAGGGTGATCTCGTTCATATGCGGGCAACGAACGCTGCAGAGCCGCAGCATCTCTTTGTCCGGATTCTCTGCAGCGATGTTGTCCGCCATGCTGCATTCCGTCAGCAGCAGGAACTGCGGCGCCGAGTTCTGTTGAATGTACTTGATCATCGCCGAGGTGGAGCCGGCGAAATCCGCAGCCGCGGTCACCTCCGGACGGCATTCAGGGTGCGCCAGAATGACCACGTTGGGAAATTGTTTGCGGATGTCCTCGACATCGTCGACGGTGAATTGGTCGTGCACCTCGCATTTGCCGTCCCAGCCGATCATGGCGTATTCCAGGCCGGGCTCCGCTGGTTGCACACCGGCCGCAGTTTTAACCG
>CAZKQR010000311.1:0-5535 GCA_964554965.1 uncultured Cytophagia bacterium | reverse complement strand
TACACCCATTTCACCGCCGGCGCCGCCGACGAAGCGACGGCTCACCTGGCTCAGCGCATTTCCCATGATCAGGGCAAAACCTGGAGTCAGGACGACCTGGTTCTGGTCGCCCAGGAAGGCGGCATGAACGTCATGTCCGTGTCCCTGGAACGGATCACCGCGGACACCATCGGGCTGTTTTATCTGCGCAAAAATTCCTGGCAAGACTGCCGTCCGTTGCTGCGGTTGTCCGGCGATGAAGGTCAGACCTGGGGAAAAGCGCTGGAGGTCTTTCCCCAGGAGGATTCGAGCTATTATGTGATGAACAACGACCGAGTGGTGCGCATGCTGGACGGCCGGTTGCTGCTGCCGCTGGCCCTGCACTTTGCAGCCGGCTGGCCGAAATGGACCGGCCAGGCGCAAATCCTCTGCGCCTATTCCGACGACAACGGCCGCACGTGGTGCAAAGGTCAATGTGCCTCTGTGGCAAGCTCCTCAGAGTCCAAAACGGTGACCCTGCAGGAACCCGGGGTGGTGGAGTTGAAGGATCACCGGCTGCTGCTCTTCTGCCGGACCGACGCTGGATCACAGTTCATCGGCTATTCCAATGACCGCGGTGAAACCTGGTCCGATTTGCAGCCTTCGCATATGATATCGCCCCTGTCTCCGGCCACCATCGAGCGAATTCCGCAAACCGGCGATCTGCTTTTGCTGTGGAACAACCACGAGCGCATCGACCCTGCGCTGAAAGGCAAACGCACGCCGTTCACCGCGGCGGTTTCCAAAGACGAAGGGCAGACGTGGATGAACCTCAAAACCATTCATGATAATCCCCATGGATGGTATTGCTATACTGCGATCGAGTTCGTCGATGGCCATGTTCTGCTGGCCTATTGCGCCGGCGACCGGCGGGAGAACAACGGATTGGCCCTGACTCAGATCAGCCGTCTTCCGCTTGGCTTTTTTTATCAGCCGCAGGCGCTTCGCTGATCGGTCCTGCAACAGACAGCCTGGCCATGACGCTGTTCGGGAATTTTTAACGCTCATTATAAAGGGAAAACATGAAACACTGGAAAACAAATGTCCTACCGATCCTGTTGGTAGTCGCTGTCATAGTACAGGCTGAGGTCCGGCCGCAGATAGTCAGTGCCGACCGCAAGGCAACGGTAAGAATATACGACGAGCAAGCGCTGGTGTTCTCTCCTCTGGCGGACCAGGGAGGGCTGCGGGTGGTCTTTCCCGGTGAGACTACGGCGGTGCAGTATGAACAGGGAAACCAGGAGAACGGCCTTTGGCGACTGCAGGGTGGCCGCTGCAAAGGATTGATGTTCGCCGAGACCTGGCGCCGTCTGACGCCGGATCTGCTGGAGCGCTCAGTGACAGTGACCGCAAACGCAGACCAGCGTTATTATATCGATTTCGGCTGGCGCACCATGGAAAACGGCGTCTACTATTCCTTCCTGGGCGAAGAACGGAAAACCGCGCAGTACAGCCCCAGTTGCTCAGGCCCGGAATTCGGTCAGCAGGGCCGGCAGACCTTTCCCTTTCTCGGCGTCCGCATCGGCGACCGGTTATACGGCCTGATCGCTGATTCGCCCGGCATGTGGGAGAATCGCTGTTTCATGGAATTCAACGTAGAGCAAAATAGATTCTCTCTATGCAACGGCGACGGTTCCGCAAAACGGACGATCATGATCCCCTTTCACGTGGACGCCACCACGGTCTATCGCGCCGGCTTTGACGGCTGGCAGCACATCGAACAGGGAGAGACACAGACCTGGAAGAGCTGGGTCTTTTCCTCGAGTGTGCGAACGCTCTACGACGTGCAACTGGCCGCACACCTGGCTTTGGCCAATGCAAAGGGTTTTAATCAATCGGCGGTGGAAGCCATTCTGCGCAACACGGCCTATCTGCTGTTGCGCCGCAATCTGCTGCGCCCGGAAAGCGATTACATCTTCATCTCCGGCATCGGCTATGGCTGGAAACAGTGGGTGACCGACGGTTTCTACATGAGCCGCGGCCTGGATGATCCCCGCATTGATCGGGAGGCCCATGCAGCCATGTTTTTTGAACGCATCAACTATGAGGACAATGCGCAGTGCTATCTGATCTGGGCGGCTCTGGTCAAACGCAACGGCGGTGAATTGGATATGCGCACGGTGCAGCGCGCCTATCGCTTTATTCGCGAACACGAACAGGACGGCCTGTATCTTCCTCCGCGGCTCAAGCCGGAATCAAAGGCGTTTCGCACCTATCACGATCAACTGCCTTATGAGGATGGGGATGCGCCTTCCTCCAATCAAGGTTACCATTGCGGCGCGCTGCTGGCCGCCAGGGAACTCGGACTGGAGGTCACAGACCAGGACATCGCTCAAGCCATCGCGGGATACCGGCGTATGTTCAACGAATCAGCCGGCTATATGGCCACGAGCCTGATGCAACCGGAACACATCGGCCAGGATGCGCTGTACGGCGAGACCCTGACGTTTGCGGTGTTCGGCCAAAAGTTGCTGACCGATGAAATGGTGCAGCGCCATCTGCACACCACCATGAAGATTCAATCGCCCTACGGCATGCGGGTGATCTCCAAGGCCAACGGCGATCTGTTGGACGGACACAGCGGCGTCTACACCTTCGGCGGCTCCTGGTTTCTCAACGATGCGGCCAACTATCTGGACGGCCTGATCCACGGCATGGACAGCGATTGGGTGGATGAGCAGCTGGTGTGGCGATTGAAAAAAGAGCTCGCCTTCCTGCCGGCTTTTCATGAGTCCATCAGCACGGTCACCGGACGGCCGTTCGGCCATCATCTGTATTCCTGGAACTCGGGTTACTGGTGGCTACGCCGGGAGGTGCGCAAGCGGCTGGGTTTCAGCGGAAAGGATCCTGTTCACGCCCGTATGGATAAAGAACTCGGCGTAGCTTGCCAAGAAGGGTATCTGATTCTGCAGCCGCTGGAACGGCCGTTTTATTCGGCTCCCTAGCCAGGGGCGCTGACGACTATCACTGATTGCCATAGTGTGAAAAATGAAAATTCATTTCATTCGATCAGCCGTGCGCCGGCTTTTGTTCTCGGGCTGGTGGATCGGCGTTGCGGCCGTGGATCCGTCGTCCGCAGGCGCGCTTGGCGATCTCGCGGTGCAGGAATCGTTGATCCCTATTCGGCCGGGCCGTCCCGGCGAAACGCCGTTCTGGAACCGCTATGCGACTTGCTTCATCTATGCGCCCTCCTTTGACTTTAAGCAGATCGACGGAGCGGTTTCATACCGCTTTATCACCACTGCGGCGGACAGCCAGCTGTTTAGTTTCATCGCCGACGCGCCCTGGGCTGCGCTGACCCCCATATGGAATAAAATACCGGTCGGATCCGTCCATCTGGTGGCGCACGCCTTGGATGCGCAGGGCTCCAGTCTCGGCTTGTGCGGGACGTGTGATTTCTATCGCGCCGCGGTTTTCCGCGACCAGTATCATGAACCGGTGAGCGACTACCGATCGAGCGCCCGCCGGGCCCTGGAGTATCTGTATCGTCTGCCGCATATCCAGCATTGGCAGCGCGGCGCCGGGCCGGACACC
Organism: uncultured Cytophagia bacterium; assembly: GCA_964554965.1. Classification (GTDB taxonomy): domain Bacteria; phylum Zhuqueibacterota; class Zhuqueibacteria; order Residuimicrobiales; family Residuimicrobiaceae; genus Anaerohabitans. The sequence goes on along the minus strand of CAZKQR010000311.1, from coordinate 1,983 downwards.
ACCTATGAGCTCTATTGTTATCCCTCCAAGATCATGGCAGCGGTCATCGAGAGCATGGTGCTGTATGCCGGTGTTTCGCCGGAGCATGCGGCGGGCGCGCTGCAGATCAGCCGCAGCGCCGCTGATTATCTGATCAGCATCAGCGAACCGGCCGGAGCGGCGCTGGAATATTTTCCGCCGACGTATCAGGGGACCCGATTAACCGCCCGGGAGTACAACGGTCAGTTCATGTTGATCTATCCCGCGGAAGCGGCCATGGCCTATTTGGATCTCTATGATGCCTGTGGAGAGCGGAACTATCTGCAGGCTGTTTTGCGCATCGCCGACACCTACGTCCGGCTGCAGCTCGCCAACGGCGCCTGGCCGCTGAAAATGCTGCGGAACGGCCGGAGCGCCGGCGAAAATCTGTGCATCCCGGTGGCAATGATCGAATTGTTCGAACGGTTGCAGCAGCACTATCACATTGACATCTACAGGGAGAGCAAAGAACGGGCGTTCCGCTACGTGATGGAGGGTCCAGCGCGAACGTTCAATTGGGAGGGGCAGTTTGAAGATGTGGCCGCGAGCAAACCCTATTATAATCTCAGCAAGCATTTGCCCGCCTCCTTTGCCATCTATCTTTTTGATCGCCATGCGCAAGAGCCCCGGTATCTCGATTTGGCCAAAGAGCTGGTCCGTTTTGCCGAAGACCAGTTCATCGTCTGGGAAAAACCCATGCCGCAGAAGCAGTGGCGCACGGACCAGTGGATCACCCCCTGTGTGCTCGAGCAGTATGCGTATTATGTGCCCATCGACGCCGGCGCGGCGAAACTCATTCAGTTGTTTCTTACCGCCGGCCGGACCACCGGTGATTCGCTCTATCTGGCCAAGGCGCGGCAGCTGGCCAACACCATGACGGTGGCTCAGGACGCAAGGAGCGGAAGGTATCCGACCTATTGGGAGAGGAACAAACGCGGTGAGGAGGAGGGCTGGATCAATTGTGCGGCCTATGACGCCCGGGTGATGCTGAATTACGACGCTTTTCTTAAACGCCGGCCCACCGCGGCGGCAGCCGAACCGGTGCGGCCGGCGAGCATGTCCAAGCAGGACGACTCCGCCGTGCTCTCGCCGTTTGTCCGCTCCGAGCGGCGGGAGTACCGGTCGCGAATGATTCAAGAAAATATTGAATATCCATTCAGAATCGGGTTGACCGCCACCGGCCCCTATCGATGGGTCACCGCCTTTTGGGCCATGGAGCTGCTGACCTATCGTTCAGACGCCGGAAAAAAGGCGCTGCAGCAGGTGTTGAGTCAGCCGCAACCGCCCTATCCCTCGCTGCAGCGTGCCGCGCTGGAGACCGCCTACGCGCTGTACCCCGGAGAATTTACCGCGGAAATTTCCATGGTGGCGGACAGCACCCGCGATAGTAAAAGTTATGCCGTTGCAATGCTCTATTTGCTGCGCAAGGACGCCGGTCAGGCTCATCGCGCCGAACGGCTGTCTCACCTGCGGACGCGTTTTCCCAAGTGGCGGGAGGATCCGGTGCTTTACTGTTTGGCGCAGGATCTGGGCGAAACGCCGGTCAAACCGGTGCGGACGCGGCCGGCGCTGTCCGGCCTGCTGCGGCATACCTTTAGCGCCGGCGGACCGGTCGTTTACAGCTTCCAGCGTCCTAACCGCGACTATCCCGGGCTCGCGGTGGTGAAAAAGCCTGACGGCAAATTTTTGCGCAACCCGGACGGCTCTCTGTTTTGCATTGCCCATTTCGCCCGCTCCCTGTCCGCACTGCCCGGTTATCTGACCAATGGCAATACGCCGCAGGGCGTCTATTGCATCCTCGGCATTGAAGAGTCCAAGAGCGATTTGATCGGACCAACGCCGGTGCTGAATCTGGCGCTGCCTGGAGAAATCTCGCCAGCTGGTTTTTTTCACTCTGCGTCTGTCCGCGATGCCGATTGGAGCGTGGAAACCTATGCGCGTCTCCTGCCCGCGGGGTGGAGAGCT
>CAZKQR010000310.1:4213-5550 GCA_964554965.1 uncultured Cytophagia bacterium | reverse complement strand
CTTTCCACGAGTGTGAGCCGGCTGCTCGTGCGGCTGAAACCGGCCGGTCAGGCCTGGGCCCTGTCTTGTCGTCAAAGCGGATAAAACTATTGTTTTGCATGATAAAATATTGTAAATTTAATGTTAAATTTAATGTTAAATTTGATGGTCGTTTTCGCTTTATATCGTAAAGGTTTGGCAGTGCAAAGATATCTCTACCTCTCTTTAATGCCTGAATCGCTGATCGCTTCCATGCTGCCGCCGATCGAGTTCGGCAATTATTTCGCCACCGGCATGAAGAAACGAACCCAGGATCAGGCGATCTTCTTTCAGGTGGATCCTGGCTTTACCTCCACCTATTTCCCCATGCGGGACATCGAGGAACGATGTCAACCGCACGTTGACGGTCAGCCCAAACGCTCCGTGTACCTGTCCATCTACCGGGTGTTGGAGCACGTGCCCCTAGAAGCCCTGCTCAACCTCTACCTGGTCACCTCCACCGGCGCTGTGCTGGAGCTGACCAAACAGCCCTTTGAGGAGGAGGAGCGCAAAGAGCTGCATCTGTATCAAGAGTTGTGTCCGGTGACGCCGCGCATCGCCACTTCCTTTCATCCCCTTGAATTCATCCGTTTTGTCACCCAACCAGGCTATCCGATCTCTGTGCCCAAACTGATTTTTGTCGAACTGATGTTGAACGGCCTTGCCATCGATCCTTTTCTCGCCCACCCAGAAGAGTTGCCTTATTCGGATGTCAATCATCTGCGCGATTGTCTGATCGAGCTGCAAATGCATCCGGAGAAACCGACAAAGACAGTGATCCGGCATCTGCAGCAAGAGCTGTTGTATCGGGCGATCAAGAACGGTTTCTTCGTCGGTGATCAGAGCCGGGTTTTCTATTACCCCTTTCCCTCTTTTGAAGAGTTGGAAACCCGGCACGGCATGTGGTGGCAATCGGCCTGTGCCGCGGAAGAGCAGCGTATCGGCTACATCCTCTAATCGATCCATGCGGGGTTGTGTGCGGGCTGCAACAGCGCCGGCTGCTGCGGCTGGATCACGTTACCTGAGAAACAGGCAGGCCACGCCGCTGACGGCGATCAGTGTGCCGATCATGGTCCTCAGACTGGGTTTGGTCCGATAGATCACCATGGTCAACGGGATGATCAGGAGGGGAACCGTCGCCAGCAGCGTCGCGGCGACGCCGGCTTCGGTGTACTTGACCGCGACGTTGGCCAGCCAGACGCCGAGAAACGGACCAAAGATCGATCCTCCCAGGGTGGCGAGAGCGGCGTCGCGGTCGCGGACGGTCCGCAGCACCTGCATGACCTGCCCGCGCAGCAGGGCCACCAACCACAAGGCCA
>CAZKQR010000310.1:0-4203 GCA_964554965.1 uncultured Cytophagia bacterium | reverse complement strand
CGCATCGATCTCGGTGTTCAACGCTTTTTTGGCAAAGATGATTCCCAATCCCTGGCCGATGGCGGCGATCAGGCCCATGATCAGGCCAACGGTTTTGGAGCCCTGAACCGGATCGCTGTGTTCCTCCAGCACCACCCACCAGATGCCCCCCAATGTTAACAGAATTCCAAATACCGAGAGCAGGCTCAGTTTTTCGCCGAGGAAAAACCAGGCCACCAGTGTAGTGATGGCCGGCGCCAGAGAGAGCAGCAGAGTGGCGATGCGCGGCCCCAATCCCACCATGCAGATGAACAGCGCCGCGTCGCCGATGGCCAGGCCGACGATGCCGCTGATCGCCAGCCATTTAATCTGATAGGCGGTGGCGTGAATCGGGAAGAACTGACCCGTGGACAGCCAGAGCGCGGTGCATAAAAACACCGCCCCGCATAAAATGCGCAGCAGATTGGTCGCAAAGGCGCCGATCCGTTTTCCCGCCGCGCTGAACATAATGGCGGTGCCGCTCCAAAAAAAAGCCGCAGTAAGCGCGGCCAGCTGACCCAGATAGGACAAAGAGGTCTCCCTGATGAATGATTCGGCGTTTCCCGAACTCTGCCGGCGGTGCGCTGCGAGCCTGCCATAGGCCTCCTAGCCGAAGACGGGAAGCGCGCGAAAAAGATACTCATTAATTTTGTTTTTTAAAAGCAGATAATCGCGCAAAAAAAAAGACCCCTGCATCAGGCGCTGCAGGGGTCTTTTTTGCGGCTGTTTCGCACCTCAGCGCAACAGCACCATTTTTTTCACCGCCCGTTCTCCAGCTGATTCAACACGGTAATAATAGACCGCTGAGCCGACCGGACGGCCCTGTTCATCCCGGCCGTCCCAGTTGATCTCATGATATCCGGCCGGCAGCGAGGCATCTGCCAGCGAGCGCACCATCTGTCCGAGGGTGTTGAAAACGGCGACACGGGTTGGGCCGGATGCAGGCAGTTGGAAACGGATGCGTGTCTCCGGATTAAACGGATTGGGATAGTTTTGCAGCACGGCAAATTGCGTCGGCAGCGCCAGATCGACCTGCACCGGACCGTGCAGCGTGCGGCTGCCATCCAGGCTGAGGTCCTGCAGTTGGTAATAGTACCGTATCCCCGCCACCGCGGTGCTGTCGATGAATTCATAGGAGCCGGCGCCGGTGGTGGCGATGAGCCGGCGGGTGACGGCGCTAAAGCCGCTGTGTTCCGATGTGCTGCGCAGCACATCAAAACCGGCGTTGTTCAACTCGGATGCCACCCGCCAGTTCAAACGTACGCCGGCAAAGGGTTCAAAGGCGGCGGTAAAGGAGGTCAGATCCACCTGCGTCACCAGCATGACCCATTCACAGGAGCGGGTGGTTTTAACGCCGTCGGATATTTCTACATGAATGCGCAGACTGCCGCGCGGATGATCGAAACTGCGAAAGACAAAGGTCGGACCGTTGAACGACCGCTCATTGACGAACCAGCGGTAGGTCAAAGGATCGCCGTCGTAATCCACTGCGGTGCAGGAGAAAACCATGCTGTCCGGTTTGCTCAGGGTCAATGGAAGCCCGCACATGGGATAGAGGCTGGTGATCACCGGTGCGGAATCGCCGACCACTTTGACCAGAAGTGAATCCACATCCAGACCGCCTTTGGAGTCCTGCACGGTAAAGAAAAATTGATAGTTTCCCTTTTGCCGTATCGTCGGCGTCCACTGAAAGAGCTGATTGCCGAGCGAATCGAACCGCGCATTGGTGGGGTTGGGTTTGATTCTGAGGCTGTATTTCAACGGATCATTGTCCGCATCCAGCGCATGGAGGGTAAAGGACCATGGTTGATTGTATTCGATCTCCTGTTCGTGCTCGGGAAGACCATGGAATTCGGGATAATGGTTGGTCACGCCGGTGGCGGTGAACGGGAGGGGGCTGTTATACAGGCCCAGACGATACGCCATCACCTTGTTGTGGCCCGGGGTTTCGCCCAGCACCCAGCGGCCGTAGACGCGGCCGGAATCATCCGATAGTGCCTTGGGATTGATCACATAGCCGTTGTTTTCCACCACCGCGAACTGGACCAGTTCGTTCTTGACCGGATTGTTGTGTTGATCGTGCACCACCACGATGATCGGATAGAGCAGTTCACGGCCGATGGTCATGCTCTGCCCGTTGTTGGAGCGGTTGCCGGGCAGCAGATCGATCTTGTAGGCAGCGCCGGCAAGCGCCTGGCAGCTGAACAAGGCCGCCTGGTCTGGCAGCAGGGAGGACACCGCCAGAAAGGCATAATCGCCGGCTTTATAGCCCAGCTGCACTTGTGCACTGATCTTGCCTTCCGTGTCGGTCTGCAACGTATCCGCCCCGATGATCTCCGCTCCAGTGCCCTCCACCAGTCTAAAGGCGATGGACACGGCCGCGACGCCGTTGCTGTATTCATCGAGAACTTGAAGAACGAACGGTTGTTCCAGCACAGCGCCGGCCGGCCCCTGTTGGCCGTTTCCGGATACGACGACGATGCGGCTGGGGGTTTTGCCGCTGGCGTGAATGATAAAAGTCGCGGCAGTGGCAACGCCGCTGACGCGTGCCGTCACATAGCGATCGCCGGCCTTGCTGCCCAGCCGATAAGAAGCCCTGGCCAATCCGTTGTAATCCGTGCGCACTGGATTGGCGCTGGTGATCAAACCGTCGCTATCAGCCGGCATAAAGGTTACGGCGGCGTTCCAGACCGGATGGCCGGCGCTATCCTCCACGCGCACCACCAGCGGATCAACGAGGTCCGTGGTGACAGCCGCCGCCCGTTCCTTTTCTTCATGCGGGTAGATAAAGGCCGCTGAGGCGGCGCGCGTCTTGCAGGTGATCACCTGTTGGACGGAACCGATGGAAGCAATCACCACATTGTTCAGATCCACCTGTTTGCCCAGAATGAGAAACACGCGGGCTATGCCGTTGGCGTCCGTTGTGTCGGTCTGAGAGATCTTTTGCGACTCGAGGAACAGGCCGCCGCCGGATTGAACGGTAAACGCGACCACACTCTGGGGGATGGGATTGTTCAGAGTGTCAAAAACCTGAACCGACAGAGAATCCCGCAGCGCGGTGCCCACATTGCCGACCAGTCCGTCGCCTGATACGATGCGTATTTTGGCCGCTTCGCCGGGCAAAAAGGTTACGCGGCTGCAACAGAGGGTGAAAGGTGTTCCGCTATGGACGACGGCGGAAATGGTCATGACGCCGCTGCGGGTCGATCGCACTTGCACGGTTGCATGTCCGTCTGCTCCGGTTGTGGAGCCTGATTCACTGAATTGAACGCCTTCGTCCTCGCTCTGCCAGGTGAGGGTGACGCCTGGTGCCGCATTGCGGAAACTGTCCACCAGAGCAACCGTCACCCGGGCGTAGCTGATGTTATCCGCACGCACGGAATCCAGCGTTGTGTTGATCGCACTCTGTCCGGCCGAAACCACGCCCGGGGTCACCGTCGCCTTGATCGTGTAGGGCGAGTTCTCCAGGGCGGCTGAGCTGACCTGCAGCGTATTCTTGTCCGCGCCGGTCACGGTGCCCAGCGTCCACTGGGCTGTGGCCACTCCGTCGCTGCCGGTGTTCACGGTTATCCATCGGTTGCCTGTTTTGTCCAAAGAGCTGCTTTCCTCCATCACCTGAAATTGGACCGGATGGCCGCTGACCGGCTGGCCAAGGCCATCCATGGCTTTGGCGCTGACGGCATGGGTTGACCGCACCGGACCTGTAACATTAGCAGAAGAAAGGAGCAACAGCTTGGCGGCAGGGCTGGACAGGCCTTCGATATAAAAATTAACCGGCGAATTGAACAGCGCCTGTGAACCGTTGCGGAAATGGGAACTGGCCCTGACATAATTGGGCCCTGCCTGCCGGCTGAGCAGAAAATGGGCCTGCGCCAGGCCGTTGTGGTCAGTGGCAATGGTCAACTGGGCGGTGGTGTCGCTCAGATTCGCCGCAGTGTAGAGCTTTCCCTTGCCGGTCGCAGGATAGATCACTTCAAAAAGCACCGGGTGACCGGCCACCGGATTATCGCTCCGGTCCGTCACTTTTACCACAAGAGGATCAGCCAACGGATTGCGGACAACACCGGTGTCGTTCTGCGCGGAGACCAGGCGCAGATACTGTGGGTCTTCCGCTGTGGCCAGTCCGCGGAATCGAACAGGCGAACCGGTCAGTTCACTGCTTTGAAAACGGCCGAAGGCGTTGAC
>CAZKQR010000309.1:0-5570 GCA_964554965.1 uncultured Cytophagia bacterium | reverse complement strand
CGGTAGCCAGCGTCCGCTGGGAAGCGGTGCGCGACGGCGTGGAGGATATGGCCGCCCTGGCGCTGCTGCAGCAGCAGATTGAGCGCGGCCGGAACACGTCAAGCCGGTGTGATCTGCTCAATCGTGCGCAGGAGGTGGTGCGCATCGCTCTGGTCGATGTGATGGAGCTCTCTGATGCTGCTTTTATTGAAAGCCGGGATTATTTGCAAAAAGGGGATCGCATGATCTGGCATTCACCGGCTGATGTAGAGCTCTACCAACGCCACCGGCAAGCGATCGCGGAATTGAGCCTGCAGCTGGAGCAATAAAAATTGAAACACAAGCGATTCACAAACTGTGTAGGAGGTGTCATGTCATCCGCCCGCATTTATTCGCTATTTTTGCTGGTCCTTTTCAACGGCGTTCTATCGGCGGCCAAAGAGGAGCCCGGCAGCTCGGTGTGGAATTGCCGGATCTATCCCTGTGAGCACAAGATCGTGACCGATCCGGTTACGGGCTATCCGCTGCGCTTCATCACCACAGCCGGCGCAACGGACCGGGCTTTTTATTTTACCCACAATTCGTTTTTGCCGGACGGCTCCATGATCGTTTTCTCCTCTGACCGCAGCGGCCGCAGCGAATATTTCGGCTACTTGACCGCCACCGGTGAGCTGGCGCAGCTATTGCCGCCAGGCGCGCCCAATGCCGGACTGGCCATTGTGTCGCGCCACGCTAACACTATTTTTGTGGTGCGTGAGAAAGAGGTGGTCGAGTGGCAGGTCGTCATCGATCCGGCGGCGAAAAACAAGGTGCGAATCCGTCAGCGCCGCATCGGGTCGGTCCCGGCAGAGCTGTCTTTAAAGGAAGCGTTGACCGAAAATGCAGACGGCACTCTGCTGAGTTTGTCGGCGAACCTGGCCAGCGGTCAAAGCGCCATCGCCACCATGGATATTCAAACGGGCCAGGTCAAGACCATTCTGACCACAGATATTCGCACTTCGCATGTTCAATTCAGCCACAGCCGGCCCGATCTGGTTATGTTCGCCGGCTCCGGTGGCCATGACAGCGACGGTCAGCGCCTGTGGCTGGTGGATTTTTCCGGCAAGGGCGCCTGGAAACTGCATCCGCAGCAGCCCGGAGAGCTGGTGACCCATGAGTGCTGGTGGGTAGGCAATCTGGTTACCTTTTGTGGTGGCTTTGAAAAAGATGGTTTTAAGGTTGAATCTCATGTTAAAATTGTCGATATTAACAGCCATGAAGTTCGGATCATCGGTGCAGGCAGTTACTGGCCGCAGGGCACGGAGAGTCAGGTGGCGGAACTGAACTGGTGGCACGCCAGTGGTGATCCTTACGGACGCTGGGTAGCAGGGGACAACTGGCACGGGGGCATCGCCCTCTTTGATGCAAAAACAACGCAAAAGCATTTATTGACCACGGGTCATCGCACTTATGGCCGCGGCACTCACCCGGAGGTTGGCTGGGATACGCGGGGCCGTTTTGTCATTTTTGGTTCCGAGTATCTGGGCAATCCTGATGTCTGCATTGTAGAGATTCCAAAGGAGTGGCAGCAATGAAAAGATCCGTGTTAGTGCTTGTAGGGTGTGCCTGGCTGCTGGTGTATCATTGCAGCCGCGAAACAGCGCCGCCGGCTGCGCAGGCGATTAGTTTTGACAGCGACGGCATGATGATGATCGAAGGGCAGCGCACTTTTATCATCGGCACCTATTATCTGCCCCAGGCTGAGAATGGATTTCGCGCCGCGCTCGAGAGCGGTTACAATCTGGTGCGGGTCAATGAAAAACGGAATGAACTCGATCAGGCCCAGGCGCATGGGCTAAAAACCTGGATCAGCGTGGGCTCCATCGATCCGGCGAACAGGGCAACAGCCCAGCCGGCTTTTGTCGAGCGAGTCAATAAATTGAAGGACCATTCAGCCTTGCTTTTCTGGGAGATGGAGGATGAGCCGGCCTGGCGATGGAATTCCGCCGAATGCCGCGTCAAGCCTGAGGATCTGGCTAAAAGCTATCAGGTGCTCAAGCAGGCGGACCCGCATCATCCGGTGTACACCAACCACGCGCCGACGAACTTGGTCTCCACGTTAAAGCGCTATAACGCGGCGACGGATATCGTCGCCTGCGATATCTATCCGGTCATCCCCAGGGGCATTCGCATCACCTACGCGCTCTACCCGGACGGGCTGCAGGGTGATCTGCTGAACACCTACATCAGCCAGGTGGGCGAGTATACGGACAAAATGCACACGGTCGCCGGCCCTGAACGGCCGGTGTTCATGGTGCTGCAAGCGTTCAGCTGGGAGATGTTACGCCAGTCGACGGACCGCGATACGCAGATGGTAAAATATCCCAGTTATGAGGAAAGCCGGTTTATGGCTTTTCAGTCCATTATACACGGCGCCAACGGCGTCATCTACTGGGGTTCCGCTTACACCCCCCAGCCATCCGCTTTCTGGACCGATTTGACCAGGGTGACGCGCGAGCTCGCTGCCCTGCAGCCGGTGCTGGCCAGCCGAACGATCTCATTGCCGCTGATCAAGGAGTATCTGGAGGTGGGCCATTCTGTCGACCGCGGGGTAGAGATGGCGGCCAAATCAGCCAACGGCGAGGTCTATTTATTGACCGTCAATGCGGATAAAAATCCGCTTCAGCTCCGCCTCAGCGGCTTAAAGGGATTTAAATCCGCGCAGCTTTTGCCGGAGAATCGCCGGATTGAAATTCAAGGCGGTGCGATCACAGAACGCTATGAACCTTTTGCAACCTTGATTTATAAACTGGAAAAACTTTAAACAGAGAAAGGCAGAACCGAGAATGGACGCAATCCCCGGAACAGAGATTCGCATCTTGAACAAAAACCTGGAATGCGGAAGAATCAAATACGCCATATTCGATTTCGACGGCACCATCTCCATTTTACGTGAAGGATGGGAACGGATCATGGAGCCGGTGATGATCGAAAGCATTTGCGGCGATCATCCGGTCAGCGATGAGGTGGTCCGCCGGGTTCGTGAATTTATCGATGAGACCACCGGCATTCAGACCATCCTGCAGATGGAAGGGCTGGTGGAAATGGTGAAAGAGTTCGGCCTGGTGCCCAAGGATAAAATATTGGACAGTTGGGGGTATAAAAAAATCTACAACGACCGTTTGATGGTGCCCGTGCGCCGGCGCATCGCCGAACTGCAGAGCGGCCGTAAAACCCTTGCCGACTGCACCGTTGCGGGCTCTATCGATTTTTGTCAGCAGCTCTATCACCGCAATGTGATCATGTACACCGCCAGCGGTACGGATCAGGAGGACGTGCGCAATGAGGCCAACGTGCTGGGCGTGGACAAGTGGTTCAAAGGCGGAGTGTACGGCGCCATCGGTTCGGTGGAAGAGTATTCCAAGGACAAGGTGATCAAAGAAATTCTGCGCAACAACAATTTGCACGGCGCCGAATTGGTAGTGTTAGGCGACGGTCCGGTGGAGATCCGCAATGCCAAAGAAAACGGCGCCATCGCGATCGGCATCGCTTCCAACGAAGTCACCGGCTGCGGCTGGGAACAGCGCAAGATCGAACGGCTCACCAAAGCCGGCTGTGATCTGCTGATGCCGGATTTCAGCCATGGTAGAGAGCTGCTCGCCTTTCTACTGGGGAACTGAATCGGCCGGGCTCCTGGGCTGTGTTTTGAACATCGAAAAGTGATCCACGTGCACTGAAGTGAGTGGGGTTCACTGCCGCAAACGATACCATAGCCGATGATAGGAGAGTAGCATGAAATGGCATTGGCCGGCTGCTCTGGCGCTGCTGGCGACTGGATACACGACCCTCATGGCGCAGTCTATTTCGCTGGCCGGCAAATGGCGCTACGAGTTGGACCGCCAGGATATCGGCGAACAGGCCCATTGGCCGACGCGAGTTCTCACCGGCCGAGTGCAAGTCCCTGTGGATCTGGCGGCGCAAGGGATCGGTGACGAGATCAGCCTGGAGACGCCATGGACCGGCACGATTCTGGACAGCTCTTATTTTCTTGCACCAGAGTATGCCGAGTATCGCCGGCCGGGCCACATCAAAGTGCCCTTTTGGCTGCAGCCGGAAAAATACTATCGCGGAGCGGCCTGGTATCAGCGTGATGTGATCATCCCGGCGGATTGGGGCGAAAGCCGCGTTGCGCTGTTCATTGAGCGGCCGCATTGGGAAACGCGCGTGTGGATAGACGGGCGTTTTATCGGCAGCCAGAACGCCCTGGCTACGCCCCATGTCTATGAGCTGTCCGGACTGACGGCCGGCAAGCATGTGTTGACCGTTCGTATCGATAACCGCCTGGTTGTGCCCGTGGGCGTCAACTCGCATAGCGTCTCTGACCACACACAGGGAAATTGGCACGGCATGGTGGGCCGCATCGAGCTGATCCGCACGCCTGAGGTATGGATCCAGGATCTGCACGTATTCCCCAATATCGCCTCAAACTCTATCCTGGTCAAAGGCAAGGTTGGTTCGCTCAGGGCTGAGCCGGGGACCATGCCGATTTCCCTGGAGATCGATCCCGGTGATTACCATGCCTCTGCGCTGGTGCAATGGGATTCATCGGCTGGAGTTTTTTCAGTTACCATTCCCATGGGCGAGTCGGCCGCTCTGTGGGACGAGTTTCATCCTTTCCTCTACCATCTTACTGCCCGCTTGCCGGCCAACGGCGAGGCGAAAAAAGTAACCTTTGGCCTGCGCGAAATATCCACCCTTGGCACGCAGTTTCTCATCAATGGCCACAAAACGTTTATCCGCGGCACTCTGGAATGCGCCATCTTTCCGCAGACCGGGCATCCACCGACCGAGGTCGAGCCCTGGCGCCGGATCATCCGCATCGCCAAAGCGCATGGCTTGAACAATCTCCGTTTTCACTCCTGGTGTCCGCCTGAAGCCGCATTCACCGCGGCCGATGAGCTGGGCATGTATCTGCAGGTGGAATGCTCTTCCTGGGCCAATAATTCCTTTAAAAACGACAGCGCCTCGCTGGGCAGCGGTGGGCCGACCGATGCATGGATTTACGCGGAGGCTGAGCGGATCCTGCGCTTTTATGGCAATCATCCTTCCTTTGTATTTATGCTTTCCGGCAATGAGCCGGGCGGCGTGAACAAGGACCTCTACTTGAGCGAGTGGGTACGTCATTTCAGGTCTGTGGATAGCCGGCGTCTTTACTCGGCCGCGGCCGGTTGGCCCAAATTGCCGGAGAATCAGTTTCATGTAGTTCCGGATCCGCGCATTCAGGCCTGGGGAAATGGATTGAAATCGCGCGTCAACGCACTGCCGCCGGCCACCACCGTCGATTATCGCAAGTTCATCAACAGTGTCTCTGTACCGGTGGTCAGCCATGAGATCGGCCAATGGTGCGTGTACCCCAATTTCCGTGAAAGGAAAAAATATACCGGCTATCTCAAAGCCAAGAATTTTGACATCTTCTATGATCGCCTGAAAAAGCAGGGTTTGGCCAAGCAGGCGGATAAATTTCTCCTCGCCTCCGGCCGATTGCAGACGCTGCTTTACAAAGAGGAGATTGAATCTGCGCTGCGCACGCCGGCCATGGCTGGATTTCAACT
>CAZKQR010000308.1:0-5587 GCA_964554965.1 uncultured Cytophagia bacterium | reverse complement strand
TTTGAGTTCAGCCTGGATCTCATCCACAAGATGGATCAGCAGCTCGGCAATTATCTGCGCGGCCAATTCATCGATGCGGTCACCATCGGCACGCTGGCGACCGTCGGCCTCGGCGTGCTCAGCGTGCCCTATTTTTTCATCATCGGGCCCCTCGCCGGATTGGCCAACCTCATCCCTTACGTCGGCCCGTTCGCCGGCGGCATTCCGGCCATGATCGCCGCTCTGATGGAGCATGGGGATCTGGCGGCAGCCGGCCATGTGGCGCTGCTTTTTCTCGGCATCAAGCTGGTGGATGATTTTCTGGTTCAGCCCATGGCCATGTCCAGCAGCGTGCATCTTCATCCCGCGCTCATCATGGTCGCCTGTCTTGCCGCCGCCAATCTCTTTGGATTGATCGGTATGCTGCTGGCTGTGCCCATCACCGGCTTTATCAAAGTGGTGATCACCGAGAGCGCGCAGACTCTGAAACAATATCGTTTCAACCGGGACTTTACCCTGAAGGCATAAAAAAGCCCGGCTGGTTTAAACCGGCCGGGCTTTTTTAGAGTGCGCAAAGGGATCAGAACCAGACGCGAAACCCGCCGCTGATCGGAACATAGAAACCGTTGGTCTTGATGGTGGGAATCATCGAGATGCCGAACGCCGGGACCACCTGGGTGTAGAGCTCGATCTTTTTATCGATAAACATATTGACGCCCAGGGGAACGCGAATGCCGTCGTGCAACTCAAAATCGTCGCCGAAGAACATGCTCAGGAACAAACCCACGCCGGCGAACCAGTTGATGGTGGATTCGCCCGAGCTGCCGATGGGCTTTTCAAACAGCCAATAATCTCCGGTCAGGCCAAAACTTTTGTCGTCATCAATATAATAGCTGGCGGCGAAGACCATCGGACGGTCGTCGAGCTTGAGATTTATCGCAATGCCATTCGTGTATATCTTGCCGGCGTTTCCACTGTATTGGAGGCCGAGACCAACCGCAAAGCTGCTGGTTGAGCACACCAGTAGCAGTGCGGCCATCCACCACCCTGCTTTTTTGTTCATCTTTCTACTCCTGTGCTAGATTGTTGTAAGAACCCCACTCTGCTCTGCTTCCGGACGACCAGATGAAAGCGGCTGCGGGAGCTGAATATTCGCGGTCCTGTGCATCCCCGGGGATGTGGCGCCCTGACGATCGCTCTTCCGTCCGGGCGGAAACGCGATCACCGGCCTGTAGCGCGTAACGGCATACGATCAACGGCGCGCGGATTCGTCGATCATTATAGCACGTCTGCTGTATTGTGGTGTTAGACGCTAAGGCTACTAATGACAGCACATGCATGCCATGCAGCCATTCTTTCAAGCCCGCCAGGAAAATCTGACTCGCCCAATTATGGTGATCAGAATAACAGCCCAAGCTGCTGCGCCAGTTATGAAAATACCTACATAGGTAACTTGCCTATTGCCTGTAAAAAAGCCATAGGCCATTAAAAGTACGCCGATAAGCAACAGTGCGGTTGAGATAAGCGTGCTTACCATAAACTTTTCTTTTTTAATGATTTTCACGCGCATCTCAATTATACTTTTCTTTTTCGAATTACTTTTTCTGCGTCCAGCCAGCTGCTCCACTGCGGTTCATCCTGCGCGCAGCAGATCTCATATTTGGTTAAAATATAGCGCTTTGTACCCTTGGAATCAAGATTTATTTATCCTGGCTGAGCCGCTACCCTGCAGCGGCGGGTTGCTATTCAGCAAAAAATGAGCCAGGACTCATTAGGAGCGCTTTCTCCTTGACATTTGCCGGTTGATTGGCTAATATTCTTTTAGGTGTACACCGGCCTTCAGACGCTACGGTCAGGCGGTTGCGGCGCAGTCTGTGCACAAAAGGACCCTCTCAGCGAAAAGGTTTCCACCGGTGCAAAGAACCTGCCGGTTTGAACAACAGCCAGGGGCGGTCCAGAATTACTCAGGAGGAAAATCATGCGCTTGAAATCCGACATTGAAATCGCCCAGGCGGCGGCTTTAAAACCCATCGCAGAGATCGCCGCGGGGATTGGGATCAATGAATCATATATCGAACAGTTCGGGAAATACAAAGCCAAGATCGATTACCGCTTTCTGGACGAGGCGGCTGGGAAAAACGGCAAACTCATTCTGGTGTCCGCCATGACGCCGACTCCGGCTGGGGAGGGCAAGACCACCATCACCGTGGGGTTGGCGGACGGCTTGCAGCGGATCGGCAAAAAAGTGGTCGTCGCCCTGCGCGAGCCCTCCCTGGGGCCGGTGTTCGGAATCAAGGGCGGTGCAGCCGGAGGCGGTTACGCCCAGGTGGTGCCCATGGAGGATATCAACCTTCATTTCACCGGCGATCTTCATGCCATCGCCGCTGCCAACAATCTGCTGGCCGCCATGCTGGACAATCACATCTATCAGGGAAACGGATTACGCCTGGACACGAGGCGCATCACCTGGAAAAGATGCCTGGACATGAACGACCGGCAGCTTCGCTTCATGGTCAACGGACTGGGCGGCCTGGTCAACGGCGTGCCCAGAGAGGACGGGTTTGACATCACCGCGGCTTCGGAGATCATGGCGGTGTTGTGTCTCTCTGCGGATGTGACGAATCTGAAAAAACGGCTGGCCGACATCATTGTGGGCTACAGCTTTGACGAAAAACCCGTCACCGCGGGTGAGCTGAACGCCCAGGGAGCGCTGGCCGCGTTGTTGAGAGATGCACTCAAGCCGAACCTGGTGCAGACGCTGGAACACACGCCGGCGTTCGTGCATGGAGGTCCCTTTGGCAATATCGCCCACGGCTGCAACTCGATCATGGCCACGCGGATGGCGCTGGCGCTGGGAGATTACGCGGTCACCGAAGCCGGGTTTGGATCCGACCTTGGCGCAGAGAAATTTTTCAACATCAAGTGCCGATGGGCGGGATTAACGCCCTCGGCGGTGGTGGTGGTGGCCACGGTGCGGGCGTTGAAACATCACGGCGGCGTAGGCAAAGCAGAGTGGGAGAAAGAAAATCCCGCGGCAGTGGAAAAAGGCATGCCGAATCTGCTCCGCCATGTTGAGAATCTCACCGGGCTGTTCGGCCTGCCATGCGTGGTGGCGATCAACCGGTTTCCCTCTGACACGGATGCAGAGCTTGCGGTGGTCAAGGAGCAATGCAGCCGGCAGGGTGTGGCGGCGGCGCCGGCGGAGGTGTGGGCCAAAGGGGGCGAGGGCGGCATGGCGCTCGCTGAAGAGGTCGTCCGTCTCTGCGAGCAGCCGAACCATTTCAAACTGCTCTACGATCTCGATATGAGCATCGAGAAGAAAATTGAAACCATTGTGCATAAAATCTATCACGGCAGCAAGGTGGAATTTACCGCCAACGCCAAAAAACAGGCGGCCCAGTTCGCCGCCCTGGGGCTGGACCGGCTTCCCATCTGCATGGCCAAAACCCAGTACAGCCTGTCGGACAATCCCGCGCTTTTGGGCGCGCCGGAGGGATTCACCGTTACGGTGAGAAACCTGAAAATGTCCGCCGGCGCCGGCTTTATCGTCGCCCTCACGGGCGACATCATGACCATGCCCGGTCTGCCGAAAGTGCCCTCTGCGGAAAAAATTGATGTGGACGCGGCGGGCAAAATCAGCGGATTGTTCTGACAGCGAACCCTAAGCCTTTGCCTTCAGCCTGTGGCATGGAATCCGCAGGCCGGTCTTCCGGTTAGCGGATTCCATGCGGGCTTTTTTTTCATCACACCTTATTTTTTCCAAAAATCCGGTATAAAGATTACGATCACTGTGTAGAGCTCGAGACGGCCGAGAAGCATGAGCAGGGACAGCAGCCATTTACCCAGCTGCGGGACCTGAGCATAGTTGTCCATCGGTCCCACCATGCCCAGGCCGGGGCCGACGTTTCCCAGAGTGGCGGCGACGCTGGAAAAGGCGGAGACAGTGTCAAGCCCGAGCAGCGCCATGCACACAGAGCCGGCGACAAAAATGAGGATGTAGATGATGAAAAAGGCGAGGATGTTGGTGACCACGTCGGCTGGTACCACGCGTCCACCCAGCCGCACCGGGATGAATGCGTTGGGATGCAGCAACTTTTTGACCTCAGTGATCCCATGCTTGAGCACCAGCATAATACGGATGATCTTGATGGATCCGCCGGTGGACCCGGCGCAGCCGCCGATGAACATTAAAAAAATCATGATGAGTTGTCCGGCGGGATTCCACAATTCAAAGTCATCAGAGGCGAACCCGGTGGTGGTCATCATCGAAACCACTTGAAAGGCGGCGGATTGCAGGCTGGTGCCGACGCCGGTCGCTCGGCTGAAAAAGACGATGAACGCGACCAGCAGAATGCAGGCCAGGGTGAAAATAAAGTAAAAACGGAACTCGCGATCCTTGTGATAGGCGTCCCGCTTGCCACGAAGAAACCGGTAGTGCAGGCTGAAATTGGTGCCGGCCAGGAACATGAAAAGGATCAGCACCCACTCGATGTACAGGCTGTTATAGTGGGCGATGCTGGCATTTTTGGTCGAAAAGCCGCCGGTGGCCATGCTGCCAAAGGTGTGGCACAGGGCATCGAAAAGCGACATGCCGCCCAGCATCAGCAGGCCGGTCTCTACGGCGGAGAGGAGCAGATAGACGCCCCAGAGGATTTTGGCTGTTTCTGCGATGCGCGGGCTCAGGCGGTCCTTGGTGGGGCCGGGCACTTCCGCTTTATAGAGCTGCATGCCGCCGACGCCGAGCAACGGCAGAATGGCCAGAGAGAGGACCACAATGCCCATGCCGCCGAGCCAATGGGTCATGCTGCGCCAGAAAAGCAGGCCATGGGGCATGGCTTCGATATCGCGAAGGATGGTGGCTCCGGTGGTGCTGAACCCGGACATGGTTTCGAAAAACGCGTCGGTGAAGGAGGGGATGGCGCCGGATACGACGAACGGCAGAGCGCCGAAAAACGTCAGTGCGGTCCAGCCGAAGACGACGATGGCAAATCCTTCACGGAGTTTCAATTCGGACTGGTTGCGCGTGGCCATGGCCAGCAGGCCGCCGGAGATCAAACAGATCACGGAGGACACCAGGATCGCCCGGGCATCGCCGTCGCCATAGATGAGGGCCACAACGACGGGAAGAAGCAGGGAGAGTCCTTCGAAAACGATGAGGTCGGCGATAATATGCAGTACAGCGCGCAGGTTCATGGGGCGGGCGGGTCCTATCGGTTGGCAAAGATCTTTTCCACACGCGCCACGGACTGAGGCGTGGTGAAGACGATGATCGAATCGCCGGACTTGAGCTCGGTATCGCCGACCGGTACGATCACCTGGCCGTTGCGGCTGATGACGCCGACCATGCCGTCGTGATCGAGCTTGAGGGCCTTGATTTTGCGCCCGGCTGTCCGGGAACGCTCGGTGATTTCGATCTGCAGGACTTCGGCCTCGATGCCGGGAAGACTCGCCAGCGAGGTGATATTGCCGCGCCGGATGTAGCGCAGGATCGCGTTGGCGGTGAGGGTCTGCGTGTCCACCGCCGCGTCCACGCCGATGGAAGCCATGATGGGAAGATAATCAGGGCGGTTGACCAGCGCCAGACAGCGGCGCACGCCCATGTGCTTGG
>CAZKQR010000307.1:4292-5588 GCA_964554965.1 uncultured Cytophagia bacterium | reverse complement strand
AAAATACCGCTTACTAATAATCTCGAAAATTCCCTTGATTTTCAATATAGAAGGATGACAAGATTGATGCAAGTAGACCATCGTCTTGTAAAACCTTCCCCATTCGCTCATTCCGTTTGTCGCTGAATCATTCTCATTTGTCTTTCCGAGCCCGCAACCCCAAATCTCCACAAAACCGATACAGTTGCAGAGGGCGAGGAATCTAGCGTCGCACACTTTCGCTTTTTACGTGCGTCGCTAGATCCTTCGGCGCTCAGAGTCTGCAGACAGACGCTGCAACACATTTTCTTGCGCCTCAGGACGACAAGATTGAAGCGAGGAGTCCATCGTCTTGTAAAACCTTCCCCATTCGCTCATTCCGTTCGGCGCTGAATCATTCTCATTTGTCTTTCCGAGCCCGCAATCCCAAATCTCCACAAAACCGATATTGCTGCAAAGGGCGAGGAATCTAGCGTCGCACAAAGACGCACACTTTCGCTTTTTACGTGCGTCCATAGTTCCTTCGGTGCTCAGGGTCTGCAGACAGACGCTGCAACACATTTTCTTGCGCCTCAGGACGACAAGCAGCGGTTCAACGCTGCGCGGCGACTGGCGTTCCTACCTGCTGACCAGCCATCGGTGATGCATCGCCAAATAATAGGGCAAAAGGTACACGGTCCCCTCATACTCGGTGAAACCGCCTCCCTGCTCGTGATCCAAATTAAAATGATCGCTGTTGATGCGAATGTGACAGCGTTCGTCGATCGGCACCGCGTCGCCGGACCGCTGCCGACCGTAGCCTGCATTCTGGCCTGGCGTCGGGTCCTGGACCACATCCAACCGATGACTGTTCTTCATCTCCCAGCCCAGCAGGGACAACGGCATTCGCTGCAGCGTCTGCACCGCTTTGGCCCGTGCTTGTTCCAGGTCCGGCAGGGTGGCCTCCAACAGTGGGCTGCTTTCTTCCGGCTTGAAGGCCAGGTAGACAAAGGTGAAAAACGGATCGTTCTGTCTGCTGGCAAAAAGCCAGTTGCGCTCGATGCCGGCTTGCCACAGTTTGAGCAGCGCGGGATCCTGCTCATATTTGAGCAGCCCATAATAGCTCAGGAAGGCGAGGTTGTTGTCCCAGGGAACCACCAGATTGGGCGGGAACACCGCCGGGCCCAGAATGGCGTTGATGTGATAATCGTGTTGCTCACACAGCTTCTTTTTGATTTGCAGGTAACGTTCGTCGCCGGTGATGTGCCAGGCAACGGTGAGGAAAGATAAAAGCTCCATGGATTGCAGGCCCCGGTCTGCCCAGCCGTCCACGCCGTT